>CAZYTR010000113.1:0-29322 GCA_964650365.1 uncultured Alcaligenaceae bacterium | reverse complement strand
GATCTTCTTCCACAACAGCGGCGACAGATTGAAGCCGACCAGGTGGTCGAGTGCGCGGCGCGCCTGCTGCGCGTTCACCAGCGGCATGGAAATCTGGCGTGGTTTGGCGACCGCGTCCGTTACGGCCGATTCGGTGATCTCGTAGAACACCACGCGGTGAAGTTTCTTGTTCTTCAGCAGCTTCTTGCCTTTGAGGATCTCGCCGAGGTGCCACGCGATGGCCTCACCCTCACGGTCCGGGTCGGTGGCCAGATAAATCCTGTCGGCTTTTCCCACGGCCTTGGCGATAGCGTCCACATGCTTCCTGTTTTTTTCGACCAGAACGTACTTCATATTGAAGTTGTCCGCCGGATC
This sequence comes from uncultured Alcaligenaceae bacterium, assembly GCA_964650365.1. Lineage (GTDB taxonomy): Bacteria > Pseudomonadota > Gammaproteobacteria > Burkholderiales > JACQAP01 > JACQAP01. The sequence goes on along the minus strand of CAZYTR010000113.1, from coordinate 28,968 downwards.
GACCGCGCCTTCCTTGGCCTCCAGGTCGCGGACGTGACCATAGGAGGCGACGATATCGAAGCCGCGGCCCAGATACTTCTTGAGAGTCTTCGCTTTGGAAGGAGACTCGACGATCAGCAGATTTTGGGACATTACGCGTCCGGCCGAAAAAGGAGGGCGGAATGATAAGAACTTGCCGGCGGCGGAGCAAGCGCTGGTTCAGGCAAAGGATGGTTATTGCAGATAGCGTTCCTGATTTGGCGTGACCAGCTCCTCGAGCACAAGAGAATCCACCGATTCGTTCTGGTTCCACAACACCATGAGGACAATAAGCTTTACTTTTTCGAGGTCCACTGCGGGCTCATCCAGCGCCAGCACCCGTTCGATGACAAGTTCGCGCTGCAACGCCTTGATCACGCCCGCCGTCTCGAGAAAGAGCAGGAAGCCGCGCGCCTCAGCCGTCAGCCCGGCCAGTTCCTGCTCGGTGTAAAAACGGAATCCGTCGCTGCTGGAAAAGCGGGAGTTACTGTGGCCGACGCGCTCCAGGCCGCTCAGCCAGGTCAGGGCCTGTGAGATGTCCCTGCTGTCGAAACCGGCAGCGGACAGGCGCTTGGTAAGGGTTTGTTGATCGGGGTAGGCACCGGCATGGAAGTAGTTTTCGACCAGGTAGACGAGTATGTCGAACATGAGCCCCTGTCTGGAGGTGTTGACGCCCCTGACGCTAGCGCACGCGCTGGAACTTGCCGCCCGGTAGCCGGCTGACGGTGCCGTCGAGCTCCAGTGTCAACAGCATCGCCGAAGCGGTTTCCGGCGTCAAGCCGCTGCGCTCGCATAGTGTATCGAGGTCGAGCGGGTCAAAACCGAGCGCCGCAAGCAGTTCAACGTGCCCCGGAGAAACATCCGCTATGCCGAACATTGCGCGCTGGACTCCTACCGCAGCGCCGAGTTCTTCCAGGATGTCGTTGCTGCTTTCGACCAATTTGGCGCCCTGCTTGATCAGCTGGTGACAACCCTTCGAAAGCGGCGAGTGGATCGAACCGGGGATCGCAAACACCTCGCGCCCCTGCTCCAACGCATAACGCGCCGTGATCAGCGAGCCGCTCCTGAGCGCAGCTTCGACAATCAGGCAGCCGCGCGCCAGTCCGCTGATCAGCCGGTTGCGCCTCGGGAAATTCCCCGACAGCGCCGGTGTTCCCAGCGCAAACTCAGAAACGAGCGCGCCTTGCGCCGCCAGTTGATGCGCAAGATCGCGATTACGCGCCGGATAGACAATATCGATTCCGGTGCCGACCACCGCCAGCGAGGAGGAGGCGCCGGCAAGCCCGCCGCGATGCGCGGCGGCATCTATGCCGAGTGCAATTCCGCTGATGACTGTGAAACCGCCGTCGGAGAGTTCGCGGGCGAAGGCCTCCGCGTTGGCACTGCCCTGCGGGGTGGCATTGCGGCTGCCGACAACCGCCAGCGCTGCGTGGTTGAGCAGTCCTGGATTGCCCTTCACATAGAGCAGCGGTGGCGGGTCGGTAATCTCCAACAAGAGGCGCGGGTAGGTGGCATCAGCGAGACTGATGATGCGATTGCCCGGTTCTTCGAGCCAGCGCAGCGCAACATCGACGCGGGTAGTCTCCGGGCCGCGCACGATCGCATCCGCGACTTCCTTCGGGACGATGCGCCCAAGCGCAGAGAGGCTTGCCGCGCACACGGCTTCCGGGTCGCCGAATTCGCCGAGCAGTTTGCGAAAGGAAGCGGGAGTGAGCTCGGCGACGAGGCCGAGCTTGAGCCAGGCGAGGAGTTCCTGATCCGGCGGCATGCGCCGTCGGCGCTGGACTAGGGCGTTTGAACTGCGTCGAGCAGGTTGACCGGGCGCGTGGTGTGCATTACCAGCGCGTAAGACACCTTCTCGAAAACGCGGAATACGAATACGACGCCGTAGCGCTCGGCTGGAAGCTTGATCCTCGTCTTAGGATTGGTCGCGCCGGCCGGCTTGACCATGGGCAGATCGCGATACAGGGCAAGTACGTTGCCAATTTCCAGGCCTTCGCGTGCGCCGCGGTTCAATACCACGACCATATGCGGACCGATTTCCGTGACGCTGTCGTGAGGGGCGGCGATCACCTTGCCTTTTATCTGTGTGCTTGGCGCGCGCGGGATGTAGGGCAGCACCGGCGTTGGCGTGATCTTTACCAGGCGGTCGCCGGGGGCGATCTCCAGGATCGACTTGGTAATCGCAACCCTGCTGACTTCGCCGAACTGGCTTACTTTCAATTCGCCAAGATGCACGGCCTCGCGCCCGAGTAATTCCCTGGTGTCGGGGTCGACCAGATCACGGCCCGGGCGATATATATTCCACTCCGTACCATCCTCCCAGACCACCCCCGTGGCGTAGGCGGTATCGCCTGCGGAGAGCACAACCCGGTTTTCCTGCCCGGCGACCAGAATCGGCGCGGCCGCCATTTCGCCCTCGCCAACCACCAGCGGCTTGGTCAGGAAAGGGGCGATGGCTTCCGCGGGAATGCTGGGAATCGCGCTTGCAGCGAGATCCAGTTTGCGTATCGACGGGCTGAGCTTGGTGACCGTCAGACGCCAGTCGGTGGCGCCATCGACTCCCTGCAGACGCAGGCGCGCGGTCATGCCGGTGAAGTCGAGCAGGATCACGTCGCCCGGGTAGATCCAGTGGGGATTCTTGATCTCATCCTTGTTCAGGCCCCAGATATCCGGCCAGCGCCACGGATCGCGCAGAAAGCGCGCCGAGATGTCCCAAAGCGTGTCGCCCTTCACGACGACATAGCGATCGGGCGCATTCTCGGCTAACGCGAGCTCGTCGCCGATGCTGGTTCCCGGCATCCACGCGGTCAGCAACAGCAGCAGGGATATAATTGATTTGCCCATCTCAGGCCCCCATTTCTCTCGATCCAGAATCGCATCCCTCGCCGGGTGGCAGTCCCACCTGGCGCCAGAATCGATACTTTGGTTTAAATTCTGCATCTAGTTTATTAAATTAGCAAGCAATTATGGCGATACTCCCAATCCTTCGCTACCCCGACCGGCGGCTGCACAAAGTGGCCAAGCAGGTGGCCGTGGTTGACGACGAAATTCGCAAGATGGCGAGGAGCATGGCCGAGACCATGTATGCGGCGCCGGGTGTGGGCCTGGCGGCCACACAAGTGGACGTGCACAAGCAGCTCATCGTGATCGATCTCTCCGAGACCCGGGACCAGTTGCTGGTGCTGATTAACCCGCAGATACTCGAGTCGCGTGGTCAGTCCGATTGCGAGGAGGGCTGCCTGTCGGTGCCTGGAATCTTCGAGAAGATCGCGCGCGCCGAGTGGGTGAAGGTGCGGGCGCTCAATCTGGACGGCAAGTCCTTCACGATCGAGGCCACCGGACTGTTGTCGGTATGTATTCAGCATGAAATGGATCATCTCAAAGGCAAGGTCTTCGTCGAATACCTTTCGCGCCTGAAGCAGACCCGCATCCTGAGCAAGCTGAAGAAGCAGCAGCGGCAGACGCTCTGATGCGGATCGTATTTGCCGGCACGCCGGCGTTTGCCGCCAGCGCGTTGCAGGCGCTGATCGGGGCCGGGCATGAGATTGCGCTGGTACTAACCCGGCCGGACCGGCCCGCCGGCCGCGGGCTCAAGCTCGCCGCCGGCGAAGTCAAGCAACTCGCTGAACGGGCTCGGCTCCCTCTCCTGCAGCCGCAGACGCTCAAGGAACCGCAACTGCTGGCGCGCCTGCACGTTGCGGGCGCGCAGGCGATGGTGGTCGCCGCCTACGGGCTGATCCTTCCGCGCGCGGTGCTCGAACTGTTCACGGTGGGTTGCATCAATATCCACGCCTCGTTACTGCCGCGCTGGCGCGGCGCCGCGCCGATACAGCGCGCCATCCTGGCGGGCGACAGCGAGACCGGTATATCGATCATGCGCATGGAGGAAGGACTGGACAGCGGTCCGGTCTACCTGACGCAGCGCATCCCGATTGCCGCGCAGGACACCGCCGGGACCGTACACGACAAACTTGCAGCACTCGGCGCGCGCTGCATCGTCGAGGCGCTTCCGGTAATTTCGGATGGAACGCTAAAGGCCGTGCCGCAAAGCGAAGCCGGCGCGAGCTACGCCCCCAGGATAACCAAGGTCGAAGCCGCGATCGACTGGCGTCGTGAGGCGGTCGAAGTCGATCGCCAGGTGCGCGCGTTCAATCCCTTCCCTGGCGCTCATTGCGCGATGCGCGGCGAATCGTTGAAGGTCTGGCGCGCCGCGGTCGCGCCAGGTTCGCCGGCGCCGCCGGGGACCATCCTTCGTGCCGACGCACAAGGCGTCGTCGTCGCCTGCGGCAACGGCGCGTTGCGTGCCACCGAGTTGCAGCGTGCGGGCGGAAAACGCCTTGCGGCCGCGGATTTCCTGCATGGACTGGCGCTCGCCGCCGGCGAGCGCTTCGGCGCCTGATCCCGGTCCGCAGTGCGCAACATCCAACGAATTGCAACGCAAACCGTGGCTGCGGTGCTTTCCGGAAGCAGCCTGAATCACACGCTTGAAGCGACGTGGAAACGGGCCCACGCGCTCACGCGCGCCGAACGGGGAGCGATACAGGATCTGTCCTACGGGACGTTGCGGCATTTGGGCAGGTTGCGCGCGGTATTGTCGCAGTTGGCGCCCAGGCAGGTGGAGGACCGGAAGCTGCAAACGCTGTTGCTGGTTGCGCTGTACCAGCTTGAGTACAGCGAGGCCGCGCCCTACGCCATCGTAGATCACGCGGTGGAGTGCGCGGCGCAAATAGGCGGTCGCAACGTAAAGGCGTTCGTCAACGCGGTACTGCGCAATTTCCAGCGCCGCCGCGCCGCACTGCTGAAGGAAGCAGACAGCACCGACACAGGACACTACTCGTATCCCGCATGGTGGATCGAGCGGCTGCGGCGTGACTTTCCGTCAGAAGTACAAGAAATCCTGGAGACCGGCAATACCCATCCACCGATGACACTGAGGGTCAATCGGCGGCGCGGCACGCAGCAGGAATACCTGCATGAGCTGGAGCGGGCAGGACTGGGTGCGCGCATGCTCGAAGGCGGCGCCCTCACTTTGCGGCGCCCAGTGCCAGTCGAGCAACTGCCGGGGTTCGCCCAAGGCGTGGTGTCGGTGCAGGATGCGGGGGCGCAGTTTGCTGCACGGTTAATGGATCTCAGCGACGGCATGCGCGTGCTCGATGCCTGTGCTGCGCCTGGCGGCAAGACCGCGCACATGCTCGAACTCGTCGACGTGGACATGACCGCCCTCGATGCCGATCCGGGCCGCCTCAAGCTCGTAAGCTCGAACCTGGAGCGCCTCGGCCTGAATGCGCGGGTCGCCTGCGCCGATGCAGCGACGATCGAGGCGTGGTGGGACAACAAACCGTTCGACCGGGTGTTGCTCGATGCGCCCTGCACCGCCTCGGGCGTGGTACGCCGCCATCCGGATATCAAATGGCTGCGTCAGGCCGGCGACGTGCGGCGCTTCGCTGAACAGCAGCATCAATTGCTCGAAGCGCTGTGGAAGGTGCTCGGCCGCGGTGGTAAATTGCTCTACGTGACCTGCTCAATTTTCATGGAAGAGAACCAAGAACAGATCGGCGTTTTCGCGATGCGGCACCCGGAGGCGCGGATTCTGGGCGCAATGCCTGGGCGCGGCGGACTGCTGCTCCCGGATAGCGAGCATGATGGTTTCTATTACGCCCTCCTGCAGAAGAATTAGCTTGCTGCGCTGGCTCTGCGCAGTTGCTACGCTGTGCTGCAGCGTGGCCCTCGCCACGACCGAGGGCATATTTGTCAAATCGGCGGAACTCACGCTCGTCGGCGGCGAGTACTATCTCGAGGCCAACTTCGAGGTAGGCCTCACCGCCACTCTCGAGGACGCGCTCAACAAAGGCCTGCCGCTGCATTTTGACGTCGAGTTCGAACTGATTTATCCGCGCTGGTACACGTTGTACCTGTGGAACAAGTCGGTGGCGGAACTCGAACAGCATTACCGGCTGTCCTACAACGCGCTGACACGCCAGTACCGGTTGAGGTTCGGCGCGCTGCATCAGAATTTCGACACTCTGAACGAGGCGCTCGCCCTGCTCGGGCGGCTACGTCAGCGTTTCGTCGTCGATGCCGATAGGCTCGACGAGGGCACGGTCTACGAGGCGGTCATCCGCATGCGTCTCGACGTCTCGCAACTGCCCAAGCCGTTCCAGATCAATGCGCTGGCTTCGCGCGACTGGAACCTTTCCTCAGAATGGTTTCGCTGGACGATCAAGCGATGAGCATCATTACGCGCACCCTCAGGCGCTCGTTGATGAGCCGTGGCATGAAGTTCGTGATCGCGTTGGCGTTGGCGCTCGGCGCGGTCATGCTCTACCTGCTTTCGAGCGCCAGCGCCGACACGCCGCTGTTCTCCGGTGATCTGCAGCTGCTGCTTGGACTGGGCGTGGGACTGGTGCTGGTGCTCATGCTGGTGGTCGGATACCAGTTGCTGGTGCTGCGCCGGCGTCTCAGGGCGCGGGTATTCGGCTCCAGGCTGACGCTACGGCTGGTGTTGCTGTTTGCACTGGTGGCGGTATTGCCGGGCGCGTTGGTATATGGCGTATCGGTTCAGTTCCTGTCGCGGTCGATCGAATCCTGGTTCGACGTGCGCGTGGACAAGGCGCTGGAAGGCGGTTTGAGCCTGGGCCGGATCACGCTGGACAACATGCTCAAGGAACTGCGTGCCAAAGCCGAGTCGATGACTCTGGAACTCTCGGAACGCTCGCCGCGGCGGCGTCTGGCCGCACTCAACACGCTGCGCGAAAAGGCCGCAGTGCACGAAGCGACATTGCTCGGCCCCGACGGATCGGTCATTGCGTTTTCGGGCGCCAATCCCGCCGGCTTGGTCCCGGAACTGCCCTCGCCGTCGGTGGTGCGGCAGGTGCGCATGCAGCAGCCCTATAGCGCGATCGAGGCAGTCGGCGAAGGCGGGCTGCAACTGCGGGTGCTGCTGCCGGTGAACGACGTATCCGGCGCCACCTCCTTGTTGCAGCTGGTACAGCCCGTGCCGCCCCAACTGGCGCGCGACGCCCAGACCGTGCAGGAGATTTACCGCGATTATCAGGAACTGTCGCTGTCGCGCCTGGGCTTGCAGCGCCTCTACGCTCTGGCACTGACGCTGTCGCTTCTGCTGACGCTGCTCTCCGCGTTGGTGCTGGCAATTGTGTTCAGCGAGCGTCTGTCCGCGCCGCTCGGCATTCTGGCCGCCGGCACCCGTGCGGTAGCGCAGGGCGACTTCAGCCAGCGCCACCCGGTCAAGACACACGATGAACTGGGGCTTCTGACTGAATCGTTCAACACGATGACCATGCAGCTTGCGGAAGCGCGTGGCGAGGCGCAACGCAATCAGGAGCAGCTCGCTGCCGCCAAAGCCTACGTCGAAAATGTGCTCGGCAATCTGTCCACTGGCGTGATGTCTTTCGACTCGGAATATCGGTTGCGTTCGGCCAATCTGAGCGCCGAGCAGATTCTTGGTGTGGACGTCGGCGCGCTGATTGGCACGCATCCGGACGAATGGGCAGACCGCGAGTCGCGACTCGCAGCGGTTGGGAGAATTGTGCACGAACAATTGCGGCGCGCGCGCGCGGACATCTGGGAACAGCAGGCCGAACTGTCCGGCGCCGCTGGCAGGCAGGTGCTGCTGTTGCGCGGCTCGCAGCTCGTTGCCGGCGCGGAATCGGGAATGGTGCTGGTGTTCGACGACATCACCCGCCTTTTGCAGGCGCAGCGGCTCGCGGCCTGGGGCGAAGTGGCCCAGCGGCTCGCTCACGAGATCAAGAATCCACTCACCCCGATCCAGCTTTCGGCGGAGAGGCTGCAGCACCGGCTTGCCGGCAAGCTCGACGAGCAGGAGGCCGAAATCCTGCAGCGCTCCACCCAGACCATCGTCAACCAAGTGGCCGCACTCAAAGGCATGGTCGACGCATTCAGCCAGTACGCGCGCTCGCCCGAACCCGACTTGCAGCCGCTGGACCTGAACCAGCTGATTCACGACGTGCTCGTGCTGTACGAGTCGTCGCGCCCTGCTTTGCAGCTCGACCTGGCTGCTGATTTGCCGCACATATCGGGTGATGCCGCGAAGTTGCGCCAGGTAATCCACAATTTGCTGCAGAATGCCGAGCAGGCGGTGTCGGAAATTTCGGTGCCGTACATCGTGCTGCGCACCGATTCGGTCGGGGATGGCGTACGGCTTACGATCCAGGACAACGGTCCAGGTTTTCCCGAGTCGCTGATGGGGAGGGTTTTCGAACCCTATGTCACCACCAAGGCCAAAGGCACGGGACTCGGGCTGGCCATCGTCAGAAAAATAGTCGAAGAGCACAACGGCAGCATTGCAATCGTCAACCTGCCCTCGCGCGGTGCCAGCGTTGCCGTCACGCTGCCGCCGGCGCCAGCCGAAGCGGCCGCGCCGCGGGCCAGCAGGCAGGCCGGAACATGAGCCAGATCCTGGTGGTCGACGACGAAGTCGGCATCCGCGAGCTGCTTTCGGAAATTCTCCGCGATGAGGGCCACCAGGTGCGGCTGGCGCAGAATGCCCACGAGGCTCGCCAGATCCGCGGCCGCGTGCGGCCGGATCTGGTGCTTCTCGACATCTGGATGCCCGATACCGACGGCATCACGCTGCTGAAGGAATGGGCGAGCACCGGGCAGCTGACCATGCCGGTGGTGATGATGTCCGGCCACGGCACCATTGACACTGCCGTGGAGGCGACCCGCATCGGCGCCTACGCCTTCCTGGAAAAACCGATCGCGTTGCAGAAACTGCTTTCTACCGTAGGCACGGCGCTCAAGCAGGGCGCGCCTAGGGCCGGCGTGCCGGCGGTGCTGGCCACCGTCGGCAAGTCGCGTGCAGTGGATCAATTGCGCGCCGAAGTCGATCGTTTGCGCGCATTGAAAGCGCCCGCCCTTTTTGTCGGCGAACCAGGAACCGGGATGGAGCAGTGCGCGCGCCTGCTTCACCAACTCAACACCGCATGGGTAGCGCCGGAGGATCTGGCGGCATTCGACCAGGCGGAGAACAACCTGGTCGGGCAGGCGGCCGAGGGCATCCTGTACCTGCGCGACGTCGACGCGCTTTCCCGCAGCCAGCAGAAGAGTCTGCTGGGACAGACGCTCAAACTGGATCGCTACAACACGCGCATCGTTTCTTCGACTTCGGCGCCACTGGCCGAATTGGTGGCGAGCGGTGCCTTCGATCCGAGGTTGTATGGGCTGCTTGCCGGCGTGATCGTGCGCGTGCCTGCGCTGCGGGAGCGCGCCGAAGACGTTCCAGAGCTTGCCAACTTGGTGCTCTCGCGCGCGATCGAGGCGAAGGAAGCGCCGCCAAGAGCGTTCAATACCGCGGCGTTGAATGCCCTGCGTAATTACCATTGGCCAGGCAATCTGGTTCAGCTCGAAAGCGTGGTGAAGACCGTGGCCCAGCTTACGCTCGGAGCCGAGATCGGCGTTGCCGGCGTCACCAACGCGTTTGCCACGCTCGAGGCCCCGCTTCCCAGCCCGGCGCAGTCGCTGCCGCTGGACCGGGAGCTGCGCGCGGCGCGGGATGCCTTCGAGCGCGTCTACTTCGAGTATCACCTCGGTCGCGAGGACGGCAACATGAGCCGCGTGGCCGAACGGGTCGGCCTGGAGCGCACACACCTCTATCGCAAGCTCAAGCAGCTCGGCATCAAGTTGCCGCGCCGCGCCGAAGAGTAGTCCGGCGTGCCGAAGAAATATCCGGGCTAGAATACCGGCATTCTCGATCCCGGTTTGCCGGGATTTTTTGTGTTCTCGAAGGGGAGTCATGGCAACCAGGAAGGATCTTGCCAACGCGATCCGCGCGCTGGCGATGGACGCGGTGCAGAAGGCCAATTCCGGCCACCCCGGCATGCCGATGGGCATGGCGGAGATCGCCGAGGTCCTGTGGAAACATCATCTTCGCCACAATCCGGCGAATCCCAAATGGCCCGACCGCGACCGCTTCGTGCTATCCAACGGCCACGGCTCGATGCTGTTGTACGCGCTGCTGCACCTCACCGGCTATCCGTTGCCGATGGACGAGATCCGGCGCTTTCGCCAGTTGCATTCGATGACTCCCGGCCATCCCGAGTACGGCATGGCCCCGGGAGTGGAGACCACCACCGGCCCTCTCGGCCAGGGGCTTGCAAATGCGGTTGGAATGGCCCTCGCCGAAAAATTGCTCGCCGCCGAATTCAACCGTCCCGGCCACGACATCGTCGATCACCGTACCTACGTCTTCGTCGGCGACGGATGCCTGATGGAAGGCATATCGCACGAAGCCTGTTCGCTTGCCGGTACGCTGGGCCTGGACAAGCTGATCGTGATCTACGACGACAACGGCATTTCCATCGATGGCCATATCAGCGGCTGGTTCGGTGATGACACGCCGAAGCGTTTCGAAGCCTACGGCTGGAAGGTGCTGCGCAACGTCGACGGCCACGACGTCGCCGCGGTGGATGCCGCGATCGTGCAGGCCAGGCAAGCCACCGGCAAGCCGAGCCTGATCTGCTGCAAGACCGTAATCGGCAAGGGCTCGCCGAACAAGGCCGGCAGCCACGAAACGCATGGCGCGGCACTGGGCGACAAGGAAGTTGCCGCCACCCGCGAGAATATCGGCTGGGAATATCCCCCCTTTTCAATCCCGCAGGATATCTACGCCGGCTGGGATGCGCGGGCGCAAGGCGCCGAACTGGAAGCCGGCTGGAAGCGGAAGTTTGCCGCTTACGCCAAGGCCTTTCCGAACGAAGCCGGCGAATTCACCCGCCGCGTCAACGGCGAGTTACCGAAGCAGTGGCGCACGCGGGCGCAAGACCTGCTCGCCAAGGTCAACGCGAAGGCAGAATCCATTGCCAGCCGCAAGGCCTCGCAAAACGCGATCGAAAACCTGGCGCCGTTGTTGCCCGAGCTTGTCGGCGGTTCCGCCGATCTAGCCGGTTCCAATCTCACGCTCTGGTCGGGATCAAAAGCCGTCTCGAAGCAAGGCGGCGGCAACTACATTTATTACGGCGTGCGCGAGTTCGGCATGTCCGCGATCATGAACGGGATGACATTGCACGGCGGCCTGATCCCCTACGGCGGCACCTTCTTGACGTTCTCCGATTATTCGAGGAATGCGCTGCGCATGGCGGCACTGATGAAAATCCGCAGCCTTTTCGTGTTCACCCACGACTCGATTGGCCTGGGCGAAGATGGACCCACCCATCAATCGGTCGAGCATGCGGCGAGCCTTAGGCTGATACCGAACATGGACGTGTGGCGCCCGTGCGACTCGGTGGAGTCCGCCGCGGCGTGGATCGCGGCGATCGAACGACGGGACGGGCCAGCCAGCCTGCTGTTCTCGCGCCAGAACCTGCCGTTCCAGGCGCGCAGCCCGGACCAGATCGCGCTGATCGGACGCGGAGCGTACGTTCTTGCCGATGCTGACGGGCCACGGGCGGTAATCATCGCCACGGGCTCGGAAGTGGCGCTGGCGATGGGTGCGAAGAAGGAACTGGAAACACAAGGTATCGCCGTGCGGGTGGTATCGATGCCGAGCACCAGCGTTTTCGATCGTCAGGATGCAGCCTACAAAGACGCGGTCCTGCCCAAGGGGGTCAAACGCGTGGCGGTGGAAGCGGGTGTTACAGACTACTGGCGCAAGTATGTCGGGCCGGAAGGCGCGGTGGTCGGGCTGGATCGTTTTGGCGAGTCGGCGCCGGCCGGCGATCTCTTCAAATTTTTCGGCCTTACAGTCGAGGGCGTGGTCAACGCTGTCAAAGGCGTTCTGTAGCAAAATCCGGACGGCGTGCGTGCCGATCCGAACGAGGAGTCGCGATGGGCGGAGCACTGCGGCTGGTGGGTGACATCGGCGGGACCAACGCACGCTTCGCACTGGTCGCCGACGGCCTCAGCCAGCCGCAGCAGGAGCAGGTGATGCGCTGCGCCGACTTCGAGGGGCTCGAGCAGGCGATCCGCCGCTACCTTGCCGATCATGGCAACCCCGGGGTCAGCGAAGCCGCGCTCGATGTTGCCACCGGCATTACCGGCGATTTCGTGCACTTGACCAACGGACCCTGGGGATTCTCGATCGAGAAGACGCGCCAGGCTCTGGCGCTGGATCGGCTGCATGTGATCAACGATTTCACCGCGCTTGCGCTGTCGGTGCCGACGCTGCAGCCGCACGAACTGAGACAGGTCGGCGGCGGCAAGCCAGTGGCAGGAACCGCGATTGCGGTGATCGGACCGGGGACCGGCCTGGGTGTGTCCGGGTTGCTTCCTGCGGGCGGGGGTTGGATCGCGTTACAAGGGGAAGGCGGGCACACCGCATTCAGCCCGGCGACTATGCGCGAGATCGAAGTCCTGCGCTGGCTGATGCAGCGTTTCGAGCATGTTTCGACCGAGCGCGTGGTGAGCGGTATGGGGCTCGAGAACCTCTATCAGGGCTTGAGCGCGCTGGATCGCGTAACGGCAAAGGCATTGAGCCCGGCGCAGATCACTGAGGCCGCACTTGCCGGCGAAAACATGCATTGCCGCGAAGCGCTCGACATGTTCTGCGCCATCCTGGGGGCGGCGGCGGCCGATCTGGTGGTGACGCTGGGCGCGCGCGCGGGATGCTATATCGGCGGCGGAATCGTGCCCAGGCTGGGCGAGTATTTTGTACGTTCGCCGTTCCGTGCCGGTTTCGAGCGCAAAGGCCGTTTCTCGGCTTACGTTGCGGCGGTCCCGACTTACGTAATCCTGGCGGAAACACCGGCCCTGCGCGGGCTGGCTACGCTTTTTCGGCATACGGTGAAATCATGATGGGCATGACCGACGCGATTGGATTCCTGGCGGGGACGCTGACAACCATCGCTTTTGTTCCGCAGGCACTCAAGATGTACACCACCAAGTCCGGCAAGGATGTTTCCGCCAGAATGTTGACGATCTTCAGCGTTGGCGTGATTCTGTGGCTGATCTACGGCATCATGATCGAGTCGGTGCCGGTGATACTTGCAAACGTCGCCACGCTGATTCCCGCGGGTACGATCATCGCGCTCAAAATCCGCTACCGCTGACACAATCCACGCGATTCGTAGAACCCCGGCCTGCCCTGATCGCGTGTCCGGGAGGGATCACTTCAGACGATGCGTTTCTCGGTCTTCGGGTCGAAGAAAACCGCCTTCGACAGATTGAACGCCAGTTCCATCGAATCGTTGGCCGGGCACGCCTGCTCGGGGCGCACTCGGCAACAAACGACTTCTCCGTTGATGCGGATGAATACCAGCGTATCCGGCCCGGTCGGTTCCACCAATTCCACCTTGCAGCTGCGGGTGTGGACGTTGCTGCCAGCACGCTGGTTGCTGGCGCTGTCGGTGATCAGTTCGGGGCGGATGCCGAGGATCAGTTCCCTGCCGATCCACGGACGCAACGGCTTTTCCGCGTCGTGCACAGGCAGCACGAAGGTTTCATCCGCCGACTGCAGTCGCACCCCGACGCTGCCCTGGTGCTCCACCACCTCGGTCCTGATGAAGTTCATCGACGGCGAGCCGATGAAGCCGGCGACGAAAAGGTCCGCTGGCTCGTCGTAGATTTCCTGCGGCGAACCGAACTGACGGATCTCTCCGCCCTGCATGACTGCGATCTTGCTGCCCAGCGTCATGGCTTCGATCTGATCGTGCGTGACATACACAATGGTGGCCTTGAGCCGCTCCTGCAAAAGCTTGATCTCCATGCGCATTTCTACCCGCAACTTGGCGTCGAGGTTGGACAGCGGCTCGTCGAACAGGAACAACTGCGGGTCGCGCGCGATAGCCCTGCCCATCGCCACCCGTTGGCGTTGACCGCCGGAAAGCTGCGAAGGCTTGCGGTCGAGCAGGTGCCCCATCTGCAGGATCTTGGCGACGCGATCGACGATTTCATCCTGCTGGTGCTTCGGCATGCGCCTCATTTCCAGACCGAAGGAAATGTTCTGGCGCACGGTCATGTTCGGGTACAGCGCGTAGGACTGGAACACCATGGCGATGTCGCGATCCTTCGGGCTCAGATTGTTGACCACGCGATCGCCGATGACGACATCCCCCGAGGTCGCGGTTTCGAGTCCGGCGATGATGTTGAGCAATGTCGACTTGCCGCAACCCGAAGGGCCGACCAGGATCAGAAATTCGCCTGATTCGATCGCAAGGTCGATGTCCTTCAGCACCTCGACGTTGCCGAAGACCTTGCGCACGTTTCTGACCGCGAGCGAAGACACTTTAATCTCCCTTTCTCAGCCCTTCACCGCGCCGGCGGTGAGTCCGCGAACGAAATACTTGCCGGCGACGACGTAAACGAAAAGTGTGGGCAGCGCGGCGATGATCGCCGCAGCCATGTCCACGTTGTACTCCTTGACACCGGTCGAGGTATTCACAAGGTTATTGAGCGCCACGGTGATCGGCTGGCGTTCGCCGGAGGAGAACACCACGCCGAACAGGAAGTCGTTCCAGATCTGGGTGAACTGCCAGATCACGCACACTACGATGATCGGCGGCGACAGCGGCAGGATGATGCGCCAGAAGATGCGGAAGAACCCGGCACCGTCGATGCGTGCTGCTTTTGCCAGTTCATCGGGCACCGACACGTAGAAGTTGCGGAAGAACAGCGTAGTAAATGCCAGTCCGTACACCACGTGCACGAAGATCAGGCCCGGTGTCGAATTGGCGATGCCGAGAACTCCCAGCGTCTGCGCCATCGGCAGCAGCACTACCTGGAAGGGTATGAAGCAGCCGATCATGAGCACCGTGAAGATCGCGTCGCTGCCGCGAAAACGCCACATTGTGAGCACATAGCCGTTGAACGCGCCGATCAACGTCGAGATCAGCACCGCCGGCACCACAAAGCTGACAGAGTTCCAGAAATTTCCCCTGAGACCGCTGCAATCGACCCCGGTGCAGGCGCTCGACCATGCCTTCGCCCACGCTTCGAAGGTAATCTCCGCCGGCAGCGCGATCAGATTGCCGCCGCGGATGTCGTCCAGAGTCTTGACCGAAGTGCTGAGCATCACGAACAGCGGCATCAGGTAGTAAAGGGCCAGCAGCACCAGCAGCCCGTACACCACGATGCGGCCGAGTACCTGTGGCCCGGCAATTTGGGTCCGCACGTGGTCAGCCACGGCGCTGCCTCCTGAGCTCCGAGTACATCAATGGCACCACCACCGCGGCCACGGTCAGCATCATCATCATCGCACTCGCCGCTCCCAGGCCGATCTGATTGCGGGTGAAGCCGAAGACGTACATGAAAGTAGACGGCAGGTCCGAGGAGAAACCGGGCCCGCCACCGGTCAAGGCCATCACCAGGTCGAAACTCTTGATTGCGATGTGCGCGAGGATGATGAAGGCGCTGAAAAACACCGGCCGCAGGCTGGGAACAATGATGCTCCAGTAGATGCGTGGCATGCTCGCCCCGTCCACCTGCGCTGCCTTAATGATGGATTCGTCGATACCGCGCAGCCCTGCCAGGAACAGCGCCATCACGAAGCCCGAGGACTGCCAGGCACCGGCGATCACCACGGTGTAGATCGACATCTTCGGGTTCACGAGCCAGTCGAACGTGAAATTGGCGAACCCCCACTGCTGCACCACGCGTTCGAAACCCAGGCCGGGATTGAGTATCCACTTCCAAGCGGTGCCGGTGACGATGAACGATAGCGCCAGCGGGTACAGATAAATGGAGCGCAAGAAGCCCTCTGCGCGGATGCGCTGGTCGAGCAGTATGGCCATCAGCAGTCCAAAGGCCAGGCAAACGAATATGAACAGGCCGCCGAAGACTGCCAGGTTGCGCACCGCCACCCACCAGCGCTCGTTGCCGAACAGCGAGACGTACTGCACCAGGCCGGCAAACTCGTAGCGCGGCAGCATGCGCGATTCGGTAAACGCCAGCCAGCCGGTCCAGAGTATGAAACCGTAGACGAAGAAGAGACTTATCAGCAGCGTGGGTCCGAGGACAATCCTGGGCAGCGCGAGCTCGATGACGTCGAGCAGGCTTCGCCGGGGCGAGACCGCCGACGCGGCCGCGCCGGCCTGTGCTGAGGCCGATGACTGCAACTGTGTTCTCTTGGCGAGCAGGCGCAGCGGGCCTGCGCCCGCCGCGCCTCAGGTTTGGTGGCTTACTTGGATTTTGCCGCAGCAGCCATTTTTTCGGCCGCTGCCTTTGGCGTCATGTTCGAGTTCATGAACTGCGTCACGACGTCGAACATAGCGCCCTGGACCGAAGCCGGCATGGCCATGCCGTGGGCCCAACTCGGTACCAGTTTCTTGGTCTTGGCGCTCGACTCGAACTCCGCGGAAGAATCCTTGGCGCACTGGTCGAACTTGGCCATGGACATTCCGGTGCGGGCCGGGATCGAGCCCTTGTTCAGGTTGAACACCTCCTGGAATTGCGGCTCCATGATCGCAGCAGCCAGCGCCCGCTGTGCTTCCTTGGCATCGGCGCTTTTCTGTTCGAACATGATGAAACTGTCGATGTTGAAGGTAAACGCGCCCTTGGTGCCCGGGGCCGGCAAGCAGAGGTAATCCTTGCCCGGCACCTTGCCGGCGGCGGTGAATTCGCCCTTGGCCCAGTCGCCCATGAACTGCATCGCCGCCTTGCCGTTGATCACCATCGCGGTGGCGAGGTTCCAGTCGCGGTTGGCAGCGTCCTTGTCGATGGCCTTCTGCACGGTGCGCAGCGTCGCGAACGACTTTTCCATCGTCGGGCTGTTGAGCGCGCTGGCGTCCAGATTTACGAAAGCCCGGTTGTACCAGTCGGCGCCCCCGACTCCGAGCGCCACCGACTCGAACACGGTGGCGTCCTGCCAGGGTTGGCCGCCGTGCGCAACCGCGATGAACCCGGCCTTCTGGATCTTGTCGGCAGCGGCCGCGAATTCCACCCAGGTGGCCGGTATCTTGGCGCCGGCCTTCTTGAATACTTCCGGATTGGCCCACATCCAGTTTACCCGGTGCACGTTGACCGGCACCGCCACGTAATGGCCCTGGTACTTCATGACGCTGCTGACCACCGCCGGGAGCAGGCCATCCCAGTTTGCCGCCTTGGCGACATCATCAAGGTTAGCAAGCACTCCCTCCCGTGCCCACTCCTGAATCGACGGGCCCTTCACTTGTGCGGCAGTCGGCGGTTTGCCGGAGACCACGCGCGATTTCAGCACCGTCATGGCGTTCTCCCCGCCTCCCCCGGCAACCGCAAAGTCCTTCCAATTGTGGCCGTTGGCTTCGAGGATCTTCTTCAATTCGGCGACCGACTTGGCCTCGCCGCCGGAAGTCCACCAATGCAGGACTTCGACGTCGCCTGCACGAGAGAAAGCGGAGAACGCCAGCATGCTCGCAAGCGTCAACGCGGTTAAGGTTAGCCTAGCAGCGGACTGCTTCATTTTTTCCTCCACGTGTCATTGTTTATGGACATCGCACCGACGCCTGTCGCCGGCGTTCAAAAGCGGTCTTGGTGATTGTTGCCGCTGCCGCCGGAGGGCGGCCGCTGTCCCTACTATAGGAGACGCTCCCGCGCAGCGCAACCAAGTTCGCGACCGCGCCGCATCATTACTGTGAGTAGGCGGCGCAGTGAAGTAAAATTCCGGCTTTTCAAGGGGCTCCGTTCATGACCATCCGGGTTGCAATCAACGGCTACGGGCGCATCGGCCGCAACATTCTGCGTGCCAACTACGAGGGCGGCAAAAAACACGGCATCCAGATCGTCGCGATCAACGACCTCGGCGACGCGAAAATCAATGCGCACCTCACCAAATACGACACGGTACACGGCAAGTTTCCGGGTAGTGTTGCGGTCGACGGGGATTTCCTTGTCGTCAACGGCGACAGGATCAAGGTGTGCGCGCAGAGGAATCCGGCCGAACTGCCGTGGAAAGAACTCGGCGTGGACAGTGTGCTCGAGTGCACCGGGCTCTTCACCAGCAAGGCCAAAGCGGGCGCTCATCTAAGCGCGGGCGCAAAGAAGGTCATCATCTCCGCGCCGGGCGACAAGGACGTGGATGCGACCGTGGTGTACGGCGTAAATCACCTTACGCTCAAAGCGGCGCATACCGTGATATCCAATGCCAGTTGCACAACCAACTGCCTGGCGCCGATGGTCAAGGCGCTGAACGACCGCATCGGCGTGGTTAACGGCCTGATGACCACTATTCACGCCTATACCAACGACCAGGTGCTGACCGACGTGTATCACACCGACCTGCGCCGCGCACGCTCCGCGACCATGTCGATGATTCCGACCAAGACGGGTGCTGCCGCAGCGGTGGGCCTGGTGCTGCCGGAACTAAATGGAAAGCTCGACGGCTTCGCGATTCGCGTTCCGACCATCAACGTATCGTTGGTTGACCTCGCGTTCGTCGCCAAGCGCCGGACCACGGTGGAAGAAGTGAACGAAGCGGTGAAACAGGCCGCAGAGTCCGACCTCAAGGGCATCCTGGAGTACAACAAGGATCCGCTGGTGTCGGTCGACTTCAACCACAATCCAGCTTCTTCGGTTTTCGACTCGACACTCACCAAAGTGTCGGATGGTACGCTGGTGAAGGTATGCTCCTGGTATGACAACGAGTGGGGATTCAGCAACCGGATGCTGGATGTCACGGTTGCGCTGATGAGTGCGAGATGATGGCGGTATTCATCGCCCCGCTCGTTGCGGCGGACGCTAACCTGGCGCGGCGGCGCGCCAGGTTAAGCGCGCGAAGCGAGCGGCGGGAGCCACAACTCCACAGCTTCAGCAACCGGATGCTGGATGTCACGGTTGCGCTGATGAACGCAAAATAGGTAGAAGTGTTTGCCGCAGCGGGTACAAAGGAAACAAAGGCCAGGAAATTTACGGGCCTTTTTTCTCCGTGCTCTCAGCATTCAGTGTGGCGCAAAGGTGTTGACTTGAGACCATGACGTTTCTGCGGATGACTGATCTCGATTTGCGCGGCAAACGCGTGTTCATCCGCGCGGATCTGAACGTGCCGCAGGACGACGCCGGCAACATCACCGACGACACCCGCATCCGCGCCTCGGTGCCGGCGATCCGGCATGCACTGAGCGCTGGCGCCGCAGTCATGGTGACTTCACACCTCGGCCGGCCGACCGAGGGCGAGTTCAAACCCAAAGATTCGCTGGCGCCGGTTGCCAGGCGATTGTCGGAACTGCTCGGTATCCCGGCCCCGCTCAAGACGAACTGGGTGGAGGGCGTGGAGGTGAAACCCGGACAGGTCGTGCTGCTGGAGAATTGCCGGGTCAACAAGGGCGAAAAGAAGAACGACGAGACCCTGGCCAGAAAAATGGCGGCGCTATGCGACGTTTACGTAAACGACGCATTCGGCACCGCGCATCGCGCCGAAGCGACAACCCATGGGATCGCCAGATTTGCGGCCATCGCCTGCGCCGGGCCGCTGATGGCAGCGGAACTGGAAGCTCTAGGCAAGGCGTTGACCGCACCGATACGACCGTTGGTGGCGATAGTTGCCGGCTCCAAGGTCTCCACCAAGCTTCATATCCTGGGCGAGCTGGCGCGAAAAGTGGATCAACTGATCGTCGGCGGCGGCATCGCCAACACGTTCATGCTGGCTGCCGGCCTGCCGATCGGCAAGTCGTTGGCCGAGGCCGACCTGGTCGGCGCAGCGAAAGGAATCATCGAAGCGATCAAAGCAAAGGGTGGGACTGTGCCGATCCCGGTGGACGTGGTGTGCGCGAAGGAATTATCAGCGCAGGCCAAGGCTACGGTGAAGGAAGCCAAAGATGTCGCCGCCGATGACCTGATCCTCGACATCGGTCCCAGGACCGCCAGGCAACTTGCCGAGGCGCTCGGCAAGGCCGGCACGATCGTCTGGAACGGCCCTGTGGGCGTGTTCGAGTTCGAACAGTTCGGCGAGGGCACAAAGACCATCGCGCATGCGATCGCGGCTTCCCGGGCATTCTCGATCGCCGGTGGCGGCGATACCGTTGCGGCGATCGCCAAGTACGGGATCGGGAAAAAAATCGATTACATTTCCACTGGCGGTGGCGCTTTCCTGGAATTTCTGGAAGGCAGGAACCTGCCGGCAGTGGAAATTCTCGCACAGCGCGGCAAACAATAACCTGCCCACGATATGCAAAGAAGCACAAAAATCGTAGCCACTCTCGGTCCGGCATCCGGCGAACGCGAAGTATTGACGCGCATGATTGCCGCCGGTGTCGACGTGGTTCGCATGAACTTCTCCCACGGCAACGCCGAGGAACACCTGGCGCGCGCGGAACTGGTGCGCGAGGTAGCGCGCACCATGGAGCGCACGGTCGGCATCATGTGCGACCTGCAGGGACCGAAGATACGCATTGGCAAGTTCGAAAGAGGAAAAGTCACCCTCGTCAAGGGCGAGGTATTCGTCCTCGATGCCGAGGTCCCGCTCGGAAACCAGGACTGCGTAGGCCTGGACTACAAGGAACTGCCGCGCGACGTATCGCCGGGCTCGGTGCTGCTGCTGGACGACGGCCGGCTGGTACTCGATGTGCAGAAAGTTCAGGGCAGCCAGATCACCACCACGGTACGCGTGGGCGGTGTCCTCTCGAACAACAAGGGAATCAACCGCCAGGGTGGGGGACTCACTGCCCCCGCGCTGACGGCCAGGGACATGGAGGACATCAAGACCTCGGTGGCGATGAAGGCGGATTTCCTTGCGGTGTCCTTTCCCAAGAGCGGCGCCGACATGTACATGGCAAAGGAGCTTATGCGCGCGGCCGGCGGCCGCTCGATTCTGATCGCCAAAATGGAACGCGCCGAGGCCATCGCCTCCATGGAGGAGATCATGGAGGCCAGCGATGGCATCATGGTGGCGCGCGGCGATCTTGCCGTCGAAGTCGGCGATGCTGCAGTGCCGGCGCTGCAGAAGCGCATGATTCGCACTGCGCGCGAGCGCAACAAGCTCACCATCACCGCAACGCAGATGATGGAGTCGATGATCTCGAGCCCGGTGCCCACGCGCGCGGAGGTTTCCGACGTGGCGAACGCGGTTCTCGACGGCACCGATGCGGTGATGCTCTCCGCCGAGACGGCCAGCGGAAAATACCCGGTGGAAACTGTCGAGGCGATGGCGCGCATCTGCCTGGAGGCGGAGAAATCCGCCGAGGTCACGCTGGACCGCGAATTCCTCGATCGCGTGTTCACCCGCGTGGACCAGTCGATCGCAATGGCGGCGCTTTTTACCGCGTATCACCTGAAAGTCAAGGCGATCGCGGCGCTTACCCAGTCCGGCTCCACTGCCCTGTGGATTTCGCGTATGAACTGCGGGGTGCCGATCTACGCGTTGACGCCGGAAATTTCCACGCGTTATCGGTTGAGCCTGTACCGCGATGTCTATCCACTGTTGATCAAGTACATCGGCCACGACCGCGACTACCTCTTGCAGGAGGCGGAGGACCAATTGGTCAGCGCCGGGCTGGTACAGAAGGGCGACCTGATCGTGATCACGTTCGGCGAGCCGATCGGGGCGCCCGGCGGCACCAACACCATGAAGATCGTCAAGGTCGGAGAGAGCCGTAAGGCGTGAGGCGTGAGGCGTGAGGCGTGAGGCGTGAGGCGTAAGGCGAGATGATCGTTGTCGATATCATTGGGTTCAAGTTTACTTCGTCCGACTAATTCAGGAGAGATCATGGCAACCAGAAAAGCGACCGAGCCACTCGTCTCGATCGTGATGGGCAGCAGCAACGACTGGGACGTAATGCAGCACGCGGCGCGGCAGTTGAAGGACTTCGGTGTGCCCTACGAGGCGCGCGCGTTGTCCGCTCACCGCACTCCGGAACTGCTCGCGGAGTATGTGAAAAAATGCGCCGAGGGCGGAGCGCAGTGCTTCATCGCCGGTGCCGGCGGCGCCGCGCATCTCGCCGGAGTCATCGCTTCGCTGACCACCTTGCCGGTGCTGGCGGTGCCGATTCCCTCCAAGCACCTCGGAGGCCTCGACTCGCTGCTGTCCATGGTGCAGATGCCTAAAGGCATTCCGGTCGCAACCTTTGCAATCGGCGACGGCGGCTCGGCCAACGCCGGCTTGTTCGCGGTAGCAATGCTGGCGCTGAACGATGCCGGATTGGCCAGGCGCCTGCAGGCGTTCCGCATCAAGCAGGCGGATGCGGTGAAGGCGGCAAAGCTGCCTGAGCTAACCTGATCGGACTGGGGCGAAGTCGAGATGAATGCAACCCAGCCAATCCACGAAACCAGCCTGAAATCGCTAAAGCTTCTCCATCGCGGCAAGGTGCGCGACCTTTACGCGGTGGACGCGGAGCGTCTGCTGATCGTGCAGACCGACCGCTTGTCGGCTTTCGACGTGATTCTTCCCACTCCGGTGCCGGGCAAGGGCCGGGTGCTCACGGAGATGTCGAACTTCTGGTTCAGGAAGCTCCGTCACGTGATCCCGAATCACTTGCTCGACGTGGCGCCCGAGACGCTCGTCACGGCGGGGGAGCGCGGCCAGGTGCAGGGGCGCGCCTTCGTGGTGCGGCGATTGCAGCCTCTGCCCATCGAAGCGATCGTGCGCGGTTATATGGCGGGCTCGGGCTGGAAGGATTATCAAAAGACTCAGATGATCTGCGGCATTGCGCTGCCCGCCGGGCTTAGGGAGGCGCAACAACTGCCCGAGCCGATTTTTACGCCTTCGACCAAGGCTGCGATCGGAACGCACGACGAAAACATTCCATTCTCCGAGATGGAAATGCTGATCGGCAAGTCCCTGGCGGGACAAGTACGCGACAAGGCGATACAGCTCTATTCCGAGGCGGCGGCCTATGCCGTCACCCGCGGCATCATCATTGCCGATACCAAGTTCGAGTTCGGCCGCGATGCCAACGGCAAGCTGTACCTGATCGACGAGGCGTTGACCCCGGATTCTTCGCGCTTCTGGCCGAAACAGCAGTACCGGATCGGGATCAGCCCGCCCTCGTTCGATAAGCAGTTCGTGCGCGACTGGCTGGAATCGCAGAAATGGAATAAGCAGCCGCCGGCGCCGGCCCTGCCGGCCGACGTGCTCAGGAAGACCGCCGAAAAATACGAAGAAGCGCTGCGGCTTCTGATCGCGTGAAGGCGAACCGCGTTTGACACGAAGGGTCACGAAGGAAGAGTAAGAAAGGAACACGAAGGTGAGCAACAAATCACGCTGTGGAGATCGCTAAATTGTTTGCGTTGTGGGCTGGCATGGCAGAGCTTGAATTTTCGACAAGACAATTCTTGGTTTCCCTCGTGGACCTTCGTACTTCCTTCGTGACCCTTCGTGTTGAAAGAGGTTTCTTTCTAATTGGCAACTGACCGGAAAATCCAGAAAGCCGCAGAAGTCCTCCGCGCGGGGGGGCTGGTGGCGTTTCCGACCGAGACCGTGTACGGACTCGGCGCGGATGCGTCCAATCCCGCCGCGGTGAAAAAGATCTTCGCCGCCAAGGGCCGTCCCGCTGACCATCCGCTGATCGTCCACATCGCCGACATGAGCGAACTGAAACATTGGGCGGCGGAGGTGCCGCGAGCTGCGTGGCTGCTCGCGGAAAAATTCTGGCCTGGCCCGCTCACCATGGTGCTCAAGCGCTCGCCGCAGGTGAACGACCTGATCTCGGGCGGCCAGAACACCATTGGACTACGGGTTCCCGGGCATCCCGTCGCACAGAAATTGTTGAAGGCGTTCGGCGGGGGCATCGCCGCGCCATCGGCGAACAAGTTCGGCAGGCTTTCCCCGACCACAGCAGAGCACGTACGCGAGGAACTTGGCGACGCGGCGGATATTATTCTGGACGGCGGGCCCTGCGACGTCGGAATCGAATCCACGATCGTGGATCTCACCCGTGAACCGCCGGCTGTACTGCGCCCCGGACGTGTGAGCGCCCAGCAAATCGCCGATGCGTTGCTGGTGCCGCTCGGCGAAGCGGCGGTGGACCGGCCGCGCGTGCCGGGGTCGCTTGCCTCGCACTATGCGCCGCGCACGCCGCTGAGAATCGTTGACCCGGACGAAATCGAGAGTTACGTGCGCCGGCAGGTCGTGCCA
Organism: uncultured Alcaligenaceae bacterium; assembly: GCA_964650365.1. Taxonomy (GTDB): domain Bacteria; phylum Pseudomonadota; class Gammaproteobacteria; order Burkholderiales; family JACQAP01; genus JACQAP01. Next base: position 4,997 of record CAZYTR010000113.1, on the reverse strand, counting down.
CCGCCGGTCGCGGTGCTGGCCCGCCGCGGGCGCCCGCGTGATTCGAAAGTGGCATTGTGGCAAGTGGCGCCCGAAACTGCGGAAGAGTATGCGCGCCTTCTCTACGGAACATTGCGTCGCCTCGACGACGCCGGATGCAGCTTGATCGTGGTCGAGGCGATACCACAGCTTCCCGAGTGGACTGCGGTGCGTGATCGCCTTGAGCGCGCGGCCACGCCCGAACCCGTGGCACAACCGACCGCCGCAGGCGCGAACTGAAAACAACGAAACGCTCAACGCGGAGGACGCAGAGGAAAACCGAAAACGAGGAAAAGCATATGGGAGTTACGAGCGGCTATGGTGCTGAATTGACAGCCGGCACCAGTTTTTAACTTTCAAATTCTTTTGTTGTTGCCTTTCCTCCGCGTCCTCCGCGTTGAGCGTTTTCCTTTGGTGCCGGAACTGAACGGCGCCGGCGATCAGCCTTTCGCGAGCCGTACGGCTGGCCGCGCAGCCGGTGCGCCCGCGAGGAAATCGAGTGCGGCGGCCACCCCTTCCCGTCGAATCGGCACGCCAGCGAGTCCCAGGCCCATTTCCACACCGCACAGCGTGCCCGCGAGCATCAGGTCGTTGAAATCACCGAGATGACCGATGCGAAACACTTTTCCCTGCATCTTTCCCAACCCTGTGCCGAGCGACATGTCGAAGCGATCGAGGACGATTTCCCGCACCTTGTCGGCGTCATGGCCGGCGGGCAGCAATACCGCGGTGAGAGAATTGCTGTATTCGTCGGGATTCGCGCACAGAATCTCCAGGTCCCAGGCGCGCACCGCACGGCGCGTGGCTTCGCCATGACGCGCGTGCCGCGCGAATACGTTATCCAGGCCTTCCTCCATCAACATGTGCAGTGCCTCGCGCAGTCCATAGAGCAGATTGGTGGCCGGGGTATAGGGGAAGAATCCTGAGCGGTTCGGCCCGAGCATCTCGTCCCAGCTCCAGTAGGAGCGCGGCAGCGCCGCTTTTTTTGATGCCGCGAGCGCCTTGGCGCCGACGGCGTTGAAGGAAAGCCCCGGCGGCAGCATCAGGCCTTTCTGCGAGCCTGCCACCGTGACATCCACGCCCCATTCGTCGTGGCGGTAGTCGATCGACGCCAGCGACGATATCGTGTCCACCATCAGCAGCGCGGAATGCGCGGCGCGATCCATCGCCTTGCGCACCAACGCAATCCTGCTGGTCACCCCGGTCGATGTTTCGTTGTGGACCACGCATACGGCCTTGATGCGGTGGTCGCGATCCGCCGCAAGCCGCTGTTCGATCAGCATGGGATCCACGCCGTGGCGCCAGTCGCCCGGGATGAAATCCACGCTGAGTCCGAGTCGGACCGCCAGCTCCTGCCACAGCGCAGCGAACTGGCCGGTCTCGACCATCAGCACGCTATCTCCGGGAGAGAGCGTATTCACCAGTGCCGCTTCCCACGCGCCGGTGCCCGAGGCCGGATAGATGATGACGTGGCCGCTGGTCCTGAAAACCTGCTTGAGTCCATCGAGCACCTCGTGGCCGAGTGCAGCGAACTCCGCTCCGCGATGGTCGATCGTCGGCCGATCGATCGCGCGCAACACCCGGTCGGGTACGTTGGTAGGTCCCGGGATCTGGAGGAAATGGCGTCCGCGGCGATGCGTCATCAGCACACCCTGAAGTAAACATCGAGCCTACTCACTTTCGACCTTGGTCTCAAGCCGGTTTAGGGACCTCGCGGTATCATTCGTGCTGTTTCCATTGCGAGACCTGCCAACCTGTGAATGCGCCCGCCGCTCCGATTTCCGTAAGCCCCCCACGGCATTCCGGCAGCGTGCTGGCGCAACGCCTGCAGCGCCAAGTGGACGGCGAGGTGCTGTTCGACGCATTCTCGCGTGGGCGCTACAGCACCGATGCCTCGATCTACCAGATCGAACCCATCGGGGTGGTCGTGCCGCGCACCGAGGATGCTGCGCGTATTGCGCTGCAGATCGCGGCCGAGGAAGGCGTGCCTATCCTGCCGCGCGGCGCCGGGACCTCGCAATGCGGACAGACCGTCGGCGCTGCGCTGGTCATCGACTGCTCCAAGAGCCTGAACGGCGTTATCGAGTTCGACGCCGGAATGCGCGAAGTGACGGTACAACCGGGCATGGTGCTCGACCGGCTCAATGCCTTCCTGCGCCCGCATCAGCTCTGGTTCCCGGTGGATGTGTCCACCTCCGCGCAAGCCACCATAGGCGGAATGACGGGTAACAACTCCTGCGGCTCGCGCTCTATCCGCTACGGCAACATGGTGCACAACGTGCTGGGCGTGGATGCCTGGCTCTCGGGCGGGGACGAATTCCATTTCGGTCCGAGCGACGCGCTCGAGGGCGCAACTTCCGCGTATCGCGCTCTGGTGGCGAAAATCCATGCCATCGCTCGAGGCGAAGCCGAAGAGATCGAAGCACGCTGGCCCAAAATGCTGCGCCGGGTGCAAGGGTATAACCTGGACATGGTGCTGCCGGGCGGTGAATCGAACCCGACCATGCACAACCTCGCGCACCTGCTGGTCGGTTCGGAAGGCACGCTGGCATTCTCGAAGCGCGTAACCCTGAAACTCTCGCCGATGCCCGCGCACAAGGTCCTCGGCGTGGTGCACTTCGCCAGCTTTTACCAGGCGATGGATCTGACGCGGCACATCGTCACGCTCGACCCCGACGCGGTCGAACTCGTGGACCGCACTATGATCGACTTGGCGCGCGGCAACGCCGTGTTCCGCCCGGTCGTCGCAAGGTTTCTCAAGGGAGAACCCGCGGCCATCCTCTTGGTGGAATTCGCGGGCGAGGACAGGAATGGGCAGATCGCAAAACTTCAGCGCCTGACGCAGATGATGGGCGATCTCGGGCATTCCGGGGCCGTGGTGGAGATCACCGACGCGGCGCTGCAGAAGGAAATCTGGGAGGTGCGCAAGGCCGGGCTCAACATCATGATGTCGATGAAAGGCGACGGCAAGCCGGTGTCCTTTATAGAGGACTGCGCGGTGCCACTCGAACACCTCGCGGAGTACACCGACAGGCTGACTAAAATTTTTGCCAGGCACGGCACCCACGGCACCTGGTACGCGCATGCGTCGGTGGGCACGTTGCACGTGCGCCCGATACTGGATATGCGGCGCGATGGCGCGGAAAAGATGCGTGCGATTGCGGAAGAAGCCTGCGCCATGGTCAGGGAGTTCAAAGGCGCCTTCTCGGGCGAGCACGGCGACGGACTGGTGCGCTCCGAGTGGATCGAGCCGATTCTCGGAAGCCGACTGGGCGCTGCGCTGACGCAAATCAAGGACCTCTTCGATCCGAAAGGCCTGATGAATCCGGGCAAGATCGTGCGGCCGGCGAAGATGGACGACCGTTCGCTGTTCCGTTACAAGCCCGGTTACCGGATTGAAAAGCTGGACACCGCGCTGGACTGGTCGGATTGGGGCGGTTTCGGTCCGGCGGTGGAGATGTGCAACAACAACGGCCACTGCCGCAAGTTCGACGCCGGCACCATGTGCCCGTCCTTCCGCGTGACGCGCGATGAGCAGCACCTGACGCGCGGCCGCGCCAACACGCTGCGGCTGGCGATTTCCGGACAACTCGGCCCGGACGCGCTGACCTCGGACGCGATGCGCGAAACCATGGCGCTGTGCGTCAGTTGCAAGGGCTGCAAACGCGAATGCCCGACCGGCGTGGACATGGCGCGCATGAAGATCGAGTTTCTGCATCACTACAACAAGCGCCACGGCCTTACCCTGCGACAGAGACTGATCGCGTGGTTGCCGCGTTACGCCCCGATTGCTTCGAAGTTCGCACCGTTGCTGAACCTGCGCGACGCGATTCCCGGCTTGCCTTTCCTGACCGAGAAATTATTCGGGTTGAGCGCGAAACGGAGTCTTCCAAAATGGAAGCCCTCCCGGCTTTCGTCCCGTAGTGCAGGGGAAGCAAACGTCGTTTTGCTTGTGGATACATTCAATCGTTACTTCGATCCCGAAAATATCCGTGCCGCGCTGGACGTGCTGGAAGCCGCCGGTTACAACGTCGAAATCGCTGAACCGCGCGACGGCGGCCGCCCGCTTTGTTGTGGCCGCACATTTCTCGCTGCCGGCCTGGTGGACGAGGCGAGGATCGAAGCGCAGCGCCTGCTCGACGCGCTGCGTCCCTTTGTCGATCGCGGTGTGCCCATCGTCGGTCTCGAACCCTCGTGCCTGCTGACGCTGCGCGACGAGTTCCTGGTGATGGGACTGGACGGCGAAATCGGGCCGACCGCCGAGCGTGCGTTGCTGTTCGAGGAATTTCTCGCCGAAGAAGCGGACGCCGGGCGCCTCACTCTCGACCTGGCACCACTGCGAGCGCAGACCGCTCTCCTGCACGGACACTGCCACCAGAAGGCCTTCGATGCGATGCCCGCGGTACGCAAGGTGCTGGGGCTCATTCCGGGGCTGAAAGTGCAGACGGTGGATTCCGGCTGCTGCGGCATGGCCGGCAGCTTCGGCTACGAGGCCGAACACTTCGCGGTGAGCATGAAGATGGCTGAACAGTCGCTGCTCCCGGCAGTCAGAAAAGCGGGCCCGGAGACGATCGTCGTCGCGGACGGAACGAGTTGTCGGCACCAGATTCACGACGGCACGCGAAAGAAGGCGCTGCACGTTGCGCGTGTGTTGCAGATGTCATTGGAGGAAAGGAAGCGGTGAAGCTGAATCCCAGGCGGTTTCTTCTCTACTACCTGCCCCTGCTAGCCAACCTCGGTTTGATCGTCTACCTGGCCTGGCAGCTCAATCTCGTGTCCTATTTCCAGCGCCAGGGAGAGTTCCAGATTTTTTCCGTGCTTTATGCAGTCGGAGGCCTGGTGGTAGCGGTATCGGGGGTCACTGCGTTCCTTCATGCCGTATCGAACGAGAAAGGCCCGCGCCATCTGTTCGTGCTGTCGCTGGTGAACACCATTATTCCGACCGTGTTACTGCTGGTACTGCTGCAACTGAGGTAGAA
>CAZYTR010000112.1:0-8562 GCA_964650365.1 uncultured Alcaligenaceae bacterium | reverse complement strand
CAGCCGATACTGGCCGACCTGGCGCGGTTCGAGTGGACGCTGGGGCTGGCTTTCGATGCGGCGGATACGGCCGCGCTGCGGTTCGAGGACGTTGCCGCGGTGCCGCCCGAAGCCTGGGCCGGGCTGCGCATCACGCCGCATCCGGCGCTTCACGTCGTCGATCTGCGGACCAATGCCGTCGCGGTCTGGAACGAACTCAAGAATGCGGATCACGGCATCGCGCCGGAGAGCCTGCCCGAGCCGTTGCGGTGGGCCATCTGGCGCAAGCAGCTCTCGCCTTACTTCCGCTCACTCGAAGCCGACGAAGCCTGGGCGCTGAATGCCATGCGCAATCACCTGAGTTTCGGCGAAATCTGCGCCGGGCTGTGCCAGTGGCTGCCCGAAGAGCAGGCCGCGCCGCGCGCGGCTGCGCTGCTGCGCGGCTGGGTGGACGAAGGCTGGATCGCATCTCTGGAAACCGCGTTGAAACGGAAAAACCTTGACGCAAAGACGCGAAGGCGCAAAGAAAAGCAAATTGGAAACGAATTACGACATCGCGGATAGACGCGCTAACGAGTCCTCATCCATCAGATCGAATAGCGATCGCCCGACCGGATCTCCCCCTTTTTTTGACGGCTTTCCCGGGTTTATTTGCGCCTTCGGGCACCCCTTGTGGGGTAGAGAAAAGAATTCTCCGTGGTGAGCGGTTTGGTCTAACGCCGCGGCGCGATCAATGTTGGCCGTCCTGGTCGCCCGAGCGCACGATCGCGGTCACCGCTATTTTGTACGTGCGCTTGCCGGCATCTTCGATCACCAGCGTAAGCGGCACTTTCGCCCCGGCAACCAGCGGCTTCTTCAGATCGAACAGCATCACGTGGTAGCCGCCGGGCGCCAGTTTTACCGGCCTGCCCGCGGGCAGATCGAGCGCTTTGACGGCGCGCATTTTCATGGTGCCGCCATCCATCGTCATCGAGTGCACTTCTGCGGTGCCCGCTACCGGACTGGCCACCCCGGTAAGCCGAGCGTCGCGCGGGCTGACGATCTCCAAGTAAACGGCTCCCACCTTCTGGCCTGGCACCGTGGCCCGAGCCCAGGGATCGATCACGCGGATTGCGTCCGCCGCCGGCGCCACCGACGGAACGATCACAGCGGCAATCAACGACAAGCGCGCCGCAGCGCGAAGGAGGCCGGTTCTGAATCGAATCGTCATGTGGTTGCTATACATTGCGACATAAATAGTGCCGCATTAAATACTCCTTCCCCCTTGATGGGGGAAGGTTGGGATGGGGGTGAAATGCCAGCCACACGATACACGCCGCACCCCCACCCCCACCCCCACCCTAGCCCTCCCCCTTCAAGGGTGAGGGAATGTCTCCGGCGCTATTTTTGTCGCTGCGTATAACTGAGATCGCGAAAGCCACGCATTGTTCCAGAGGGCGCGGCACCGTGCAACCGCAAGAAGGGAGGGGACGTGATATATAATCCGCTTCGCTCCCGCATGATGAGAATTCTCGCCGCATTATTCGTCTGGTTCGGCAGCACCCTGGCTCTTGCCCAGGCTCCGTTGAACGGAACTGCCGTGCTCGGACCACTGGCCTCCAAGTCGTATCTTCTGGTGGACATGCTTAGCCAGCAGGTCCTGGCCGCAAAGATTCCCGACGCGCGCATCGAACCGGCTTCGCTTTCCAAGCTGATGACCGCCTACGTGGTGTTCGACGCCTTGCGCCAGAAGCGCATCACGTTGTCACAGCCGGTGCCGATCTCGGAAACGGCCTCGCGCGCGCCTGGCTCGCGCATGTTTCTGGATGCGGGCAAGTCCGTCGTCATCGAGGACCTGCTGCAGGGCATGATCGTGCAGTCGGGTAACGACGCATCCATCGCGCTGGCGGAAGGCATTTCCGGAACCGAAGCAACCTTTGTCGAGCAGATGAATCGCGAGGCTGCGCGCCTCGGACTGAGAAACTCGAACTTCGTCAATGCGACCGGACTCCCGAACCCGCAGCATTACTCGACGGCCGCCGACCTGGCGCTGTTGTCGGCGGCAATGATCCGCGAGTTTCCGCAATACTTTCCAATGTACCGGTTGCGCGAATTCCGTTACAACAACATCACCCAGTACAATCGCAATCGTCTGCTCGGGCGCGACCCCTACGTGGACGGCCTCAAGACCGGATACACGGAGAGTTCCGGCTTCTGCATGATCGGCACCGCGCAGCGCAATGGCCGGCGCTTGATCGCCGTGGTGATCGACGCCGGTTCGGAAGGCGCCCGCGCGGCGGAAGCGCAGAAACTGCTCAACTATGGATTCGAGGCCTTCGACACCGTGAAACTCTACGCCAGAGGGCAGCCGGTGCATCGGCTGCCGGTATGGAAAGGCAACAGCGAACAACTGCAGGCGGGACTCACCGATGATTATTACGTCACCATCCCGAAGGGGTTTGCCGACCGCCTCAACGCCCGGCTGGATAGCATGCAACCGCTTATCGCGCCGATCCGCGCCGGGGAGAAAGTCGGGACGTTGCGCCTGACTTTCGACGGCCAGCCCTTCGGCGAGCGCACGCTCGTTGCCCTGCAGACCGTCGGCATCGCCAACCTGTTCGTGCGCGGATGGCACAGCCTGAGGTTGCTGGCGCAGTAATTCAGCGATTGGGCGATTGGGCGATTAAAGTTCAGGGATTAAGTGATTGAGGGATTAAGTTATTGGGAAATTCAGTGATTAGGCGATTTGCTTTTCACCAATCACCCAATTACTTAATTACTTAATCACCCAGTTACCCAATCACCGAATCACTGCCTCTAAATGATTTATCTCAGCGGCGAGTTCATGCCGATCGAACAGGCAAGGGTCCCGGTGCTCGATCGCGGTTTCATCTTCGGAGACGGCGTCTACGAAGTCATTCCCGTGTACTCGCGGCATCCTTTCCGGCTCGCCGAGCATCTGCGGCGATTGCGGGCCAGTCTCGACGGCATCCGGCTCGCCAATCCCCATGACGACGCCGAATGGACGCGGCTGGTGCGCCGCCTGGTCGAACTCAATGCGCCCGAGGACCAGTCTTTGTACCTGCAGGTCACCCGCGGCGTGGCGAAGCGCGATCACGCCTTCCCCAGTGGCGTGGCGCCGACCGTATTCATGATGAGCAGTGCGCTTTCCACACCGCCACGGGAACAAGTGGAAAAGGGCGTGGGAGCGATCACGGCCGCCGACAACCGCTGGCTGCGTTGCGACATCAAGTCCATTGCGTTGTTGCCCAACGTTCTATTGCGGCAACTCGCGGTGGATGCCGGCTGTGTCGAAGCCGTACTGTTGCGCGACGGCGTCATGACCGAAGGCGCGGCCAGCAATATTTTCGTGGTCAAGAACGGCGTTCTGCTGGCGCCGCCGAAAGGCCATCTGATGCTGCCCGGCATTACTTACGACGTGGTGCTGGAACTGGCGCAAGCCGACGACATCGAACACCAGGTCCGGGCAATCCCGGAGTCCGAGGTGCGCGGCGCAGACGAGGTATGGCTCACCTCCTCCACCAAGGAAGTCCTGGCGATCGTCAAGCTGGACGGCAAGGCCGTCGGCGGCGGCGTACCCGGACCAATATTCAGGCGCATGTATGCGCTGTACCAGGACTACAAGGAGCGCGTGATGCGCGCCCCGGAGGCATGATGGAAGGCGAGAGCCTCATCGAATACCCGACCGACTTCCCGATCAAGGTCATGGGCAGGCGGGAGCCGCGGCTGGTGCAGACGATCATCCAGATCGTGCGGCGCCACGCGCCGGATTTCGATCCGGCAAGCGTGGAAATGCGCACCAGCAAGAAGAACAGCTACCTCAGCGTCACCTGTACCGTACGCGCCGCCTCGCGCGAGCAGCTCGATGCGCTGTACCAGGAGCTGTGTGATCATCCGTCAGTGGTCATGGTCCTGTAGGACCATGACCAAGGCTAGAGGCTAGAGGATTGAGAACCGACAAAGACGCGCCCACTGCGGAGTTGCGGACCATAGCAGAGGCATCCTCTCGCCTCTCGCCTCTCGCCTCTCGCCTCGTAGTCCACAGGCTCGGCTTGTCGGACTACGAAAAGACCTGGCGCGAAATGCAGAACTTCACAGCGGCACGCGACGCGGCCACTCCCGACGAACTCTGGCTGGTCGAGCACCCGCCGGTCTATACGCTCGGACTCAACGGAAAAGCACAGCATCTGCCGCGAATCCAGAACGCCATTCCCGTCATCAAAGTGGACCGCGGCGGCCAGATCACATACCACGGGCCTGGACAGATCGTCGTTTACACGCTGCTCGACCTGCGCCGCCGCGGTTTTGGAGTGCGGGCGCTGGTGCGGAAGCTGGAGAACGCGGTGATAGAATTGCTTGCGGACTACGGCATCGAGGCAAAAGGCCGCGACGATGCACCGGGTGTATATGTCGCCGGCGCAAAAGTGGCGGCGCTGGGTCTGCGTGTGCGCAACGGCTGCTGCTTTCACGGAATCAGCTTGAACGTGGACATTGACCTGTTGCCGTTTCGCGCGATCGATCCCTGCGGTTATCCAGGCCTGCAAGTCACCCGGTTGCGCGATTTGGGAATCGACGAACCCGCCGAAACGGTCGCGGAAAAACTTCTTGCCAAACTGGCCAACGGAATCTGAACAGGCTTCCCCAATGGACGAAACCGTAAAACGCGAAACCGGTGAGCAGAAGACCGCGCGCAACCCGGTCAAAATCATCCCCATCGCGCCGCTGAAGAAGCCGGCCTGGATCCGCGTCAAATCGCCGGGCAGCCAGAAATTCTACGAAGTCAAGCAGGCGCTGCGCGAACACAATCTGCATACCGTGTGCGAGGAGGCCTCGTGCCCCAACATCGGCGAGTGCTTCGGCAAGGGCACGGCCACGTTCATGATCCTGGGCGATCTGTGCACGCGCCGCTGCCCGTTCTGCGACGTGGCGCATGGCCGGCCGCTGGCTCCAGACGCCGAAGAACCGCTCAACCTGGCGAAAACCATCGCGGCGATGAAACTCAGTTACGTCGTCATCACCAGCGTGGACCGCGACGACCTGCGCGACGGCGGCGCGCAGCACTTCGCCGAGTGCATCCGCGCAGTGCGCAGCCACTCAGCGCACACCCGCATCGAGGTGCTGGTACCCGACTTTCGCGGCCGTCTCGAAGTCGCGCTCGACAAGCTCTCGGCTTGCCCGCCGGACGTGATGAACCACAATCTCGAGACCGTGCCGCGGCTGTACAGGCAGGCCCGCCCCGGCGCCGACTACCGCAATTCGCTGAAACTACTGAAGGACTTCAAGGTGCGCTTCCCGCAGATTCCCACCAAGTCAGGACTGATGGTGGGACTGGGCGAAACCGACGGCGAAATACTGGAGGTGATGCGCGACCTGCGCGAACACGAAGTAGAGATGCTCACCATCGGCCAGTACCTGCAACCGACCCGGGGACACCTGCCGGTGCTGCGCTACGTCGAACCGGCGCGCTTCGGGCAATTCGAACAGGAAGCGCTGGCAATGGGATTCCGTCACGCCGCCTGCGGGCCGCTGGTTCGTTCCTCCTACCATGCCGACCAGCAGGCTCGCGAAGCGGGGGTTGAGTGATGCAGTGATTCGGTGATTAAGTGATTGAGTGATTCAGCGATTCAGCGATTCAGTAACTCAATCACTCAATCACTCAATCACTCAATCACTCAATCACTCAATCACTCAATCACTCAATCGCAGCAGCGCGAGCAGGTCATGGCCTTGACCCGTGATGGCGACGAGCCCGCCAATGATCTCTGCCGTGGCTTTCAGGGCACGGTCGCGAAACCGGCTTCCGGCACCGTCTACGGCCAAGCTGACTCGCCGGGTGCGGATGCGCTCCACTACGAAACCCGTCCGCTGTGCCAGCATCCGGATTGAGCGGGGGTTGAAAAAGCTGACGTGTCCGCCGTGTCTGCGGATCTGCAGATAATCCCAATCGGCGCCCAGCACACGCAGCGTCAAACTGCCCGCGTTGCCCGTTCCGATAGCGAGCACGCCGTCGGCTTTCAGAATGCGGCGGCATTCGCGCAGAAGCGACAGGGGATCCCTGAGATGTTCGATAACCTCGAGGACCGTGATCGCATCGAAAGAAGCCTCGGGAAAGGCCGACTGCTCAAGCGTGCCGCAGAACACTGAAAAGCCCGCCGCTTCGGCTGACTTCGCTGCCTTCGGCGCCGGCTCCACGCCCTGCACATCGCATCCACGAGCCCTGGCGGCGGTCATAAATGCGCCGCTCGAACAGCCAACGTCAAGAAGCGAGATCCGCCGTTCCCCGCCTCCGAGCGCAGCCCGTATAGCTGCTAGTATTTTTCCCGCCCGCCTTTCACGCCTCGCGACCGATCCTTCCTCCGGTTTGGTACCAGCTTCGGTATCGAACTCTTTCATCGACGCCCAATAGCCCGACTCGTCCACCGAACTGACAAGCTGGCCGCACTCCGGGCAGGCATGCAGTGGCCCTTCAGGCAACACCAGCTCGGTGGTCTGCAAAGCCGCGTCACAACCAATCGGACAGTCGGTGATAAACGCAGTGGAGGAAAGACGGGCCCGCATAATCATGAGTCCCTTGATCGGCGGGACTCTGCCAAACGAGCCCGTCGGACGCGCATCGCGCAAGTTGCGCAGTGCCGGCAAGGTTCAGCCAAGAGCGTGCTCGACCTCCGCGATTACCCGCTCCGCCGGCATATATTGCAGACAATCGCTGAATGAATTTGTGTGGCGGCCGCATCCTTCAAGCATGCACGGCACACAGTGCGCAACGCCCTGCAGCAGACGCACATTGACTGCCGACTGCGTGCCGACCCGCCGCCACGGATTGCTCGTCAAATCGAAACCTTTCGGCCACGGGCCCCACTTCACCGGATTGGACGGACCGAAAAGGGCGACCGTCGGCACGCCCAGCCCGGCGGCCATATGGGTCACCACCGTGTCCGGACCGACGTACAGCCGGGCTCGGCTCAGCAGTGCGCCCAGTTGCCCGAGACTCAGCTTTCCCGCGAGGTTCTGCGGCCCGCCGCCCGCCTCGCGCCGGATATTTTCGCAGTAAGCCACTTCCTCCGCCGCGCCGCTTCCGGATAGCAGCACGCGCAACCCCTTCGACTCGAGCCAGCGCGCCAGCGCCACCCAGCCGTGCACATGCCACATTTTGTAATTGAACTTCGGAAACGGGTGCAGCACCACGTACGGCACGCTGCGCACGGCGGCGGGAATCAGGTCTTCCAGCGCCGACTCGTCGGTACGGCTCCAGGACACCACCACCTCCGCATGAGCTGTGACGCCCATCGCCTCGGCGAGCTTCAGGTTCATGCGCACCGTGTGCGTATCCCGGTCGTCGAAGGGCACGCGCACCTGCAGCAACCGGGACTTCCAGGATTCCTTGTGGTCGGGGGATACCATGCCGCCGCGACGCCTGCCGGCGGCCCATGCATAGAGGGTTGGCCGGTCGCCTGGCAACAGCGAGAGCGCAAGATCGTAGCGCCGCCATAGCCTGGCAAAAAGCATGAACTGCTCGCCCAAAGTAGGGCGTTCGGGGACGACGACGATCGAGCGGAGGTCGGGATTGGCAGTGAGCACGCCGTCCGTGCCTGCGAAGACCAGGACATCGATCCGGGCATTTGGCCACGCCAGCCGCAACGAGTGCAGCAATGGCGTCGCCAGCAACACGTCGCCTATGCGACGCGTGCACACCACCAGCACGCTTCCCGGGGCGCTCATTCAGCCGGGAACGGAAGACGAAAAATAGCGGTCGAGCCCGGATTCTGCGCGGACCCGGCCCGAGTGCAGCAACTGTTCCAGCTTTCTCTGATTTTCGGGCAAGCGGCTTCTGTCGTTCTCCGGGTGCCAGAGATGGAACACCGGCGCGGCAAATCTCGCGCTCTTGTGCCGCACGCCAGCGTGCAACAAGCGGATTACGAGATCGGAGTCCTCCAGCCCCCAGCCGGAGTAAGTTTCGTCCAGGCCGTTCACCCGCAACAGATCCTCCCGCCACGCCGACAGGTTGCAGGTCTTGACACCCTCCCACTGTTCGGGCCGGCGCGTGCGGAAGCGGCCGTCGGGCAGCCGCAGCAACGGCAGCCACCGGTTGATCCCGCCGCGCAGCCAGCATTCGACCCACCGGGCTGCGCTCCATTGCTGAACCGGCAGCGGGCCATCGAGTACCTCGCGGGTGAACCCCTCGGAAAGCAATATTCGGTTGCCCGACAGAAAGCAGCCGCGCTCGGCGAGTCTCCTGTGCGCCGAAACGAAATAACGCGCGGGAATGCAGTCGCCGTCGGTGAAGATCACGTACTCGGCGTCGGTTGCCACCAGCCCGCGATTGCGCGCGGCCGCCGCGCGGAATCCACGGTCTTCCTGCCAGACGTGCCTGACGGGGAAATTCGCCCTTGACCCGTACTCGTCCACCACGCTGCGCGTGTCCGCGGTGGAGCCGTCGTCGGCGACAATCAATTCGAATTGCGGATCATCCTGGGCAAGATAGCCGCGCAGAACTGCCGCCAGCGCGTCCGGACGGTTATAGGTCGTCACGATGACCGCACAGCGCATCACTTTTTTTCGTTCAGCAGCATCAGCTTCAAGTAA
>CAZYTR010000111.1:0-3371 GCA_964650365.1 uncultured Alcaligenaceae bacterium | reverse complement strand
CAGCGCCGCCTTGCCCCCCACCGCGATGGTCACGGCGGACTTCTCCAATTGCGCACCGGCGGGGCTCGCCGCGATACCGATCAGAATGAAGGCAACCAGGGTCCGCAGTTTTCTCATCGTCTATTCCGTCACCAGGGAATGACCGGGCAGGTCGAACGGTCGTGCAGAAATTCTACCCCGGGAGCCATCCGGCTCGCTTTACCCGTGCGCGGCAGTGAGCGCGGCGCAACCCGTGGACTCGCGCTAAACTGTGGTCTCGCACAAACGCGACAATAACGGAGACCGCCGCATGATCGAACTCTACTTCGCACCGACCGCCAATGGATTGCGCGCTGCAGTAGCATTGGAGGAAACCGGCCTGCCTTACCGCACACACAAGGTGGACCTTGCCAAGGGCGAACAACGCACGCCTGAATTCCTGAAGCTCAATCCTGCCGGCCTGATACCGGTGATCGTCGACCCGGACGGCCCCGGCGGCAAGCCGCTCACGCTTTCGCAGTCGGGCGCGATCATCCTTTATGCCGCGGAGAAGTCCGGCAAGTTCCTGCCCAAGGATCCCGCACGACGCGCGCTCGCCATGCAGTGGATGATGCAGGCGGCGAGCGACATCGCCGGCACCAGCGGCACGATCTTTCGCATGGAAACGAGTGTCCCGGAGAAGATCGCCGCGAACACCGACTATTTCAAGCAACGGCTGCTCGGCTTCTTCGCAGCATGCGATGCGCGGCTGGCCGGGCGCGACTATCTCGCGGACGAGTTTTCCGTTGCCGACATCATGCTGTATCCGAACTTTGCGGCGCGCAGGACGCTGATCGACCAGGCCGGCGGATTCGCCAATCTGCAACGCTGGGGCGCGGCAGTCGGCGCGCGACCCGGGGTCCAGAGGGGAATGAAAGTAACGGGCTGAGCGGAGGGGATCATCCTTGCCCTTCACTCCCCCACCAGCCACCTCACCGTATGTCCGCCGTCGCGGTTCCGCGACAGCACCGGCCACAACCAGTCGAGTACGGAGCGCGCAATCTCCTCGAATCCGAACGGCGGGTTCGCGACCAGCAGTCCGCAGCCGCGCATGTTTCCACCCCAGTTATCGGGCATCACCGAGAGTTCCAGTTGCAAAATCTTGCGTATGCCGGTGGCCATTACGCCGCGCTCGAATGCCCGCATCGCGCTCGGTTCCATCAGCGGATACCAAAGCCCGTACACCCCGGTTGCGAACCGCCGGTTGGTCTCGACCAATCCTTCGGTCAGGCGCCTGAACTCCTGCGCGCGATCGAAGGAGGAATCGATGAACACCAGTCCGCGGCGTTCCTTGGGCGGCAGGAAGGCTCTGAGCGCCTGGTAGCCATCCATCAGGCGCACCATCACCTGCCTGTCGCCACGAAACAGCGCCTCCAGTTCATCGCAGTCTTTTCTGTTGAGTTCGATAAGCACCATGCGATCGTTCGGCCGAAGCAGCCGGCGCACGATGCGCGGCGAACCGGGATAGAAGCGCAGCGTGCCGTCCCTGTTCTCCACGCGTACCGCCTCCAGATACTGCACCAAGGTGTTGGGTGCGTCCTTGCGCTCCCAAAGCAGCGCGATGCCGTCCTTGTATTCCGCGTTCTTCTGCGCCCAGGGGTGCGTCAGGTCGTACAGCCCCGTTCCGGCGTGCGTGTCGAGCACGAAGAAGGGCTTGTCCTTCTTTTCCAGCACCAGCACGAGTTGCGTCAGCAGCGAGTGCTTGAAAACGTCGGCAAAGTTGCCGGCATGAAAAAGATGTCGGTAGGCGAGCATAGAGCAAGGATGAAGGGTGAAGGGTGAAGGGTGAAGGGTGAAGGGTGAAGGGTGAAGGGTGATCCCCTCCGGGGACAAGTGAGGATGAAGAAAGGCGGCGCCCGATCAGGAGTAGTTTACGCACTCGGGCACCAATTCAACGAGTCATGGGATAATTCCGGGAGCCATTAGTACATTTCGAACCGGAGACAAGAACCATGGCTGCAGACAAGGCACCCGAACTCAAAATGGATCCCGCGAACCTTTATCGCGAGGAGATCTTCACCGACCGCAAGGTCGGCACCCTTCGCGTCATGACGCCGGCGAAAAGCGACGGCTCGACCGACGCCAGCCGCAAAGTCATCTACGTCGGCGAAACCCAGCTCATGACGCCGGTAGGCGCGCTTCCGCTCGCTTTCGAGATCGAGGCCGACTCGATCGGCAATGCCGCCACGAAATTCGCCGAAGTCGCCAAGGTCGCGGTCGAGCGTGCGGTCAGGGAGCTTCAGGAAATGCGCCGCCAGGCCAGCTCTTCGATCGTCATCCCCGACGGCATCCCGTCGGGGCTCGGCGGACCTGGGGGAAAAATTAAGTTACCGTAAAGGCCGTGAATGTCGTGAATATCGTGAATGTCGTAAGACCGATTTAGAAATACAAGACGCCCTAGTCTTCCTGCGCAGTCGTTCCAGATCGCGCAAATTCCGACATTCACGGCATTTACGACATTCACGATATTCACGACATTCACGGCCGTTACGACATTCACGACATTCACGGCCGTTACGACATTCACGACATTCACGGCCTTTACGACATTCACGATATTCACGGCCTTCACGACATTCACGGCCTTTACGATATTCACGGCTTCACTCTCCGTACGTGAGTGAACGCGCCTTTCCCCAGAACACCCGGTACGAAAACACGGTATAGGCCACAATAACCGGCAACACCACGCAAACGCCGACGAAAACGAACATCAGCGACTTGCGCGCCGCTGCCGCCTGCCAGATGGTGATGCGGTCCACCACCAGGTACGGAAACAGGCTGTAGGCCAGGCCGGCGAAAGCGAACACGAACACCCACACCGAGAGAACGAAGGGCAGCCATTCGCGCTGCGCGGCTCCGCGCCGCAGCCGGATCAGCGACACCAGAATTCCCGCGCATGCGGCAGCGGTCAGCAGCGGCAAAGGCGCTAGCCACAAGAATCGCGGCCAGGAGAACCATTTCTCCATGATGCCTGCGTGCATGAACGGCGTCGCCAGGCTGATCGCTGCGACCCCTGTTGCCGTCAGCGTCACGGCGAATATTCCCCAGCGCAGCGCCCGCGCGCGCAGATCGTTCTCGGTCTTGATCACCAGCCACGTCGATCCGAGCAACGCGTAACCGCCGGCCAGCCCCACGCCCACCAGAAGTCTGAAGGCAACAAAAAAAGCGCCCTGCCCGAAGCCGGTGATGATGCCGGCAAGCATCATCCCCTGGGCGATCGCCGCCCCGAGCGAGCCGACGAAGAACAGCCGGTTCCATGCCTCCTGGTGCCAGCCCGACGCCTTTACCCGGAACTCGAAAGCCACGCCGCGCAGGATGAGCGCGATCAGCATCAACGCGACTTCCAGGTA
>CAZYTR010000110.1:0-11379 GCA_964650365.1 uncultured Alcaligenaceae bacterium | reverse complement strand
ATGGTCTTGTGGTCGAACACCCCGTGCGCTGCGATCGAACTGGCGTAGGTAACGCGCTTGATGCCGAATTTTCGTGCAGCCTCGAAAATGTTCACCGTGCCGACCACGTTTACCCGGGCACCCGCAATCGGGTCAGCCTTGCAGAACGGCACTTGCAGGGCAGCAAGGTGGATGATCGCCCTGGCGCCGCTGGCCTTGACGGCGCTCATCACCGCCGCCGGATCGGCGATATCGCCGGTGAGCCATCTCACCCCGGCGATCTCGGACTCTGCCATCAGCAGCTTTGGCCTGCGCTTGTCTTCGCTGAGGTCCATCGCCGCCACCGTAACGCCCGCGTCAACGAGCAGCGACAGCGCCCAGGTGCCGATACAACCCCCGGCCCCCGTTACCAGAACCGGACCGTCGAAGTCTTTCGGGTTGATTTTGAATTGCGTGAACATTTGTTTTTCGCTCCGTGTTTTTTCGCTCGACTTCTCATTCGCCCGACCACTCAACGTGGCGAATCATGTTGCCGCGTCCTCGCAGCGGTCGGCCGCGTCAAGTGATCGGTTGAACCGGAGATTTCCCGGACAAGCCGAAGGCTATCAAAAAAACCGCCCCGCCACAGTCGTTTTGGGCTGGGGAGCATGTGTCCCGCTAGTGCTTGGAAGTGGCCGCGCACGGTGGCAAAAAGGGGGCCCCATGGGATTTTCGCCGACATGACGTTGCTCCTGGAAGACTCGAATGGCAGCGCGCGGGAAATCCACTCCCTGCGCAAAGAAGTGCCGGAATGCTGCACTGAATCATTCGCCCAAATGGATGCGGCGGCCAGCCGCCCGGTCGGTCTGAAAATTGAAACGGGCGTCCGGGGAATTCTCATCTGCTGCCGATTCCTGCATGATTCTGAAATCCACGGTCATCGTTACGACGGCCCACCCTCTGGTAAGTTTTTAAATATAAACAGTAAAAATAAAAATTGTGGAGGTTGCCATGATCCAAGACGGCGCGTATTACGAGTCCTTGTATAACAACCGGGCGGCGGTCCCGGAGTTCCAGAGTTTTTTCGACCGTTGGGCGGCGCGGTCGGCTCAGGCGCGCCGTGAACTGGACGTCGAGCTGGACGTGCCCTATGGGGACCATCGCATGGAAACCATGGACATCTTCCGCCCGCGCGGCGAGGCCCGGGCGCTGCTGATGTTCATCCACGGTGGCTACTGGCGTTCGCTCGACAAGAAGGACCATTCCTTCGTCGCGGCGCCTTTCGTCAAGGCCGGTGCCGCCGTGGCGGCGATCAATTATTCGCTGTGCCCCTCGGTGAAAGTGGAGGACATCGTGCTGCAGTGTCTGAAGGCCGGGGCGTGGCTGTATCGCAATGCCGGCGAAGTCGGCACGCCGCGCAACCGTATTTTCGTGGCGGGACACTCGGCGGGCGGACATCTCGCCGCAATGTGCATGGCGGCGCAATGGCCGCGCTACTCTCGCGGCCTGCCGGAGAAAGTGATGCAGGGCGGAATGTCGGTCAGCGGCATTTACGACTTGGTGCCGATAGCGCGCACACCCTCGATCAACGTGGACGTGAGCCTGGCCGAGGCCGAGGCGCTCAAGATCAGCCCGGCTTTCATGCCGCCTGCCACCAAGGCGCCGGTATACATCGCTGTGGGTGGACGGGAAATCGGCGGCTTCAAGGAACAGCATGCCTTGCTCGCCAACAACTGGGGCAGCGTCATCGCCGAAGACATTCCCTGCCAGGAAGACAACCATTTCAGCATCCTGGATGCGTTCGCCAATCCTGAAGCCGCGCTGTGCAAGGCGGCGATTCGGATGATGGGGCTGTCGTGAGGTACGAGGTCTGAGGTTCGAGGTTCGAGTGGTACAACTATTCGGCCCTCGTTCCTCGGACCTCGTACCTCAGGCCTCGTACCTCGGCCCTTTTTTGGCGTGCTTCCCTGTTGGACGCATTACTGGTTAAATATCCAGTATGGCAATGAAGACGGTAACGGGCGACCACGGCGCCGCCCACAAGGGCCGCGGCGCCACCCTGAATCCCGAAGGGCGCTTCGAGAAGAATGCGCGCGAGGCTTTCGACGACGGCTGGGATACGCCGCTGGAGGAGGAGCCTGGCCGTCCCCGGACCATCGTCACCGTAGAGCGCGCCAGGAGCATCATTTCGCGCAACGACTCGCCGGACATTCCCTTCACCCAGTCGATCAACCCCTATCGCGGATGCGAACATGGTTGCGTTTATTGCTATGCGCGCCCGTCGCATGCTTACCTGAACTTGTCGCCGGGGCTGGATTTCGAGACCCGGCTGTTTGCCAAGACCAACGCGGCGGAGTTGCTGCAAGCGGAGCTTGCCAAACCCGGGTACACCTGTGATTGCATTACCATCGGCGCCAACACCGACCCCTATCAACCGGTGGAACGCGAATGGAAAGTCACGCGCTCGATTCTGGAAGTGCTGGCCGCTTGCAATCATCCCTGTGCCATCATCACCAAGAACGCCATGGTGGAGCGCGATCTCGATATCCTGGCACCGATGGCGGCGAAGAATCTGGTCCAGGTTTATATTTCGGTCACCACCCTGGATCGCGAAATCGCCCGGCGCATGGAACCGCGTGCCTCGGCGCCGGCGCGGCGCATCGAGGCGATCCGGACACTGGTGCAGGCCGGCGTGCCGACCGGAGTAATGGTGGCGCCCGTGGTGCCATTTCTGACCGATTCGGGAATCGAGGCCGTTCTTGAAGCGGCGCGCGAGGCGGGTGCAGACCGTGCCGGCTACACCCTGATGAGACTGCCCTGGGAGGTCAAGGACTTGTTCAAGGACTGGCTCGAACATAACTTCCCGCTCAAGGCGGCACACGTGATGAGTCGTGTACGCGACATGCGCGGCGGGCGCGAGAACGATCCGAATTTCGGCTCGCGCATGCGCGGGGCGGGGGAGCTGGCGGAGCTGCTGAGCAAACGATTCAACATGGCTTGCCAACGGCTCGGGCTGAACTACGTGCGTCGCGGGCCGCTGGATACGGCGAAGTTCAAGCCCCCGAGACTCGACGGCCAGATGGATCTGTTCTGATGGTCAGGATCTATTCCGCCGCGACCTTGCCGGACGCGCACCTGGTGTGTGGACTGCTGGGTCAGGCGGGAATCGACGCCAGGGTATTCAACGAGAACTTGCAGGGCGGGCTGGGCGAGATTCCTTTTACCCACGCCTACCCCGAAGTGTGGATCGCGGACGAGCGTGACCTGCAACGGGCACGCGAAGTGATCCGTCAGATCGAGCGCCCGGCGTCCAGTTCGGGATCCGTGATCTGCCCGCGTTGCCATGAGGGTAGTCCCGGTCATTTTCAGGTTTGCTGGAATTGTGGCGAGACGTTCTGAGCTGGATGCAATGCCGCAATGGGGAGTTCATGCAGGTCTGATCTCGGGTGGCGGCGCACCTGACCAGGTTCGAACCGGGAGCGTGTCCGACGCTGAAAAAACACGGCCAGTCGCTATTCGTCGAATTCCGTGTTTACTTCGGGTCGCCCTTTCGCCTTCGTGCTTTAACGGTGAGGTTGCGCGCCGCGGATTCCCATTCGTGGACTTTCTCGTGCGCGACGTTCGCCCCGCATAAAACAACTACCACATTCTCACCGGGCTTTACCGGGATCTTGCCCTCGAGCAGCGCCGCAACCGAACAGGAGGTCGCTGGTTCGGTGAGCAGCTTTTCTTCCTGAAGGATGGTAATCAGCGCGCGAATTGCCGCGTTGTCCGATACCGTGACCAGATCGGTAACGTATTGCGTGACGATCTCGAACTGCGCTTTCTCGGTCTTGCGTGCACCCAGGGTCTCGGCGATGGAGGTGATCGCCGGCAGTTCGACGATCTTTCCCGCCTTCCGGCTCTGATACATCGAGTCCGCCCCCTCGGTCTCGACGCCGAACACGCGGGTACCCTGCGAGTAGTGCTGAACCGCACAAAGGATTCCGGAAATCAGACCGCCGCCGCCGATAGAGACGACGATCAGGTCCGGCTCGGGCAGTTGCGTCAGAATTTCGGTCAGGATCGTGCCCTGGCCGGCCATGACCATCGGATTGTCGAACGGATGGATGTAAGCACGGCCCGATTCGACAGCAACTTTCGTTGCCAGGGCGTTGGCGTCGTCCCAGTTGCTGCCGTGAACGACCATTTCGGGGCCGAAGCGACGGATTGCGGCGAGCTTGGTCTCGGTAGCAGATTCGGGCAGGTATACGGTCGCAGCGATGCCGAGCTGGGCGGCGGCGTAGGCTACGGCCAGTCCGTGATTGCCACCCGAGGCGGTGACTACGCCGCGCTTCCTCTGCTTTTCGGTGAGTTGTGTGAGCGCGCTGAACGCGCCGCGAACCTTGAACGAGTGCGTCGGCTGCAACATTTCCAGTTTGAAGAATACGTTGGCCCCGAGTTCGCGGCTGAAATGTTGCGCGCGTATCAAGGGAGTCGGCGCGAGGTGCGCGCGAATGCGCTGTCCCGCGCTTTCGATCTCCCGTCTTGCGATCAGCATCTGTCCTCCACAAAAGAACGGGCGGCCGCAAGGCCGCCCGCTCAGATCCGGATTGTTCTGGCCGGAGTCACCGGCAGGCCGGTGACTTCATTGTAGATGGCTTGGGACTCGAGCGCCTTGCCTAGGCTAGCTTGCGCTGAGGGCGAAGGCGGTGACCGCGCCGATTTCGGCTGCCGAGGCGCGGCACGAGGCAGGCACCAAGCTCGAGATGTCTTGGGTATTCGACGGATCCGGGCCGCAATCCCAGACCCCGATCGCATCGCCCGTGGCCACTGGAGCCGCCCTGAGAAGGTTCACCCAAGGGCGAAGTATGATCGCCTGGCCGTTGGCCGTAGCATTGATTCCCTGAAAAATCGCGCGCACCGCGCCTTCATCGCTGCTCTCGACGGAGACTACATACTTTGACTGAGGCGGGTTGCCCACCCGGGATTCGCATCCCCATTGCCCCGCCGCGGGCAGCACAGAGGACGTCTGGGTGGTTTCCGTGATGCTGGTTTTGCAAACGCCTATTGCCAGCAAGCCTTCGGAAATCTTGGCGCGTGCAGCATAATTTTGATACGCAGGGAGCGCGATGCTCGCGAGGATGCCGATGATTGCGACGACGATCATCAGTTCGATCAGTGTGAAACCGGCATTCAACTGTCTCATGGTTCTTTGCCCTTCTTAGGAAAGTATTCTTGACGCGCAGGCGCGCGTGTCACCGGTATGCAATACGGCAAGCCGCATGCCAGACGCGGCAGCCACCGACTGAATATTTGCCACACGCCCATGACTACTCTAATACCATTGTAATACATGTACTTAGTTAACGTAGTATCCTGATTTCAGGCGCAGCCACGTTTCTGGCGTTGGCATTGTTTGGATTGTCGCAAAGAAGGAAAGGCGGCGAGGAATGACGAAAAGCGCCAGCCCGGGCCTTCGAAGGAAGAAAGGGACGCTGTCCGGGCGGCCCTTTCAGACGCGGAACCTTCAGTGGTATCAGGCGGGCACCGAGACCGACGGCAGTCCGGCGAGCGCCATCGCCAGTTCCGATTCCTCGTAACTTCGGTCAGTCAATTTGCCGGCAAAGTAGTCTGAGTAGGCCTGCATGTCGAAGTGGCCGTGACCGCACAAATTGAACAGAATGGTGCGCGCTTTGCCTTCGGCCTTGCACTTCAGGGCTTCGTCGATCGCGCCCTTGACCGCGTGATTGGCCTCCGGCGCCGGGACGATGCCTTCGGCGCGCGCGAACTTCACTCCGGCCTCGAATACCTCGACCTGCTTGTAGGCGCGAGCCTCGATAAGTCCCAGTTCCTTGATATGCGAAACCAGCGGCGCCATGCCGTGATAGCGCAGCCCACCCGCATGCACCGCGGGCGGAATGAAGGTCGATCCCAGCGTGTGCATCCTCACCAGGGGCGTCAGGTGGCCTGTGTCGCCGAAATCGTAGGCGTACTTGCCCTTGGTAAGCGAAGGGCATGCAGCCGGCTCGATGGCGATGATGCGGCGCTTCTTGCCCCCGCGCAGCTGCGCACCCAGGAAGGGAAAGACGATGCCCGCGAAATTCGAGCCGCCGCCGGTGCAGCCGATGATGATGTCGGGATCGTCTCCGGCCATTTCCATCTGTTTCATCGCTTCCTGGCCGACCACGGTCTGGTGCAGCAGAACGTGATTCAGCACCGAACCCAGGGCGTACTTGGTGTCATCGTGGGTGGCGGCGACTTCAACGGCTTCGGAGATGGCGATGCCCAGGCTGCCGGTGCTGTCCGGGGTCTTGGCCAGGATCGCGCGGCCGACGTTGGTTTCCATCGAAGGACTGGCGATACAGCGCGCGCCGTAGGTCTCCATCAATGCACGGCGGTATGGCTTCTGCTGATAAGAGACCTTGACCATGAACACCTGGATGTCGATCCCGAACAGCGCGCCGGCAAATGCCAGCGCAGAACCCCACTGGCCCGCGCCGGTTTCCGTGGAGATCTTCTTGATACCCGCCTCGCGGTTGTAAAACGCCTGCGCTATCGCGGTGTTCGGCTTATGCGATCCCGCCGGGCTCACGCCCTCGTACTTGTAGTAGATCTTCGCCGGGGTATCGAGCACCTTTTCCAGATGGCGGGCGCGATAAAGCGGACTCGGCCGCCACTGCTTGTAGATCTCCCGCACCGGGCCGGGAATCTCGATCTCGCGCTCGGCCGAGACCTCCTGCATGATCAGCGCCATCGGAAAAAGCGGCGCCAGATCGTCCGGGCCGAGCGGCTTGAGCGTGCCCGGGTGCAGAGGCGGCGGGGGCGGCGACGGCAGGTCCGCCATGACGTTGTACCAGGTCTTGGGAATCTGATCTTCGGAAAGCAGGTACTTGATGGTGTCCGCCATGATTTCTCCCCCTGTGATGGTTTAGTGGGCCGACGGGGGCAGATTAGCAGAACGCGACGCGAGGACCAAAGCGCCGTGACGGCGCAGGTCAATGTGCTCCGGGAAGAAATCAGGCTCCGACGCGGTCTCAGAGCCAGATAATCGAGCAATGTCCCTGACGATCAACCCATTACTGGATTTCGGTTCAGCCCCTTGAACCGGTCCGGCGGCGGCGCTCCGAAAGCGGTATCACGTTGTCCTTGCGGCGATCGGCCAGGCCGGCGCGTTTGATCAGGTCATTCCAGAAAGATTCGCCCTGATCGGACTTGAACGTGACGTAGAGCGCCACCTGCTCCGGATAGGCCTCGCCCGAACCCAGGCGCGGCAGGTGGCGGTCTGGGGAATTGCTCACGAAGGCGTGCCGGTCGGCTTCCCAGGCGTGCAGTATCGTGTGCCACAACGAGCGCTCGAACGGATCGTCTTCCTCCTCGAACCCGTACTGCCACTTCAGGAAAGAGATTTCGACCGGTGACAGGTCCTTGCTGCGGAACTGGATGCTCATATCTCCTCGACCTATGATGGGTGCTGACGGCTACGACAGCCAATAATAGGGCGAGTTTGCGGCGAAGCCAACCGGCTTGGAAGCCAGCCCTGAGTCCTGAGTGAAAAACCAAGGCTGGCGAACGATTCCACCCGCTGCTCCCGCACTCAGATGTGCGACGGCCCGGGCTCTGTCGCGACAGGTGCGAGCGGGTCGAGCTATTCGTCCGCGGCGATGGTGCCGGTGAGCCGCACCGCGCGACCGATGCTGTCGCGCTCGGTGACCTGGCCCTGGCTGTAAACCCACTTCCACGGCCCGCCGCTGACCTGAATGCGGAATTCGGCGTGGAAGGAGGGCTTGGCTCCCTTGAAGGCGCTGATGCTGGCTTCACGCAGCCGTTCCCGGTCTTCCGGGTGCACCAGTTCCCCCAGTCGCCGCGCAGTGGTCGTGCCCGGTTCCTGCCAGTCGCCCGCGATCACTCCCCATCGCCGGCTCAGAAAAATTTCTCCCGAAGGCAGGTGCCAGTCGAACAGGGCCAGCCCGGAGCTCTCCAGGGCGAGATGCAGGCGCTCTTCACTCTTGCGCAGCGCCTCTTCCGCCTCGCGCCGTTCGGTCAAGTCCTCCACCGTGCACACGAACCCGATCATCTGGTCGCGGTCGCTCATCCCGGCCGCCTTCATTGTCACCCACACCACCCGGCCGCTGCGGTGCAGGAAGCGGTGTGCGGAGACGAATCCCGCGCCCTGCGCGATCGCCTGATTCCAGGTGGACAGCACGCGGTCCCGGTCATCCGGATGCAGCGCGGCCTGCCAGCCCTGAGCGTGCAGCGCCGTTTGCGCCAATCCGGAAATGCGCGCAAATGCAGCATTGGCATGGGTGCAGGAACCGGAGACATCGGCGACAAACATTCCCAGCGGGGACGCGTCATCCATCGCACGCCGCGCCGCCTCGCTTTGCCGCGCCGCGCGCTCCGCGACCTCGCGTCCGCGGATCTGGCCCGCAAGCCGCTCGATCGTTCGCCCGAGTAGCAGCGCGAGCGCTGCCAACGCCAGCAGCAGCGCCGCTCCTCGTGCCAGCATCCACTGCGCAACGCGCCCCAGTTCTTCCTGTATCCGGCCCTCCGCCCTCGCGGCGCGCGCCGCCTCGGCCCGCTGAATCTCCTCCAGTTGGGCGGCAATGCGGTCGGCGAGCGCCTCGCCCTTTCCTTCCCTCACGGTGTTAAGCACGGCCGAAATGGTGCTGCGGGCGCCCTCGCTGGCGCTGCGCTTCACCACCAGCGGGGAAAGATACTCAGCCAACCACTCCTCGGTCAGCTTCGCGGCTTTTTCCAAGCGGGCGCGCTGCGCGGGGTTGTCTCCCACCAGTGCCAACGCGTGCGCGGCCGCGGCCGGGAAACTTTCCGAGGCGGCGCGATAACGCCTGAGGAAGGACTCGTCGCCGGTAAGCAGGTAACCGCGCATGCCGGATTGCATTTGCAGCACGATTCCCGGCAGCGGTTGCAGCGCTTCCTGCATAGTGCTGCGGGCGCGCAGCTCGTCGGCGGCTTGTTCCAGGTTGCGATAGGCGCCCAGCGCAAACAAGTCGATCGCGAATAGCACCCCGAGCACCGCAAGCACGGCAAGAATCGGACGCGGGATGTAGGGCTTGAGGTTCATCGTCTGCACGGTTGCCGCCTGATTCCGGTTCGGACTACCGGATGGAGTGCTGCAGACCGGAAAAGCTGGCGGGCTGGTTGCACGCGGGTTACTGACGCGATACCGGCTTGCATTATAGCTTTGCGTGTCCCGCGACCCTGGCGCCCGGCCCACGCAGAACGATTGCATGGCGGTGCCCCTTCCATGATAAGGGATTAGCCGCCCATGACGTTCGACTGTTGCTCCCGTCGAGGGCGTCGCCTACACTGCCGGTGTCGCGTACGTCGAAAGGGGAACCAAGCAATGAAGAACCCGCTGGATTCGCTCTGGGGGACGGTGGTCGCCGGACTGATCCTTACCGTCATCCTGTATTACGTCGTCAAGTCTCTGATCGGGGGTTGAGCCATGGAAATGCTTCCGGGAATATATCGCTGGATCCACATCCTGGCCGGTGTTATGTGGATCGGTTTGCTTTACTACTTCAACTTTGTTCAAGTGGCTGCCTTGAAGGCCGCGCAGGCCGACAGTACCGCGGCTGGAATCACCAAGCACATAGCCCCGCGCGCACTGCTGTTCTTCCGCTGGGCCGCGGTGGCGACCTGGCTGGCCGGCGCGGCCCTGCTCGGTGCCCACTTCGTTCCCGCGTTCACCTTCCAGGCCGGTTGGGAAAAGATTGGCATGGGTGCGTGGCTCGGCACCATCATGTTGATCAACGTGTGGGCGCTGATCTGGCCGAACCAGAAAAAGATTCTCGGCCTGGTGCAGGCAAGCGACGAGGAAAAGAACAAGGCGCGCCGCGTCGCCTTCCTCACTTCGCGGGTCAATACCATGCTGTCGATCCCGATGCTGTTCTTTATGGCGGCGCAGTCGCACATCGGCATGTAAAAGAACTGTGGTGGATGCCGTGACAACGCCCGGGCTGGTTCCCGGGCGTTTTTCATTGCGGTGGTGGCAGGCGTTGCAAGCCTTCGACGCGGTCGCCGATTTTTATGCCGCGTTTCTTGAACCAGCCGCGCTTCATCTCCAGTGCGTACGCGGCCTCGCCGGCCGAAACGTGCGCTTGCTCGGAGAACGGTTCCATGTTCTCGATGTTGAGAATGCGGCCGTTGCGATCGATGAATGCGACCGATAACGGAATCCGGGTGTTCTTCATCCACATCGCGTTGACGCTGGATTCGGGGTAACTGAACACCATCCCGCTGTTGTCGCCGAGTTTGTCGCGAAACATCAGCCCCCGGCGCCTGCTTTCTTCAGTGTTCGCGACTTCGGCGCGGATTTCGTGATTCTTGATCCGCAGCGAATAGGTCAGGAGCGGATCGGCCAGCGTGGTTTCGGTGAAACCGATGAACACGGCGATCAGCACGGCGGGATAAAGCGAGCATGTCCCAGACTTCATCGCGATTTCGCCTGTTGAAACAAGGGTTGGGTGCACATGGACATCGAGTTTGACCATACTTACGGGATCTCGTCCAGCCCGGCGGGCCGGGGCGGCATGGCGATGCCGCGCCTGCACACGGCGCGTTATGCCGATGGATCCCCGCTACCGCTGGGCTAAGCGCCTGAGGCGACGAATCCGCTGTTTACTTTCGGTCGAGGGCGAGGGCAGAATAGGTTCGCGGCAGTCATTCATCCCGCAAGCGCTTCGTCGATAACTTATAACCAGGGGAGGGGAAGATGCGAATCAGGGAGATGGTGTGGGTGCTGGCATTGGCCCCCGCGATGGTGGCGGGGACGGTCGATGCGCAGAGTCTTGAGGACCTACGCAACGACCATCGGAGCGCGGGGGACGTGCTTACATACGGCATGGGCTACAACAATCAGCGCTACAGCCCGCTCATGTCGATCAGCAAGGGCAACGTCTCCAAGCTGGTTCCGATATGGAACTACAGCCTGAACAACCCGCAAGGCCAGGAATCGCAGCCCGTCATCCATCAGGGCGTGATGTACGTCACTACCCACACTTCGACGGTGGCCGTGGACGCGCTGAGCGGCCGGCAGATCTGGAAGCAGACGCTGGAATTCCCGCCTGACGTGTTCAGGATGGCCTGCTGCGGCCTGCTGAACCGGGGTGTGGCGATTTACAACGGCAAGGTGTTTCGCACCACACTCGATGCGCATGTGATCGCGCTCGACGCCAAGACCGGCAAGGAGATCTGGAAGTCGAACGCGATCGACTACAAGCTCGGCCACGCGATGACCGGCGCGCCGATCGTCGCCAACGGCGTGCTGATGACCGGCATTGCGGGCGGCGAGTACGGCACGCGCGGCTTCATCGACGGCTGGGACCCCGAAACCGGCAAGCAGCTCTGGCGCACCTACACGGCCGCGGCTGGCAACGAGAAGGGCGCCGACACCTGGCCCGGGGACACGGCGCTGAA
>CAZYTR010000109.1:0-20664 GCA_964650365.1 uncultured Alcaligenaceae bacterium | reverse complement strand
GTTGGCGCGCAACTCGTCGCCGCCGACGCTGACGTAGTACTGACGCACGTCGGTGACACGCCATTTCACGAACGAATCGACCAGCACGTTCTTGTTCTCTGAAGTCAGGAATCGCTCAGGCTCCTCCGAATCCAGCGTGAGCACCCGGACGTCGAAGAAGCGCACGTTGTCGATCATCGGCATCTTGACGTACAGGCCCGGTTCGGTCTTGACGCTGATCACCTCGCCGAGGCGGAATACCATCGCGTTCTGGCGCTGATCGACCGTGAACAGGCTCATGCTGGCGACGATCAGCGCCACCACGATGCCGACCAGCACCGTGCTCAGGCTGGCTCTCATCGCGCCTCCCTGTCACGATTGCGTAACGCGTCACGCGAGCGCGGCGCCGCTTCCACCGCGCCGGGAACCGGCAGCGGAACTTCCGGAACGGCGGGCTTGCCGACATCGCCGGCACTTCCGGGACCGCTTAACTGCATCAGCTTGTCGAGAGGCAGGTACAACAGATTATTGCCCGCCTTCTGATCGACGACGATCTTGCTCGAGTTCCCAAGCACCTGTTGCATCATGTCCAGATAGAGGCGGTCACGGGTCACCCTCGGCGCCTTGCTGTATTCGGCCACGATCTGGCGGAAGCGCGAAGCCTCGCCCTCGGCGTTGGCGATCACGCGCTGGCGGTATCCTTCCGCTTCCTGGCTCAGTCTCGCCGCGGTGCCGCGCGCCTTCGGCACGACGTCGTTGGCGTAGGCCTGGCCCTCGTTTTTCTGCCGCTCGCGGTCCTGATTGGCCTTGTTGACATCGTCGAACGACGCCTGCACCTGTTCGGGCGGTTGCGCGTTCTGCATCGTTACCTGGCTGATGGAGATGCCGGTTTTGTAGCGGTCGAGAATGATCTGCATCACATCCTGCGCCTTGGCGGCCACCTGAGCCCGGCCCTCGCTGAGCACGAAGT
This sequence comes from uncultured Alcaligenaceae bacterium, assembly GCA_964650365.1. Classification (GTDB taxonomy): domain Bacteria; phylum Pseudomonadota; class Gammaproteobacteria; order Burkholderiales; family JACQAP01; genus JACQAP01. The sequence goes on along the minus strand of CAZYTR010000109.1, from coordinate 19,715 downwards.
CCATCTTGTTCTTGCCGACGACTTCGCGGATCGCCGATTCGGCAACCTGAATCACGGCCTGATCGGCATCGCGGTTGAGGAACAGATACTCTTCCGGGTTGGCACGGATGTATTGCACGGCGAACTGCAGATCGATGATGTTTTCGTCGTCGGTCAGCATCAGCGACTCGTTGGGAACCTTGGTACGCACGCTGTTGCGGTACCCGACTTCCACGGTTCGGACTTCGGATACATTGACGATCTCGACCGATTCGACCGGCCAAGGAAGATGCCAGCGCGGCCCCGGCTGATTGGTCTCCAGAAACTTGCCAAAGCGCAGGACCACGCCGCGCTGGCCCTCATCCACGATGTAGAAGGCGCTGGCGAGCCACACCAGCAGCACCATGACGATGAGAAGCCCGAACCCGCCGCCCATCTGGCGCGCGCTCGGTCCCTGAGGCGCGTTGGCGCCGCCCTTGCCGCCGAACAGGGACCGGAGTTTCTGATTCAGACGACGCCAGAGCTCGTCGAGGTCGGGCGGGCCTTCATTGCCGCGCTTACCCCAGTTGGGATCATTCAATGCCATGGATGCTTGCTTTCTTCGAACAGGCAGGCGAAACGGGGAAAACTCTCTATGCTGCCGCGAGTCCCCTGGCGCTGCGATGTGCCTCTTGCAAATCGCCCAGCAGGGAACGCAGGAAACCGACACCGGAACCGCTGCGCGCACTCACGCGAACCGCCACGATTTTACCATACTGGTCGCGCTCGACCCCGGGTTCCAGTCCGGCCGCATCGATCTTGTTGAAGACCATCACCTGCGGGACCGCGGCCGCGCCGATTGCCGCGAGCACCTTGTTCACTTCCGCAACCTGGTCGTCGCGCGCCGGGCTGGCGGCGTCCACTACATGCAGCAGCAGATCGGCGCGCGCGGTCTCTTCCAGAGTAGCGCTGAACGCAGCCACTAGCGTGGGCGGCAGATCGCGGATGAACCCCACGGTGTCGGATATCACCACGGCGGCGCCGTTCGCACCATTGAGGCGCCGTGACGTCGTATCGAGCGTGGCGAACAGCTGGTCAGCGGCGTAGGCCTCACTGTCGGTGAGCCGGTTGAACAGCGTGGATTTGCCGGCGTTGGTATAGCCCACCAGTGATACCGACATTGCCGGGCCGCGCAGTCGCGCACGGCGTTGCGTCTGCCGTTGCCTGTGCATCGTAGCGAGCTTGTCCTTGAGGACCTTCACCCGCTTGCGCAACAGCTGGCGGTCGGTTTCCAACTGGGTTTCACCGGGGCCGCGCAGACCGATGCCGCCTTTCTGCCGTTCGAGGTGGGTCCAGCCCCGGACCAGCCGCGTAGCCAGATGCTCGAGTTGGGCCAATTCCACTTGCAGCTTGCCTTCGTGCGAACGGGCACGCTGCGCGAAGATGTCGAGAATCAGGCTGGTGCGGTCGATCACGCGGCAGTTGCAGCGTTTTTCCAGATTGCGCTGCTGCGCCGGCGAAAGGTCATGATTGAACAACACCAGCGAGGCGCCGGTCGACTGCACCAGGCCGGCAATTTCGTCGACCTTGCCGGAACCGGCGAACGTGGCGGCGTCGGGGCGATGGCGCCTGCCCTTCACCACAGAAACGGGCTTCACCTCGGCGCTCTCGGCCAACCGGCGGATTTCCTCCAGCGACTCGGTAAAATCGACATCGCCGAAATCCAGGTTCACGAGGACCGCGCGATCACCGCCGGGGGGCCGCTCAAGCATCGGGTATCTTCAGGTGAGGCACGACACGCGCAATCCGGCCATGCCGGCCGACTATCGCGGCGGCGAAGGATGAAGGGTTATCGACAACAGGAAATGCGGGGACCACTCAGTCTTCGGACCCCTGCTCCAAAGACAAGCTCACCGGGCGCGCGGGCACGACGGTGGATATCGCGTGCTTGTATACCATTTGCGTCACGGTGTTCTTCAACAACACCACATATTGGTCAAACGACTCGATCTGACCCTGCAACTTGATGCCATTGACGAGGTAGATCGAAACCGGCACATGCTCCTTGCGCAACGCATTCAGGAACGGGTCTTGTAACAATTGCCCTTTCGCGCTCATGGCAGCTCCTTTTATTGTGTTTTTCTCACCCCCCGATAACTCTACTGGATTTTGGCGCGCAATACCATCCCGCGAAACCCTGAGTAGCGACTAAGGCCTCTTGCGACCGGCATAAGGGTTTCTGCCCTGCTTGAAGAACACCCGGACCGGCGTCCCGGACAACTGGAAGGCCGAAATGAAAGTGCGCTCAAGATATCGGCGATAACTATCGGGCACGTGAGCCAGGCCGTTTCCATGGATCATGATCAGCGGCGGGTTCATGCCGCCCTGGTGCGCATAACGCAGCTTGGGGCGGGACACTCCCGAGCGCGGCGGTGACTGCTTCTGGACCGCGGCGATCAGCGCGCGAGTCAGCTTGGGGGTCGAAAGTTTCGCCATGGCAGAGGCGTACGCGGCATCCACCGACTTGAGCATCGACACCACGCCGGTGCCGGCGCGCGCAGAAATGAAATGCAGCGGCGCGAAATCGAGGAAATTGAGCTTGCGCGCGTAATCGCGTTTGGCCTTCTCGCGCGCCTCCTGGTCCGCGGCGTCCCACTTGTTGATGGCGACCACCAGCGCCCTGCCGGCCTCGAGGATGAAACCGGCGAGGTGGGCATCCTGGTCGGAGACTTCCTGCATGACGTCGAGCACGAGCACCACAACGTTGGCGTCCTCGATCGCCTGCAGGGTCTTCACCACCGAAAACTTTTCCACCACGTCCTCGACTTTTCCGCGCCGACGCACCCCCGCGGTGTCAATCAGCGTGTACTGCCGGCCGCTGCGCTCGAAGTCGATGTAAATGCTGTCGCGGGTGGTGCCAGGCTCGTCGAACGCGATCACCCGCTCTTCGCCCAGCAGGGTGTTGACCAGCGTGGACTTGCCAACGTTTGGCCGGCCCACCACCGCGATCTTGGGATTCCTGGAGAGCTCCTCGGCATTCTGTTCCGCCGGAAAATCTTCCAGCACCAGGTCAACGAGATCGCGCACACCTTCGCCGTGCGCCGCCGAAATGGCCAGCGGCTCCCCAAGTCCGAGTTCGTGAAAATCCGCGGTTGCCGTCTCCGCTGCAAGCCCTTCGGCCTTGTTGACCACCAGCCACAGCCTGCGGCCGGTTTTGCGCAGTTCGGTGACAATGCGACGATCGTGCGGCGTCAGCCCCTGGCGCGCGTCCACCAGCAGCAACACCGCATCCGCTTCGTCCACCGCCTGCATGGTCTGCCGGGCCATCGCCTTGAGCAGCCCGTCCTTCGCTACCGGCTCGAATCCGCCGGTGTCCACCACCAGGAATGGCCGGCCGTCGCGGTTGCCGTGACCATAGTGTCGATCGCGCGTAAGGCCGGGGATGTCCGCCACCAACGCCTGGCGCGAGCGCGTCATTCGATTGAACAGCGTGGACTTGCCGACATTGGGCCGGCCGACCAGCACTATCGTGGGCTTCATCCTTGCTATTTCACGGTTATCGCGTAGAGGCCGCCCTTGCGGGTCTGCACCAGCACCTTGTCGTCGACGCGTCGGGGTGCGGCCGCAATCCCGCCCCCATCGGTGTCGATGCGCGCCGCGAACGATCCGTCCTCGACCTTGAGGAAGTGAATCCGTCCCTCGAAGTCGCCGACGACGGCATAGTTGCCGAAGGCGAGCGGGGTACTCAGGCTGCGGTTGGTGAGTTTGTCCTGCTTCCACATGCTGGCGCCGGTCTTCTTGTCGAGCGCGACCACGGCCCCGGTGTCCTCGGACAGATACACGCTCAAGTCGTCGCTGGCAACGCCGCCGACGCTGGAGGCAGGCCGCGCCCAGATCTGGCCGCCGCGCTCGATGTCGTAGCAGGCGGCGCGGCCCTGAAACGCCACCGCGCACACACTCTGCCGCTCCACCAGCGGCGCCCCGGCGATGTCCGTGATGCGCTCCAGTTCGTTGTCACCTTTGGGTGCAGCGACTACCGTTTCCCAGACCACCCCGCCGTTGGCAAGATTCAGCACGACCAGCTTGCCGGCGGGCATTCCGGCGATGACGAAGCCCTCGACGATGATCACACCCGGGTTGGCGCGCAACGTCAGCGGCGGCGTGATGGTCTGGTATTCCCAACGTCGCGAGCCGTCCTTGGCATCCAGGCCGAAGATGCGGCTGTCGCCGCTGCGTACCACCACGAACCCGCCCGCGGCCTGTGGCGCGCTCAGTACTTCGCTGGATACCGCGGATTTCCACAACGGCTTGCCGTCCAGGTCGTAGGCCAGGACCGCGCCTTTGGCAGTGCCGACCATCACCATGTTCTCGCCCACACCCACCCCGCCCGAAAGCGGCGACTTGGTATCGACGCGCCAGACGGCCTTGCCGTTGGCCGCGTTCAAACGCACGATCTCGCCGCCGCCGCCGGCCGCATACACGCCATCCTGGTGCAACGCCGGTGCGAACCGGTAACGACCGGCGTTGCCGACATTGGCCCGCCATTCCACCCGCAGTTTCGCCGACGGTTTGAACTCGGGCAGCGGTGCGGGCTGGGGTCCCTTGCTCCCGCAGCCGCCAAGCATGAATGCAATCAGCGTCGCAATCGCGAGCAGTCGCAGCAATGGCTCGACCGTCACTTTGCCGGTCCCAGCGCGTCGAGTTTGATCTGCACGACGTTGCGATAGTTGCTGTTTGGCTGGCTCTTCTCCAAAGCAATTTTGTACGCGGTGCGCGCCTCCACCGGCTTGCCCTGTGCCGCAAGGACGTCGCCGCGCAGATCTGCATAGAGCGGCTCGAACGCCTGCGCGTGCTTCGCCTCCAGCAGCGCGAGCGCCTCGTCGTACTTCTTCTCGTCGAGGCGGATGCCGGCCAGCCGCAGGCGCGCCAGCGCGGCAATCTCGTCGTCCTTGGCTTTGTCGACGGCCCATTGCAGCCGGGTCGCTGCCCCTGCCGCATCGCCATTGTCGTAATTGGTCTTGGCCAGCAGCAGCGCGGCCATGGGGCCGTAGGCAGTGGACCCGTGCTTGTCGATGATCTGCGTACCCAGGCTGGCAACCTGCGAAACGTCGTTCTTGCGCACCGCTTCTTCCAGCTTGCCGAACAGTGCCGAAGCCTGCTCCGATTGGCCGCGCTGGTAGTAATTCCAGCCCTTGACGCTGGCAAAGGTGGCCAGCGCCAGCAAAACCATTGTGATGATCAGCGCCCCGTACTGCTTCCAGAACTGCTTGAGCGCATCCAGCTGTTCCTGTTCTTCAAGATCGAGTGCCATTTTTTCGAATCGTCATCATGTTGTTGAGAAATTGGGACTGCGGATGATACTTGCCGCTTCTTCCGCGCTGACCTGCGCCTGCTCGCCAGGCTCGCGCAAAGGCTTGAGCGCAACCGTTTGTCTTGCCGCCTCGTCGTCGCCGACGATCACCGCGAAGCGTGCGCCGCTCGCGTCGGCCCGTTTCATCTGCGACTTGAAACTGCCGCCACCACAATGAAACACCACAGACAGGCCCTTGCCGCGCAGGGTCTCCGCCACGTTCCAGGCGAACTTGCCGGCCGCCTCCCCACTGTGCACGAGGTAAACGTCCGCGATTCCAGCGGGCGCGGTCGTGCCGGCGTCTGCGAGCAGCGCGAGCAACCGCTCGATTCCCATCGCGAAGCCGCAGGCCGGCGCGGGCTTGCCGCCGATCTGCGCTATCAGCCCGTCATAGCGGCCGCCCGCGCACACGGTGCCCTGCGCGCCCAGCCGGGTGGTGGTCCATTCGTAGACTACGTCATTGTAGTAGTCCAGTCCGCGCACCAGCCGGGTGTTGATGCTGAAATCGACGCCCGCATTGCGCAGCAGATCCTGCAAGTCCTCGAAGTGCTTGAGCGACTCCTCGTCGAGGTCATCGGCAAGCTTCGGCGCTGTGGCGATCACTTCCTGAATCGCCGGATTCTTGCTGTCGAGCACCCGTAGCGGATTGGTGTTCAGCCTCCTGCGTGACTCCTCGTCGAGTGCGGCGGCGTGGCGTTCCAGAAACCGTATCAGCCGGGTTCGATAGCGGTTGCGCGAGTCAGCGTTGCCCAGGGTATTGATCTCGAGCTGGATGCCGTCCAGTCCCAGCCGCCGCCACAGCCCTGCGCCCATCACCATATGCTCGGCGTCCACGTCCGGCCCGGAGAAACCGAGCGCTTCGACGCCAACCTGGTGGAACTGCCGGTAACGTCCCTTCTGCGGGCGCTCGTGACGGAACATCGGGCCCACATAGAACAGCCGCTGCGGGCCCGGGTAGAGAAGATTGTGCTGGATTGCCGCGCGCACGCAGGACGCGGTGCCTTCGGGCCGCAGTGTCAGACTCTCGCCGTTCAACTGGTCGACGAAGGTATACATCTCCTTCTCGACGATATCGGTGACTTCGCCGATGGCGCGGACGAACAGTTCGGTCTTCTCAAGGACGGGTATGCGGATACTGCGGTAGCCGTACTGCGACAGCCAGTCGCGCACAGTGTCTTCGAACAACTCCCAAAGCGGCGCCTGGTCCGGGAGGATGTCGTTCATCCCGCGGACAGCCTGGATCGTTTGCGTCATGAAACCTGTTGTCTTGTTATTAAGGCGGCGCGGCGCGATCAGCCGGCCGCGCGCGCCGATTCATGGCCTGCATGTGGCGCCTGTTCGACCGCGCCTCTCCCGGAGCGGCCATAGTGGTCCGCTACATAGTCGTCGACCAGCCGCTGGAATTCCTCGGCAATGCGTTCGCCTTTGAGCGTGACCGTCTTCACCCCGTCAACGAACACCGGCGCAACCGGTGTCTCGCCCGAACCCGGCAGGCTGATGCCGATGTTGGCGTGCTTGCTTTCGCCGGGCCCGTTGACCACGCAGCCCATCACTGCTACGCGCATCTCCTCGACTCCCGGGTACTGCGCGCGCCATACCGGCATCTGCCGGCGCAGATACCCCTGAATCTTTTCCGCCAGTTCCTGGAAGAAAGTGCTGGAGGTACGCCCGCATCCCGGGCAGGCGGTCACCAACGGCGTAAAGGAGCGCAGGCCCATGGTCTGCAGGATTTCCTGTGCCACCACGACTTCGCGCGCGCGGTCGCCACCGGGATCGGGAGTGAGGGACACGCGGATGGTGTCGCCGATTCCTTCCTGCAGCAAAACCGCGAGTGCCGCCGCCGAGGCAACGATGCCCTTCGAGCCCATTCCTGCTTCGGTCAAGCCGAGGTGCAGCGGATAATCGGAACGCGCCGCGAGATCGCGGTAGACGGTGATCAGGTCCTGCACCCCGCTCACCTTGCAGGACAGCACGATGCGCTCTCCCGGCAGTCCGATCGATTCTGCTTTCGCTGCGCTTTCCAGCGCCGATGTGATCAGCGCATCGCGCATGACCGCGCCGGCATCCTTCGGCTCGGGCAGGCGCGCATTGTCGTCCATCATGCGGCCCAGCAGGTCCGGATCGAGGCTGCCCCAGTTCACGCCAATGCGCACCGGCTTGCCGTATCTGCACGCGCATTCGATCATGGTTGCGAACTGCTCGTCGCGCCGCGAGCCGCGGCCGACATTGCCGGGATTGATGCGGTACTTGTCCAGGGCCTGCGCGCAATCGGGGTACTGCGTCAGCAGTTTGTGCCCGTTGAAGTGAAAATCCCCGACCAGCGGAACGCGGCACCCCGAGCGTTCAAGCCGATTGCGGATTTCGGCTACAGCTGCTGCCGCCTCCGCGCTGTTCACAGTGATGCGAACGAGCTCCGAACCGGCCTCGGCAAGCTGCGCGACCTGGCGCGCGGTGGCTTCGACATCCGCGGTGTCGGTGTTGGTCATGGACTGCACCACCACCGGTGCGCCGCCGCCGATGGCTACGCCGGCCACGCGAACCTGGCGTGTCGTGCGGCGGCGGATTTCGGGGTCAGACATGGGAGAAGACACTATTCCAGCGTCAGGCGCGCGACGTCCACTTCGGTGTGCGCCGACAGGTCCACGATCGCGTCCTTGTAGGTCAGGCGTACTCCGGCGGCATTGCCGACCACCAGGTCGAAAGGCGGTTCGCCGCTGACGCTGCGGCGGCTGCCAGCCGGGTTGAGTTGCCCGAAGATGGTATTGCCGCTGCGGTCCTTGATTTGCACCCAGGATTCCTGGTCGAAGACCATGCGCAGTATGGCGCGCTCCCCGGGCGCGACGGCCACGGCGTTGGCTGCGGCCGGCTTTGCGGCCGGCTTTGCGGCGGGTTGCGCAGCTGCCGGTTTCGCGGCCGGCGCGCGCTCCCTGGGTTGCGCAGGCTGCTCAGCCGTCGCAATGACCGGTTGGTCACGCGCCGGCTTCGAAGCGCCGCGGTTTCCGACCAACACAGCAACCACCACCACCGCAACCGCGGCGCCGGCACTCACCACCGGCACCAATCCGATCCTGGGGCGCCGCGCGGCAAGCGGGCTCGGAACCGCGGCCACCGGTTCGCGCGCCGGCGCTGCCGAAAGGAGAATCTGGTCAGCCGCACGGATCAACTGATCCGGTCCGAGGTTGAGCAGCTTGGCATAATTGCGAATGAACCCGTGGACGAAAACCGGACCGGTGAAACCCGAATAGTCGTCGCGCTCCAGGGCTTCGACCTGGCGTACCGACAGTTTCAACTGGCGCGAGATGTCCCCGAGGCTCAATCCCTGGCGGCGCCGTTCCATCAGCAGCGCCGCACCCGCGCCGCCCGGCGCGGATGATTGGCCGTTTTTTGCCGCCGCTTCGTTCACCGCAGCCGGCCCTCGTTGAATGCCTTGGTCTGGGCAGCGTCCGGGTAGCGGTTTTTCAATTGCGTGCCGTAACTTCCCACTGCGTTGCGATCACCAAGACTGTCGGCGATGCGCGCGCCCAGCCACAGCGCCTCCGGTGAGGGATTGGACACCACCTGCAGATGGCGATCGAGCAGGTTGCGCGCCCCCAGGCGATCGCCGCGATTGAACTGGATTTCTGCAAGCTGATACAAGGCCTGGGGCTGGTTCGGCTGCAGCACCAGCGCCTTGCGCAGCCATTCCTCCGCCTTCACGTCGTCGCCCTGCATGTGCGCGCACACGCCGGCGTTCGCGTAGGCGTTTTCGGGAGTGGTGTATAGCGGGTTTTTCAGCGCGGCCATGAAATACTTGAACGCTTCCTTCTCGCGTTTGCGCCGGCACAGGAACATGCCGTAATTATTGTTCGCCGCCGGATCGTTGGGATCGATCTTGAGCGCCCGTTCGAACGACTCCTGGGCGAGGCGGTCCTCGCCCAGCGTCATGTAAACCAGGCCGAGTTGGTTGTGCGCGGGTCCATAGCCGGGATCGGCCGCCAGCGCCTCGTTGAATTCGTCGACCGCCGTTTTCATCTGGCCGGCGCCGGCGTAAAGCGTGCCGAGTTCGGTATGGATGCGGGCGCGGTTCTGGATGTCGGCGCGTTTCTGTTCGTCCGCTCCGGATTTCTGACCCGGCGTTGCGCAACCGGCCACGACAGCCACAAGAACGATCATCGCCAACCGGGTCATGCCGAGGCTTCCAGTGTGCGGCGCGAACGGCGCTTGGTGCGGTCCTGCACCTGGCCGGCCAGCTGGCCGCAGGCGCCATCGATATCATCGCCACGGGTCTTGCGGGTGGTCGTCACCAGGCCCGCATGCATCAGCACATCGCGGAAAGCGGCGATCCGTTCCGGGGACGAGCGCTGGAATCCGGAGTCCGCAAACGCATTGAACGGAATCAGGTTGAACTTGCAGTGCACGCCTTTGACCACTGAGATCAGCTGCCTTGCGTGCTCGATGCTGTCGTTTACCCCTTCGAGCATCACGTATTCGAAAGTGACGAAATCCCTGGGCGCCACCTTGATGTAGCGTTTGCATGCCCCCATCAATTCCTTCAGGGGATATTTCTTGTTGATCGGCACCAGCCGGTCGCGCAACTGATCGTCGGGCGCGTGCAGCGATACCGCCAGCGCCACCGGCAACTCGGCGGCCAGGCGATCAATGGCCGGCACGATGCCGGACGTGGACAGCGTGACCCGGCGGCGCGAAAGGCCGTAGCCATTGTCGTCGAGCATGATTCGCATGGCGCTTACCACGTTGTCGAAATTGGCCAGTGGCTCGCCCATCCCCATCATGACCACGTTGCTGACGACGCGCTCTGCCCTGGGATCACGGCCGAGCGCCTTGTTGGCCCACCACAGCTGGCCGATGATCTCGGCCACCGAAAGATTGCGGTTGAAGCCCTGGCGCCCGGTGGAGCAAAACGCGCACTCGAGCGCGCAGCCGACCTGGGAGGAAACGCACAGCGTGCCGCGGTCGGTTTCCGGGATGAACACGGTTTCGATGCCGTTGCCGGCGCCGACCGACAACAGCCACTTGCGGGTGCCGTCAGCCGCGGTGGACTCCGACATGACTGACGGAGGCTCGACCATGGCGCAGCCATCGAGTTTGGCGCGCAGATCTTTGGCCAGATCGCTCATGCGCCCGAACTCGGACTCCCCGAACTGGTGGATCCAGCGCATCACCTGGCGGGCGCGAAACGGCTTTTCGCCGATTTCGGCAAAAAAACCGGCGAGTCGTTCTGAGTCAAAGTCCAGCAGATTGACGGGCATCAGCGCGAACAGATTTCAGGGTCGGGAAAAAATAGGCAACCTCCACCGCGGCGGATTCCGGCGCGTCCGAGCCGTGCACCGCATTGGCGTCAATGCTATCGGCGAAGTCGGCACGGATGGTGCCCTTTGCCGCCTTCTTCGGGTCGGTCGCGCCCATCAGCTCACGATTCGTCTGGATCGCGCCTTCGCCTTCCAGTACTTGTACCATGACCGGGCCGGAGATCATGAAGTTCACAAGATCGTTGAAAAACGGGCGCTGCCGGTGCACTGCATAAAATCCCTCGGCTTGCGCCCGCGACAGATGCAGCATACTGGCCGCGACGATTTTCAAACCCTTGTTCTCGAACCGGGAATAAATCTGGCCGATCACATTCTTGGCCACGGCATCGGGTTTGATGATCGAAAGGGTGCGTTCAACAGTCATCAAGAACTCTCCAGTGGTTTGGTTTTTCGCAACAATTCATGAGGATAGCACGACCCTTGAGCGAAAGGAATGACTTTGAAATGAACAGCAAAACAAACCCGGTCAATGCGCCCGCCGACGCGCGCACCCCGGAAAAACCAGAACGACGCGCCAATCGGCGCCTGCTCGCCGCACTGCTGCTGATCGGCGTGGCCATCGGCGGTCTGGCGCTGATGGAGCGCTGGCGTCAACGCCCGGCGATCATCCCGCCACCCCACGAACCCTCGCAGGCGCTGATTGCGCCGCCGTCGCCGGAATCACCCGCGGAACCGGTCCAGGCCGATCATCCTGCAGAGCCCCCGCCCCCACCACAGGTCGTCAATAACGAAAAGCTGACTGCGCCGGCCAGACCGGCCGCGGCATTGCCTCCGGCCACCGCCAAAATTCCTGTCAAACCGGCGCAGGCCACAGGCGAGACATACTTGGTGCAAGCCGGCGTGTTCATGTCGCCTGCCAATGCGCAGGCGCTGCAACAACAGCTGGTCAAGGCCGGTATTCCCGCGCACACCGAAACGCGCGTGCAACTCGGTCCGTTCCAGGACCGGCGCGACGCGGAGACAGCGCTCGCAAAGTTGAAAAAACTCGGCGTCAACGCGGTGCTGGTCGCGCCGCGTTGATATTTTTCATACTTATGACTCGACAGGATGAACAGGATTTAGAGGAGAAACGTTATTTCTCGCTTCCATCATGTCCATCCCGTTAATCCTGTCTGAATCATCTTGTCGTTCACGAATACAGCAGGCCGGGCAGCCACAGCGAGATCGCCGGCACGTAGGTCACCAGCGCCAGGTAGGCAAGCAGTACGAACACCCAGGGCAGACAGGCGATCGACACTTCGGTCATACCCACCCTGGCGATATGACTGGCGACAAACAGGTTCAGCCCCACCGGCGGGTGGATCATGCCGATTTCCATGGTCACCGTCATGATCACGCCAAGGTGGATGGGATCGATGCCCAGCGATTTGGCGATCGGCAGCAGCAGCGGCGCCAGGATCAGGATGATAGAGCTGGGTTCCATGAATTGCCCGGCGACCAGCAACGCCACGTTCACTGCCAGCAGGAACATCCACGGCGATAGCTGCTGATCCACCACCCACTGCGACAATTCCTGCGGGATCTGCTCGGAGGTGAGCAGGAAAGAAAAAAGGATGGCGTTGGTGATGATGTAAAGCAGCATGGCGCTGGTGTTCGCCGCCGACAGCAGCACTTTGGGCATGTCCCGGACCTTCAGTCCGCGATAGATGCAGACCGCCGCGATGAAGGAGTACACCGCTGCCACCGCCGCCGCCTCGGTCGGCGTGAACAGGCCGCCGTAGATCCCCCCCATCACGATCACCACCAGCATCAGGCCCCAGAACGCCTCCTTGAAGGACACCCAGACCTCTCGCGCCGAAGCGCGCGGCATGGTCGGGAAGTTCTTGGCGCGCGCGGTAACGTAGGTCACCAGCATCAGCACGCCCGCAAGCAGCAACCCTGGGACCACTCCGGCCATGAACAGCTTGCCGGCAGACTCCGAAGTGCTGACCGCATAGATAATCATGACGATCGAAGGCGGAATCAGGATGCCGAGAGAACCCGACGTGGCGATCACGCCCACCGCGAAGCGTTTCGGGTAGCCGTGCTTGACCATTGCCGGCAACATGATCGAACCGATCGCCACCACGGTCGCCGGGCTCGAACCGGAGATGGTGGCGAAGAACGCGCAGGCGAGGATCGCCGCCATCGCCAGCCCGCCGCGCATCCAGCCCACCAACGCGAGCGCGAAGCGGATGATGCGCGCCGCGATGCCGCCTTCGGTGAGTAGCGTGCCAGAGAGCACGAAGAACGGCACCGCCATGATCGCGAAACTTTCCAGCCCCGTGAACAGGCGCTGCGACACGATGTCAACGGTGTCCAGCGCAAAGGAGGAAAACAGCGCAAGGAAACTGAGCACCGTCATCCCCAGCGCGATCGAAATCGGCGTGCCGGTCAACAGCAGCAACAGCAGAATCAGCAAAATGAGGGTTACGTTCACGCCCCTTCCTCCGCGGCGGACCCGTGCGTTGGAACAGGCAGCACGCCGGTTTTGACGAAGCGCGCCATCACCTGCAGGAAGCGATAGCACATCAGCGCCGAGCCCAGCGGGATGCACAGATACACCACCCACATCGGCCACTCCAGGTCCGGCGACACCTGGCCGGTGCCGTGGATGAACCACACCCAGCGCGTTCCCATGATGGCTATGGCCGCGGTGAAGAACGCCCCCAGCGCAAGCGCTGCGACCACCAGCGCGCGCTTCAGCCGCCCGCGCGCGGCGTTGACCACAACATCGACGCCGATGTGGATGCCGGTGCGCACCCCGTAGGCGGCGCCAAATTTCGCCATCCAGATGAACAGGTAGATGCAGAGTTCCTGTGCCCAGGAAAAATTCAGCGCCCCGGTGTAGTCCCACAACCAGGGGATGGCAGACGACTGCCTGTGAAGAACCGCAGCGAATATGATGAGCGTGGCCGCCGCCATGAACGAGGCGATCAGCCATTCCTCGAGGCGATCGAGGACGCGATTGAAAATGCGACCCACGAGGTTTACTTCTTCTTGGCTTTCTCTGCTGCGACTGCCGCGGCGATTCGGTAGATCGCCTCAAGATTGTCCCGGCCGACCGTCTGCTCGAATTTCGCGTGCACCGGCAGCAGCGCTTCGCGCCAGAGTTTGCGCTGCGCATCATCGAGCACGTAGACCTCGGTCTTCTTCGATGCCCTCACTAGCGCGAGCGCATCCTCATTTTCCTTCTTGGCGATGTCACGCTCGTAAGCGGTGGTTTCCCGCATCGCCTTCTCCAGCTGGGCGCGAACGTCGGCGGGCAGTCCCTCCCAGAACTTCCTGTTCACGATCACCGCGTAAACCAGGCAGCCGTGGTTGGAAATCGTCAGATGCGACTGCACCTCGTGCATCTTCTGCGTATAGAGGTTGGAGACCGGGTTCTCGGTGCCGTCCACCACGCGCTGTTGAAGCGCGGAATAGACCTCGGAGAACGCCATTACCTGCGGCAGCGCGCCGAGCTGGCGCATCGTCGCCTCCAGCACCTTGGACGACTGGATGCGCATCTTCAAGCCGCGGAAATCGCCGGGCTCGCGCAGCCGGCGGTTGGCGGAAAACTGCTTGAAGCCGTTGTCCCAATAAGCCAGGCCCTTGATGCCCCGCGGCTCCAGCCTGGCGAACAGGGCCTTGCCGATTTCGCCATCTGTGACGCGGTCCACGGTTTCGGTATCGGGAAACAGATAAGGAAGGTCGAATACCTCGAATTCGCGCACGCCCAGCGGACCGAACTTCGATACCGATGGCGCGAGCATTTGCACGGCGCCAAGCTGCAGCGCCTCCATCTCCTCGCGATCCTTGTACAACTGGCTGTTGGGATAGAGTTCGACCTTGACCCGTCCCGAGGTGTGCTTTTCGGCAAGTTGTTTGAATTTTTCCGCGGCCTTGCCCTTGGGTGTATCGCTAGCCACCACGTGGCTGAACTTGATGACGATCGGATCGGCTGCGAATGCGGAAGTGGCGGCGGCAAACAGCAGCGCGGCGAGAACCAGTCTGGTCATTTTTTTGTGCGCGGCTCGCAATCCCGGCTTTTCTCCTTGATTGATTCTATCAGCGCTTCCACTCCGGCACGATGCCCTGCTCGTCGCTTGCGGCGCGAAACTCCGCGGCCACGCCGATGCCGGGCACCCAGGCCAGCGCGTCGCCGATGAACAGCAGCGGCATGCGTTCGCGTTCCCAAGGCGGCACCGCGGTTTCCTGCAAAAGGTTCTTCAGCGTTCGGCGCGGACGATCATCCGCCGGCCGCATGCGCTCGCCGCCACTGCGGCCGCGCACGGTCGCGCCCTGCTGCGCGAAATGACGCGCGGCAATGCCTTCGCCGCGCGCTGCGCGCGCGCGCAGCACCCCCAGCCCGGCAGGCAACAGCAACTCCCTGCGGCCATCCCATCGCGTATTCCAGTTGAGCGGCATCGCACCGGATTCCTCGACGATTCCGACTTGGCCCCGGAAGCAACGCAATCCGTGACTGCCGAAAGACACGTGGACTTCGGCGTCCGCGCCGGCGGCGCGGCACTGCCGCAGTGCCTCTTCGAGTCTTGCCCTGTTCGGCATCGGCAGCTCGCGGCTGCCAAACAGCCGGCGCAGGAGATTCAGCGCGCGCGCATCGGCAAGCCCGCGCAGGGTCTCCACGGGGATCGGGCCGTCGTCAAAAGCACTTGCATCGAGCGCAGCCAGTTCCTCGGCAAGCTCGGAATAGTCCGCCAGGTTGCGACTGGCACGCGAAAGCGTCTCGCGGTAGGCGGGAAAGCGCACTTCCAGACGAGGCAGCAGTTCGTTGCGCAGGAAATTGCGGTCGTGGCGCGAATCGGCGTTGCTTTCGTCCTCGATCCACTCCAGCTTGCGTGCCTTTGCGTAAGCCTCGATCTCGTTGCGCCTTACCTCGAGCAGCGGACGTAAAATGCAAGGATGAAGGATGATCCCCTCCGGGGACAAGTGAGGCGAAGGATGAAGATCCAAGGATGAAGGATGAGAATGCAAGGATGAAGGATGAAGGATGAAGGATGAAGTGTCGTATTGCGCGCCTTTTTCCATTCCTTCCGCACTCATCCTTCGCCTCACTTGTCCCCGGAGGGGATCATCCTTGCCTTTAATCCTTCCGCCTTCATACTTGTCGTTACCCCTTGCGCCTTCCGCCTTGCGGAGCGCCGGCATCGCTGCCAGGCCCTTGGGTCCGGCGCCTCGCAGCAGTTGCAGCAAAAACGTCTCCACCTGGTCATCGAGATGGTGAGCCAGCGCGACGAAGTCGGCCTCGATCGCGCCGTATGCCTGATATCGCAGGTTGCGGGCCGCCGCTTCCACGCCGCTGCCGTCATGCGGCACCTGCACTCGCCGCACGGCCAACGCGACGCCGCGCGCCTCGCACAGCGTCTTGCAGAAACGCTCCCATTCCAGCGCATGCGTGCTGATCTGGTGATTGACGTGGACCGCCGACAACGCCAGCCGCAAGTCCTTGCGCAACCGCCCGAGAACGTCGAGCAACACCACGGAGTCCACTCCGCCGCTCAGTCCCACGGCGACACGCCGGCCGCGCACCGCGTGCGTTTCCAGCACGGTGGCGACGATCTCCAGGAGCCGCTCGGTCATGGTCGGATGAATCGAAGGTGACATGCCTGAAACACGATACCCCGCTGGGGCGGGGTATCGGGGAGAATTTCGCAACGCGCAGGCCCGCTCAACGAACCGCGACCTCCTTGAACTTGCCGTAGGCCATCAGGCGTTCGAAGCGCGCCTCGATCAGCTCCTCGAACGGTTTGCTCTGCGCTTCCGCGAGAGCTTCCTGCAACGCCTTGCGCAGCGTCTGCATCGTCGCCGCCGGGTCGCGGTGCGCGCCACCGAGGGGTTCGGCGACCACGCTGTCCACCAGGCCGAGGGTCTTCAGCCGGTTGGCCGTGATGCCCAGCGTCTCGGCGGCGTCCGGGGCCTTGTCCGCGCTCTTCCACAGGATCGAGGCGCAGCCCTCGGGCGAGATCACCGAGTAGATCGAATACTGCAGCATCAGCGTCACATCGCCCACCGCAATCGCCAACGCTCCGCCGGATCCGCCTTCGCCGATGATGGTGACCACCACCGGCACGCGCAATTCCGCCATCACGTACAGATTGCGGCCGATCGCCTCGGACTGCCCGCGCTCCTCGGCACCGAGGCCCGGGTAGGCGCCCGGGGTATCCACGAAAGTCATCACCGGAATGCCGAATTTCTCCGCGAGTCTCATCAGACGCAGCGCCTTCCGGTATCCCTCCGGCTTGGGCATGCCGAAATTCCGGTAGAGCTTGTCCTTGGTGTCGCGGCCCTTCTGATGGCCGATCACCATCACCGTCTGGCTGCCAAAGCGAGCCAGGCCGCCGATTATCGAAGGATCCTCCGCAAAGGCACGATCGCCCTGCAGTTCTTCGAAGTCGGTAAAGATGTTCTGGAAATAGTCCAGGGAGTACGGACGCTGCGGATGGCGCGCCACTTGCGAAATCTGCCAGGCCGACAGTTTGGAGTAGATCTCCCTGGTGAGCGTGCTGCTTTTCTTCTGCAGGCGCGCGATCTCCTCCGATATGTCCACGGCGGAATCGTCCTGCACGTAACGCAGCTCTTCGATCTTCGCTTCCAGCTCGGCGACAGGCTGTTCGAATTCGAGGAAGGTGGTCTTATGCTGGGCCATTATTCATGGTGGCGCCATGTTCGTCGCCGCGCCAGATTTGCAGCGGCGCCGTATTGTAGCGCGTGGCGTCCGTCCGGGGCTCACTTGCCGTACTGGCCCGCATTCAAAACAGTACGCCGGCCTGGCCGCGCGGGTCGTTGGCGCCGGTGACGCGCCCGGTTTTCTTGTCGTAGTACACCGCCTGCATGTTACCCCACTTGCGCCGCCCCTCTTCCACCGCGTGCCCCTTGGTCGTGAGCGCCGCGATCCACTGCTGCGAAAACGCGCCCGCCTCGATCTCGATGCGGTCCGGCAGATACTGATGGTGATAGCGCGGCCCGCCGACCATGCCCAGCAGGTCGAACACTGCCTGGTCCACGTAGGCGAGGATTCCCTCCAGCACCATCGAGATGATGCGCGAGCCCCCCGGGGTGCCGAGCACCAGCACGCCGCGCTCGTCCTCGACGAAGGTGGGCGACATCGACGACAGGGGCCGCTTGCCCGCCTCGATGGCGTTGGCCTCGTTGCCGACCAGTCTGTAAATATTCGGCGCGGACGGTGCCAGAGAAAAGTCGTTCATGTGGTTGTTCAGCAGCACCCCGGTGTCGCCTGCGACGAAACCCGATCCGAACGGCGCATTCACCGAAAGCGTCGCGGCAACGCGGTTGCCCTCGGCGTCGATTACCGAAAAATGCGTGGTGTCCTTGCCTTCCGCGGCCGCATCCGCGATTTCGGCGAGCGCACTGCTGGGCGTGGCGCGATCGGGATCGATTGATGCCGCTCGCTGCCTTGCATATTCGCGCGAAGCCAGCTTCGCCACCGGCACCGCGACGAAGTCCGGATCTCCCATGTAGCGAGCGCGGTCGTGGTAGCCGCGCCGCAATGCCTCCACCGTGTAGTGCACGCGCTCGGTCTCGGACAACGTCGCCAGCGCCACCGGTTCGAGAATGAACAGGCTCTGCGCCAGCACCAGCCCGCCCGAAGACGGCAACGGCGCGGAGGTGATGGTCGCGCCGCGGTAGCTGAATTTGACGGGCGGCCGCTCGATCACCCGATAGCTCTCCAGGTCGGACAGTTCCCACAATCCGCCGCCTGCGCGCACGGCCTCCACCAGCCGGCGGGCGAAGTCGCCGCGATAAAAGCCCTGGCGGCCTTGCTCTGCAAGCATGCGCAGCGTGCGCGCCAGTTGCGGCTGTTTCACCACGAAACCGACACCAACCGCCTTGCCGTCATCGAGGAATATGCGCGCTGCATTGACGTCCGTTTTTAACAGCGACTCGCGATAACCCGTAGCCCAGACATAACGTGCGTCGACCGGAAAACCCCGTTCGGCGAGCCGGATCGCCGGCTGCAACGCGCGCGCCAGTGGCAGCCTGCCGTAGTGGCCGGCGACCCAGTCGAGCGCCGCCGGCATGCCCGGGACGGCCGCGGCGGTCGGGCCTTCGAGCGAAGCCTTTTGCCTGGGCCGGCCATTCTCGTCGAGGAAGAACTCACGGGTGGCCTTGGCCGGCGCGGTTTCACGCGCATCGACGAATACCTCGAAAGCGTCGGCGCTACGATGCAACAGAAAAAATCCCCCACCACCGATTCCCGACGCAAACGGCTCGACCACTGCGAGCGCGGCGGCCACCGCCACCGCCGCGTCGAACGCGTTGCCGCCGGATTTCAGGATGTCGCAACCCGCGCGGGTGGCAAGCACATGTGCAGAGGCGATGCCGCATTCCTGCGCCAGCGCGGGAGCCTGCACCAACCCCGCCAGCAGCGCGACGACAAACGCGAATCGCAGTACCGCAACGGAAAAGAAACGTTTCATTCGGGCATCGTCAAGAGAACAACGATATTCCACGACCTTGCATAAACTGCTGCGGGATGGACGATCGTTTTCTCATTTCCTGCCTGGCGCGCCACGACTTATGCCTTTTCCGCCTCGAGAAACGGCCGGTACGGATAAGCCTCGGCGATGCCGCGAAACGTCCTCAGAAAATCGCCGCGCATCGGCTGCAAGCCATGGTCACCCTGGAAGTTGGCGGTGAAAGCGCCGGGAAACTCGCGCCGCATCATAGAACTCACCTCCCTGATGTGTGCGTCCGTATCCGCGTCGATGAAACGCCGGGAATCAACATGCGCCGGGTCGTAGTAGATTTCCGATTGCGCATCGTTGCGCGGAATCGTCACCAGCGGTGTGTCGCTCCATCTGAGCCGCGCGACCAGCTGCAATTCCCCCTTGCGGCCCTGCGGGGTGCGGAAAGCCCAGATGTAATCCGGGAAGTCGGCGCGCATCTCTCCCATTTTTTTGCGGTCGGAGAGCAACCACCCGATGCGGCCCTCCTTCATGTCCAGTTCGAACTTCTTCCAGTAATAGAACACGTCCATCCATTCCTCCTTTCGTTCTCCCGGCGCGATGCGCCGGGAGCACCATCCGTGCCTCGTCCGCAACCGCAACGACTGATCGCGAAACGATCGTTACGATTCTGATCCGCTTGCTGTTTTC
>CAZYTR010000108.1:0-7400 GCA_964650365.1 uncultured Alcaligenaceae bacterium | reverse complement strand
ACCGGCACCAGATTGGCGTTGTTCAACTCACCTGCGAAGAACCGGTCGTAGCCCGCAAATCCTTTCCAGCTTTCCTTCAGTTGCAGATACTCGGCCCTTAGCTCGGCGAAGATCCCGGCCTTCTTTCTCCTCTTCTCCTCGTCGGCCAGCTGCGAGGCATACAACTCCCCGAGCCTGCGGCGGTACTTCATCACCAGTTCGACGAAGTCGCGCTTGTATTCCTGCGTGTCGTCAAATGCAGCGCGTTCCTCCCGCGTGCCCGCCCCGCTCAGCCAGCGATCCACGCCCTCGAGCTCGACCGCGGTGGCGAAGGATTCGTTGAACATGGTGTCGTCCTCAACGTAGACGACCTGATGGGCAAGCTCATGGAACGTCAAGCGCGCAATTTCGGCGTCCGGGTAGAAGATGTAAGTGTTCAGCACCGGGTCGTCGAACCATCCCAGCGTCGAGTACGCGGGAATGCCGGCGACAAATACATCGTGCCCTTGTGAGCGCAGCCCGGCGGCGAACTGCTCGGCAGCCTGCTCACTGAAGTAACCGCGGTAAGCTACGCAACCGGCAAACGCAAAACACCACTCGACCGGCGCGATCGAGAACTCCCTGGTCGCGAACACGTTCCAGACCGCGAACGGCCGCTGTAGATCCGCATACTTGCGATAGCTCTGGTTGTCTGGAAGCGCCAGCTCGCGGCTGGCAAATTCCCGTACTCTCAATGCCAGCGACAGCCGCTCGCGAAGCCTGGAATTGGTGCGTTCGTCGCTGACGAGCTTTTCGATCGGCCGACTGCGGTTCCAGATTTCCATCTGGCCGCCCACCGCCTGAAAGTAGTAACCGATGTTTGCGCAGCCACAAAGGCTTGCGGCCGCAATCGTCATCAAAAACGGGCTACGCATACCGGAAGGTCCCGTTGCGCAGGAAAGCACCGGCCGCACGCGCCACCGCTGGCGAGACCAGCATCCCGATGTGGTTGATGTGCAGCACGATCGACTCCTTCGCGCCGGGAACGCGCGTTTCGTCCACACCCACCACGCCATCGTTCGGCTTCGGCAGGTCGGCCACGAGGCGTCCCAGGCCGAAAGGTATATCCCCCGCGATAACGCCCAACTCCACGCCGTTCGGAATCGATGGCCTCGGCAATCGCATCCAGTCGTTCAATGTCCGGCCCAACATCCTTTTGCCGATGGCGGTTTGCGCCAGGCCGACGGCCGCCGTCATCCCAGCGTAAGGACTGCCGATCAACACGACGCGCTGCGCCTTCAGATCCTTGTTTTTTTCCAGTGCCGCAAGAATCAGCAACCCGCCCAGGCTGTGGCCGACAAGATGGAGTGGCTCGGTCCCCTGCTCCCGGCACAAACTCGCCAGCCGGCCGGCATTTTGATCGAGGCCGTCCCTGACGGACGCATAGGAAAAGCGCACTACATCGAATCCACGGCGCGCCAACTGCCAAGCGAGCGGCAGCATCGCCACACCGTTCATCCACAAACCATGGACCAGTACGACGCGTTGCTGCCCCTGCATGACTGCATCCTTTGCGCCTGGAATGGATGGAGCATTATAGGGGAGCGCGTCTGATAAACTCCGCGCCTTCCTTCGATCCACGAGCCATGCCCTTTCCGCTCGAAACCCTGATTGCCACGCCGCTCATCGGTCTGCTGGCTTACATCATTCTCGGCATTTCCGGCTTCGGTTCGGCGTTGGTAAGCATTCCACTGCTGGTTCACTTCCTGCCCCTGCAGACGGTGGTTCCCCTGGTGGTACTGGTGGATTTTCTTGCGACCGCGGCTACCGGAATCAAGTTTCGCGAGAACGTGGAAACCACGGAGCTGAAATTCCTCGTGCCGACGATGATCGCCGGCATCCTGGCCGGCGTGACCCTGCTGGCCACGTTGCCCAAGCAGGCGACGGTGATCCTGCTCGGGACAGTCGTCACCGGCTACGGCATTTACCGGCTGATCGCAAAGACCCCGAACAGGAGCGTTTCGCGCTGGTGGGGAATTCCCACCGGATTGTTCGGGGGATTGATGGGCGGCCTTTTTGGAGTCGGCGGACCGCTTTACGCTGCGTACCTGAACGCGCGCATACCCGACCACGCGCGCATGCGCGCCACGCTGTCCGCGGTTTTTTCGTGCAGCACCGGATTCCGGCTGCTGGTATTCCTGTTATCCGGACTGATGCTGCAGAAGGAAGTGTGGTGGGGCGTGCTGCTGCTCCTCCCCTCGATGCTGATCGGACTGACAATCGGCCACCGCCTGCACGCTAAGCTATCTCGCGAGCAGGTCGGCCGCTTCATCAGTGTGCTGCTTGTGGTCAGCGGACTGTCCCTGCTGTGGAAAGCGTTGTAAACCCGCCTTTCTGCTCCCCAAGACCGCCGGATTTGCATTAAAATGTGACTACAAATTCTGAATAGGGACACATTTATGGACACCAGCATCCGCGATCTGAAAGCCAACTTGAGTCAGTACATTCGTCAAGTCGAGGCCGGCGAAACCATAACGGTCAGCATTCATAGCCGTCCAGTGGCAAAAATCATTCCAATCAAACAGAAGTCTTCTCTAAAGGAACTCGCAAACACGCCCGGCATTCTCTGGAATGGGGGTAAACCCAGCGGACTTCGGAAAGGCGAAGTCATGCCAAAAGGGATTTCGCTCGCCGACTGGGTATCCGAGGATCGCCGTTGATCCTCTACCTGGATACGTCGGCACTGGTGAAGCTCTATGTGCGCGAAACAATGTCGGGCAAAACGAGAGCCCTCGTCGATCGCGCTGAAGCGGTAGCTACGTCAGTGGTGACTTATGCCGAGACGCGGGCAACCTTTGCCCGCTTGCTGAGGAACAAGTCCTCCTCAGATAGGCGACATCGCGAACGGACAACTAAATTGAACCTTGATTGGGACAAGTTTCTCCGCGTTGAACTTTCTCCTGCTCTCGTGAGGTTATCCGGCGAAACTGCGGAACACTACGGTCTGCGAGGTTTCGACGCCATACATCTCGCCAGTGCGCTGTGGCTTCGGGACCAGTCCCCGGCAGCGTTATCCTTCGTCGCATTTGACGAGCGTCTGGTTGAAGCCGCGAAGCGGTCGGGCCTGCCGATCCCCTCCTGAGTGGAGCCGCGTTATCGGCGTCTGGTGTTCCGGCTTTCCGGACTAATGCTGCAAAATGAAGTGTGGCGGGGCATACTGCTTCTCGTCCCATCGATGCTGATCGGACTGACCATCGGCCACCGCCTGCACGCGAAACTTTCCCGCGAACAGGTCGGCGGCTTCATCAGTGTGCTGCTGGTGGCGAGCGGTCTATCGCTGCTGTGGAGGGCTTTCTAGCCCACTATTCCACGAACCAGTACTCGCCCTTGCTGTTGCCGCGGTTATATCCGCTCGTCGGATCAGTGTTGAACTCGACAGCGTCGGTCATCGTTCCGCGGATGCCGCTGTATTTGCCGGTGCCGCCGGTCAATCTCGCGGTGCCGTGATACGTGCCCTCGACCACGCCGGGCCCGGTCGGCTGTGTGTTCGCGCTCCCCGAGTACTCTAGGAAAACCTTGCCGCCGTCCTCGAGAGTCCAGACCGCGTAACCCCAAGCTTTTCCGACGCCTTTGACGTAGTCTGAGTATCCCCATATCCAGTTTTCCTTGACCTTCACACCCGAAACCGCGAAGCGGCTCTTCTCGTTGTAAGTCCGGCGAAGCTCTAGGATGCGGATTTGATGCCCCGGGATGTCGCCCGCGTCGATGACGTGCTGCTGCGTGTATTTGCCTTCCGCTTGCCACTCGGAATTGGTTTCGATCGGGTAGCGCTGCTGCGCCCATGCAACGTTTACGACAAGCAGCGCAGTCATGAACGCTGCTGCAGTGAGCGGAAACGCCTTCAGCAACTTTCTTGCACTCATTTTCCTCTCCTCTCGTTTTCTTAAAATGCGGTGCCAGGTCTTGCGTTTGGCGCACACCGTTTGTGCTCAATTGACAACGGTGGCGCGAGCGAACTGATGACCCCCGCCGATCGCCCCTTCAACCGCTACTGACAGTTACCGACCCAACGGACCGCGGCCATCTTTCCCTGCAGTTGGCTGAACTCCCATTGCGCCGATCCCTTGGCGTTGGCGAATTTGCCGGTCCCTCCTGCCATCTTCAAAGTGCCTTTGTTGCCGGCGCCATCGGTCGCAACCCATTCCTCATTGAGTACATCTCCGTCTTTGTCCCGGCGCGCGCAACTGCCGCTACCCACGGTCTTCCCGTCCGGCGTGGTGAGGAATTGCCCAATGCATTCCCCGGATATCAGGTGATAGGCCGCACTGGGATCATCGCTAACCGTGACACTGGTTATTCGCATGATTGCCAACGTGGTGCCTTTTGCGATTTCAGTGGGCTCCCAAGAAACCAGATTGTTTATATTGGTTCCAGCACATTTGCCAGCAAAGCTGACGGTAGGGCCGGCGAGCCACGCTGCCAGCAATCCCAAGCAGATAAATTTCTTTGTCGTGTTCATTTTTCCTCCACCGAATAGTTTAAGAACGCTCTGCGAGCGTCCGGATTTTTCTGTTTGATTCCGGGCTAGAAGGCGCCAGGGAGATCCGCCACTATTGAAGGATGGCGGCAAAACTTTTTTTCGGGGAGCCACGCCAAGAGCGTGACTCAACCATTTTGGATTTGCTGCAGAAGGCATGCCGGGGGCATCAATGTGCTCCCGGTCAGGTTTTGTTCTTCCTAGTATGAAAGTGTCATTTCGGTACGTCCAGTGTTTCGTAAAGCGCCGAGATGCCCTTCGAACTGTTGGGCATCGGTCTCCCTGAAAAAGCAGCCCGGGTCCCGGACCCTGGCTCCCTCACGAAAGAGGCAATAACAATTCGACAATCAAAGACCTGCCGTTGTTTCTCGCCCCGGCCACGCCCACAAAATTCGACCAGGCGGGAGACGCGATAACGAGGGGCGGTTATGCACCAATCATAGTCCACGGTCCCGAAACGAAAGGCCCCGCCTGAGCGGGGCTTCGTCAATGGTTCTGGGAATATCCGGTATTTACCCTTCACTCATTCACCCTTCACCCCTTCACTCGTTTCAGGGCCTTTCCATCTTGCAGGTCGTCGCCAGGATGTTGTCTTTCGCCTCAATGCGCACATCGGACTTCCAACCGTAACCGGTATCGTCGGCGTCATGCTTCACGTCAGGCGTGCCGGCTTTGACGAAAGTCGAAACATAAAGCGGCATGATTATCTGGTGATCATCGGCACGCATCCACACTTCTCCGACTCCGCCGTCATAGCGCATGTTTTCCAGCGCCTTTGCGATCTTGACTGGTTCCGCCGAACCGGCCTCGTCGATCGCGCGCGCCAGCATCTCGACGAAGTACTTGTACGCCATGAATCCCCAGTCCTCCCTGAAGCGCTTCTTGTAGTCCAGGTAGTAGCGTTCGAGGGGATGGCCTGCGATGTTGGCGTTCCAGCCCGCCACCGTCTTGACGCGGTTGGCGCCGGCAGCGCCGAAGGCGCGCGGTGTGCCGACCAGAAAGCCGTAGTTGGTATAGAACGTCGCGTTCAGCCCGGAGTCTTCTGCTGATTTGATCAGCAGCGCGAGGTCGCTGCCCCAGTTTCCGGTCAGCACCGTATCCGCGCCGCTGGATTTTATTTTGGCGATATAAGGGGCGAAGTCCTTCACTTTACCCAGCGGGATCAGTTCATCTCCCACGATCTCGATGTCGGGACGCCTCTTGCCGAGCATTTCCCTCGCCACGCGCCGGAACGAGTGCCCGTAGGCGTAGTCCTGGTTTATCAGGTAGAGCTTTTTTGCGGCCTTCTGCGTGGACAGGACGCCCGTCAGCGCATCGATTTTCATGTCCAGGTTGGCGTCGAAGCGGAAGTGCCAGAAATTGCATTTCTCCTCGGTGAGAACCGTGTCGGTCGCGCCGTTGTTCAGGTACAGGATCTCGCGCCCGGGATTGCGCTGGTTGTATTTGACCACGGCGTCGGTCAGCGCGTGCGCGACATGCGAACCGACGCCCTGGGTGATCAGCCGGATATTCTGATCGATCGCCTGCTTGAGCACGACGAGGCTTTCCTGCGGGCTGGACTTGTTGTCGAACAGCACCAGTTCCAGCCTGGCGCCGCCCAGCACACCGCCGCGCGCATTGATCTCGTCCACCGCCATCTGGGAATGGCGGCTCCCCATCTCTCCCTGTAGCGCCGCCGGGCCGCTGAACGGATCGATCACCGCGATCCTGATGGTCTCGGCGGCGGCCATCGATACGCCGGCCGACGCCCATGCCAGCACGACGGCCGCACGACAGAAATTCCGGATCATTTTGAGCCCCCGATCTTGTTCATCTGTCGGCTGCCGGCCACGACTTGGCTCAGTCCAGGAAGCCCACCGAGCGCGGCAGCCACAGTGCGATCTGCGGGAACACGATCACCAGGATCAGGCCGATGACTTGCAGTGCCACGAAGGGAATGATGCCGCGATAGATATGCGCCATCGTCACCGAGCGCGGTACCGTTCCCTTCATGTAGAACAGCGTGAAGCCGAACGGCGGGGTCAGGAACGAGGTCTGCAGGTTCACCGACATCATGATGATGAACCAGGTGAGGAATACGAGCGGCGCGCCTTCGCCGATGTGCGGGCCGAAGTCCACGCCTTGCAGCACCGGCGCAAATACCGGTAGGACGATGAGGCAGATCTCGATCCAGTCGAAGAAGAAACCAAGCACGAACACCAGCACCATCAGGAAAGTCAGAATTTCCCAGCCCGTGTTCAAGCCCATGGCCGCGAGAATCTCTTTGACGATGTCGTCGCCGCCGAGCGAGCGGAACACGAACGAGAACAGCGTCGCGCCGAAGAAGATGAAGAACACCATGGCGTTGGTCAGCGCCGAGTTCTCGATGACTTCCCTCATCGCCTTCATGTTGAGCCGCCCGTTGAACCGGGCGAGCAGGATCGCCCCGAAGGCGCCCACGCCGGCCGCCTCGGTCGGCGTGGCCCAACCAGCGAAAATTGAACCCAGCACCAGCACGATCAGGAAAGTCGGTGGAAGGAAGCTCTTGCCGATCATCTGCCAGAACTCGGCCCGGGTCTTGGGGCCGATGTTGGCCGGCAACGGCGGCGCGAGTTCCGGTTTGTAGAAGCTCAACACGCCGATATAGACGAGATATAGCAGCGAAAGAATCAGGCCGGGGATCACGGCCGCAGCGAACAGCGTTCCCACTGATACCGACAGCAGATCGCCCATGATCACCAGCATGATGGATGGTGGGATCAGAATGCCCAGCGTGCCCGCGGAAGCGATGGTGCCGACCGCAAGCTCCTTCTGGTAGCCGCGCTCGAGCATCGTCGGCAACGCGATGAGCGTCAGCATTACGACGGAGGCGCCGACGATGCCCGTGGTCGCAGCCATGATCGTGCCCATCAGCGTCACCGACATC
>CAZYTR010000107.1:0-7923 GCA_964650365.1 uncultured Alcaligenaceae bacterium | reverse complement strand
TTTTTCCTTGTCCCACGTGACATCCAGCAACTGGGGGGCGGTATAAGGGGAGGGTGCCGCGACAAACTGCATCCCTTTCTGGTAGTAAGGGTGCCGTTTGATTTCCTCGTTGAGCAACTCAACGTAACGCGCGGTGGGAACGGTCTGCTTCTGCATGTCTTGCCTCCATTGAAACCCGTATTTCTCTATTGCGGACTCGTCACGGGCGCAAACATTGCCGGCCTGTGGCAAACCGTATACCGGATGTCGAACATCGGAATCGGCTGAGCTGGATGTTGCCTGGTCAGGGACGCGTGGCCCCTGAATTTCGGCGGGAGTCCGCGGACTTGCTCGTCGCCCGACAGCGTCTGCACCGTTGGTGCGGATTGGCGACGATGGCCCATTGTATTACTCAAGCCCCTCATTGACAAGAACAAATCGAAATCGGGCCGGAATTGCCGAGGTTCTGGATGCGGTTCACGCGACCCCGGAACGACATCGGAGCGCGCCTGAGATCTACTTCCTGCCCGCCTTTGCGGTGTCCATTTTTTCGTTTGGGTGTTTTGCGCTGCCATCCCCGCGAGCGCCTTGCTTGACGTCGGTCTTCTTTGCTTCTGTCTTTATGCTTGCGACGGCTTTCTTGGTGCCGGTGCCGATCTGCTTGCCCACGTCCTTCGTCGCTTTCGCGACACTGCCGGCGAAACCTTTGGCATCGGATTTCAACCGGTCGCTAGTCGAGGGGGCTTGTTCGTCGGCGTACGCTGCAAACGCCAGGCAGCACATGAGAACAAGAAGCAGTGTCTTCATCGCAGGTCACTCCAAGCGCAGTTCCGTGCGCACTGTGCCAGCGCGCTCGTGCCGCGCGGTCAGTCTTAGCGTCGCGCCTGTGGACGCGCGCACCACCCACTCCACTTTCAGCCTGTCGTCGGTCTCGTCCGCGCTTGATCCTGCCCAGGTGTTGGCAGCAGCGGGTTTGTAGGCACGGCCTTCGAGTTGGTTGAGTTCCTCGCGCAGTTTGCCGGTTTCGAGCCGCGCGCCTTCCGGCAGTTCGATTTCGCACACCACACCGCGTGCAAGTTTCTTCTGTTTCGCCATCCTGGTCACGTAGCTCGGCAGCCAGCCGCTGTTCTGCACTACCAGCCTGATGCGCCAGGCATTTTTGCCGAGAGCCGTGGCGGAGGCCTCGAGAATTTCCAGTCGCGGGGAAATGAGCGCGTGCCACACCAGCCAGCGTGAAAACGGCGCGATTTCTCTTTCCAGCAAATGATGCGGTGGATTGGTCCAGGTGTAGAGGCTGTTCCAGCCGCCGAGCTCGATGCGCCCGAACTGGGGATGGTCGAACGCATACCAGTCCACGAAGCCCTTGCCTTTCAGGACGGTGTCATTCCATTTCATGAGTTTCAGATCGTCTGCAAGCGGATGCTCGCGGTACCACTCGATGTACTTGTAATCGCCGATGCCGGCCTCGCGCTGGGGGCTCCAGATTTCCACGGTCCAGGCGTACACGCCGCGATGGTCGTACATCCAGGAATCGAAATCGCCGGTGATGACTTCCTTCGGGTGATAGCGGAACTCGTGATACGCCGAGGCGTGCGGATAGCCGGTCATTTCGGTGCCCTTCGCGCCAATCTTCTGCATGATCCACAAGTCTTCCGGCGGGATCTGTTCATCTGCCAGATGCGAGTACGGACGCAGCAGCACGCCGCTGTAAGTGTGGAACGCGCACGCGCCGGTGATGTTGGGGTGCCGGGCAATGAAACCGGCGATCGCGGCGATCTCCGGTTCGGAGGTCGGGAAGGGGCCGGCGCCGACCTGTTCATTCTCGGTGCGC
The DNA here is from genome assembly GCA_964650365.1 of uncultured Alcaligenaceae bacterium. GTDB lineage: Bacteria > Pseudomonadota > Gammaproteobacteria > Burkholderiales > JACQAP01 > JACQAP01. The sequence goes on along the minus strand of CAZYTR010000107.1, from coordinate 6,113 downwards.
CAGTGCGCCGGAAAGTTGCGATTGAGATCCAGCCGCTCCCTGCGCGCCTGCAGTCTGATGGTCACCCCGTCGTAGTCTTCGAGTCGACCCTCGGGCAGCAAGCGGTAATACTGTCCGCCGGTCTCGGTCGGCTCGCGGCGGACCAGAATGCGCGGGTCCTCTGAGCAAAGTTTCCACGGTCCGTTGGGGTCGGGAATGCGCATCGACAGGATGCGCCCGTCACCGTCCACGTCCTCCCGCATCAATCCGCCGACCGGTTCCTCTTCGTACGGATAGGGCCGGGTGCTGGAACGGATGAGCTTTGGCACATCCGCGAGCGCCCATTCCGCGCCATCGGGATTGACCCGCGGACAGACGTAGAACGCGCGGGTGTCGAGGCAGCGGGTGATTTCGGGATCGCGCCCGTAGCCAGTGAGCAGGCGCTGGATGAGATGCAAGCATGCCGCGGAACCTGCCAGTTCGGTTGCGTGGATGTTGCCGTCCACCCAGAAGGCGGGCTTGTCCACGTCCAGCCCCGTCTTGTAGCTGGTAACGCGCACCACGTAAATCTCGCGCCCCTCATAGCTCTTTCCTATCGGCTCGAGCCGCACCAGATCGGGATGCGCTTCGGCCCAGCCGGTGAGGAAACGCACCAGGTCGTTGTAGCGGTAGTAGGTGTCGAAGCGGATTGCAGTCATGTTTGTGGATCGATTCAGTGTCGCCGCTACGGGCTTATCCCGGCATTTATCGCACGTTGCCGAGTTCCAGCGCGCGGTTGCCGCAAGTTTATTCCAGTTCCGCAGCCGAGCCATGACCGGATGCGAACTGGCCGCGAAACCGGTGCCGGCATATCATCGCGAGGACGAAAGCGCGTTGAGCATGCGACGCAGGCGGGGAGGACAACCTGGAAAATGAATGGTTCGCGGTCTCGAATCCGGTTTCGGGCGGAGGGCGCGGTGCGCGCGACCGAGGGCGAATCGCCGTGCTCCTGCGGGAAGCCGGGCTGGCCGTGGCACTGGTTGCCAGCGAATACCGCGGCCACACCGTCAAGCTCGCCGCAGATGCGGCGCGATCGGGTTTCCGCAAGTTCCTCGCCATCGGCGGAGATGGCACGCTTAATGAGATGCTCAACGGGGCGCTTGCGTCGGGCGTCGGCGAGGGCGAAGCCGTGTTCGGCCTGGTGCCGGTCGGACGGGGAAACGATTGGGCACGGACTCACCGCATCCCGACACGCTATCGCGACGCGGTCGCGGTACTTGCGCGCGGACGCGTGCTGGGTCACGACGTCGGCGTCGCGGAAGTCGGCGTGGAAAAGTTGCGACGCTTCTTCATCAACGCCGCCGGCGTGGGCTTCGATGCGCATGTGGTCGAGCGTACCCGGGACGACCGCCTCGGTGCCGTGTCCTATCTGCTGGCGTTGCCGGCAAGCCTGCTGTCGTTTCGCGCGCCCGAACTCGAGCTTCGATTTGACCAGCAGAACATTACAGGAAAAGTGTTTCTTGCCTTCGCGTCGATAAACAAGTACTGCGGCGGGGGCATGCTGGTCGCACCGCGCGCCGAGTTCGACGATGGGCTGTTCGACCTCACTGTGGTGGATCAAGTCTCGCTCTGGGAGCTGTTGCTGAATCTGAAGAAGCTGTTCGACGGTACGCTGCCCACCTATCGCAAGGTGCGCACGTTTCGAACCCGCTGCGTGGAAATGTCCGGCCCGGTGCCGGCGAACAGCGAGGCCGACGGTGAGCTGATCGGTGCGACGCCGATTCGCTTCAGCCTGCTGCCGCGATACGTGGAGGTGGTCGTGCCCTGATGCCCGGACGGCTTCACGCCACCGCGGCGAACTCGGCCTGTGTGGTCTCGGTCGCGCGCACTGCCTGCAGCAGCAGTTCGGGGCGGTTGGCGGCGAGCATGCCGGCATCCGAAAGCATGCGCCGCCACAGCCTGGCATTGGGTTGCCCGTGATAGAGACCGAGCATGTGACGTGCGATGGCGCGCAACGAAGTGCCGTGCGCAACTTCTTCGCAGGCGTACTCGAACATCGCCTGTGCGATCTGAGCACGCGCAGGCGGCGGTTCACCGTACATCCTCGCCTCCGCGGCGGCGAGCACATGGGGATCGTGATAAGCCGCGCGCCCGAGCATGACGCCGTCCACGTGCTGGAGGTGTTGCTCGATCGCCTGCAACGTTTCCACACCGCCGTTGATGACGATTTCAAGTTCAGGGAACTCCCGCTTCAGCCGATAGACGTAGTCGTATCTAAGCGCAGGAACCGTGCGGTTATCCTTCGGCGACAGGCCTTTCAGGATGGCATTCCGGGAGTGGACGAGAAAAGTCCTGCAGCCCGCGGCGGCGACGGTCGCGACGAAGCGGCGCACGAAGTCGTAGTCCTCGATCGAGTCGATACCCAGGCGGTGCTTCACCGTCACCGGGACAGCCACGGCATCCTGCATCGCCTTCACGCAATCGGCCACCAGTTGTGGTTCGGCCATCAGACAGGCCCCGAAGGCGCCGTGCTGCACGCGCTCGGACGGGCATCCGCAGTTCAGATTGACCTCGTCGTATCCGTACGCCTGCCCGAGTGTCGCGCAGCGGGCGAGATCCACGGGCTCGCTGCCGCCGATCTGCAGCGCGACCGGATGTTCGGCGGGGTGGAAGCGCAGGTGCCGCTCGGCGTCGCCGTGGATCAGCGCGCCGGTGGTTACCATCTCGGTGTAAACCATCGCATGCGGTGACAGTTGGCGGAAGAAGAACCGGCAATGCCGGTCCGACCAGTCCATCATCGGTGCGGTGCAAAGACGGTGGGAACGCGGTGTTGATTGTGGCATTGAGCGATGCAATTACCGGGTTCCGGCGATCGAGTGCGGACTACTTGCAGTTGCCGGCGCAGCGGACAACGCGCTCCACACAGGTGATCGTGGGCAGCCGTTTGCCGAGCTCGGCATCGTTATCGCCGCCGGCGTGCTGGACGCGCGCGTCGTTGCACTGCGATTCGTGAGTGACGAAAAGCGGCTCGGTGATCCATTCCACGTTCAGGCATCCCGGCGACCCAACGCCGAATCGCACGCCCATACGGTAAGTGGCGCACAGCAATCCGCTGTGCTTGATCCAGCCCCTGACTTGAAAGTCGCCGTCGTCGTTGATCCAGGCATTCGAATCTCCGGAGCGAAAGTCGAAATCCAACCGCGCCGGTTTTGGCTTGGCGTCCAGCGAATACGTGATCTGCGCCGGTGCGGAAACGCCCATCTCATCCGGACCGAGTTCCTGTTCGACCGAAAGGGCGTTTCCCGTTGCAAAAACGCCGAGTGCCAGAAGTGCCGCGAGGCGATTCATGAGAGTTATTCCGGGATCGTGTCGAACCATCATAGCCCGAATCCGACGACAAAAAAGGCGCACCGGCGTGCGCCTTATTCGCGTGACTATCGTGACTGTCGTGACTGTCGTAACGACGTGACGGGGTGGCGACCTGGGTCCTGGTTTCCAGCCACCGGCCTCAGCCGCCAAACACTTTTTGTTTCTGCTCGCCCAGGCCGTCGACTCCCAGCCGCATCTCGTCGCCTGCCTTGAGGAACTGGGGCGCTGGCTTGATGCCCAGGCCGACCCCGGGCGGGGTGCCGGTGCTGATTACGTCACCGGGTGCCAGCGTGCACATGTAGGACAGGTAGGAAACCAGCTTCTTCACGCCGAAGATCATGGTGTTTGTGTTGCCGGTCTGCTTGCGCTGGCCATTCACGTCCAGCCACATGGAGAGGTTCTGTGGATCCTTGATTTCGTCGGCGGTGACCAACCAGGGGCCAATCGGGGCAAAGGTGTCAAAGCTCTTGCCCTTGGACCACTGGCTGCCGTGCTCGAGCTGCCACTCGCGTTCGGAAACATCGTTGCAGATCATGTAGCCCGCCACGTAATTCAGGGCATCGGCTTCGGTCACGCTCTGTGCCTTCTTGCCGATCACAAAGGCGAGCTCCACTTCCCAGTCGCCCTTCTTCGAACCCTTCGGCAACTTCACATCGTCGTTCGGTCCGGTGATGGCGCTGATCGCCTTCATGAATACCACCGGCTCGGCCGGGATTGCCTGATTGGCCTCCTTGGCGTGATCCGCATAGTTCAGCCCGATGCAGATGAGCTTGGGCACGTTCGCGATCGGCTGTCCAAGGCGCGGATTTCCGCTCACCTTCTGCAAGCTGTCCACCTTCACGCCGCGCAGCCTGGCCAGGCCCTCGGGCGATACCGCGGCCGCGTCGATGTCCTTCAGCACGCTGGACAGGTCGCGAATCGCCCCCTGTGCATCCAGAATTCCCGGCTTCTCTTTCCCTGCTTCTCCGTAACGTACCAGCTTCATTTTTATCTCCTGCTGTAAAGTTCAAGATCATTTCACACGAAGGTACACGAAGGAAAGACGAAGGTTCACGATGGAAAGACAAAGAAGAAACCAGGCGTAACAATCGAAAAGCATGGAGGCCGTCCTGTCTGAATGTTTCTTCGGTCTTGCCCCGATTACCGTCCAATCGCTGGTTCTCCTTCGTGAACCTTTCTTGCCTTTCCTTCGTGTACCTTCGTGTTGAGCGCGTTTGAATTAAATCGTAATGCCGCCGTCCATGATCACGGCCTGGCCGGTCATGAAAACCGATTCGTCAGAGGCGAGGAATACCGACAGTTCGGCAAGTTCCTCGGCTTTTGCGAGCCTGCCCATCGGCTGGCGCGCGATGAAGTCCTTGCGCGCCTGCACCGGATCATCGAAGGCGTTGATGCGCTCTCCCAGCGATGGCGTATCCACCGTGCCCGGACACAGCGCATTGCAGCGGATGCCCTGCTTCACATACTCGATCGCTACCGACTTGGTGAGTCCGATCACCGCTGCCTTCGACGCGCCGTAGACAAACCGGTTCGGGATGCCCTTGATGCTGCCAGCCACGGAGGCGACGTTGATGATCGAGCCGCCGCCGGCTTCCAGCATCTTCGGCAGGAAAGTTCGGATGACGACATAATGGCTGCGCACGTTCAGGTTGAAGGAGAAGTCCCAGTCCTTGTCCGAACATTGCAGTATGGTGCCGTGATGCACAAAGCCGGCGCAGTTGAAGATGACGTTCGGCGTGCCGATTTCCTTCGCGAGTTTTTCGATTTCGGCGTCCTTTAGCACATCGAGTTTGCGCACTTCGATGCCGGGGCTGCCTTTGAGTTCCGCGAGTTTTGCCTCGTTGACGTCGGTGGCCCAGACTTTCGCGCCTTCGCGCGCGAATGCGAGTGCAGTCGCGCGTCCGATGCCCTGCGCACCCGCGGTGACGAAAGCCACCTTGCCGCTGAGTCTTCCGGCCACTGAATCTCCCCCTATGATTTTTTCAGAACGATCGCGAGGCGCTAGTATGCCACAGGCAGCCCGGAGGCCTGATTCGCCCTTGCCGCTGCGCAGCGGTTTACTTTAGACTGCGGCGGACAAAACTATTACAAAGGGGGAGGGGACGGACCGCAGCACCGCCCTTCCTGTCGGCGCGATCCGCGTGCCGCGACCATCAGATCAGTACCGCTCCAGGTTCGCGTAAATGGCCTCGGTAGAGCTCAAGCAGGTCCGCAAATCCTTCGGCAGCACCCGGGTCGTCCATGGCGTGAACATATCCATCGCCGACGGCGAGTTCGTGGTGCTGGTCGGCCCAAGCGGCTGCGGCAAGTCCACGCTGCTGCGCATGATCGCCGGCCTCGAAGAAATATCCGAAGGCGAAATCATGATCGGCGATCGCGTTGTCAACAATGTGCCGCCCAAGCAGCGCGACATCGCCATGGTTTTTCAGAACTATGCGCTGTATCCGCACATGAAGGTTTTCGACAACATGGCCTTCTCGATGAAGCTGGCCGGCAGAAGCAGCGAGGAGATGCGCCGGCGCGTGGACAAAGCCGCACAGATCTTGGGGCTCACTGACTACCTCGACCGTTACCCGCGCCAGCTCTCGGGCGGCCAGCGCCAGCGCGTAGCCATGGGCCGCGCCATCGTGCGCGACCCGCAGGTCTTTCTGTTCGACGAACCGCTGTCGAACCTGGATGCCAAGTTGCGGGTGCAGATGCGCACCGAGATCAAGGAACTGCACCAGCGCCTGAAGACCACCTCGATTTACGTCACGCATGATCAGATCGAAGCGATGACCATGGCC
>CAZYTR010000106.1:0-2197 GCA_964650365.1 uncultured Alcaligenaceae bacterium | reverse complement strand
GTCAGCGTGGCGTTTGTCATCGGCTCCGAGAAGGTCGCCGATGCCGAAGTGTTCATCGCAACGCCCGTGGCGCCATTGGCGGGGGAGGTGGAGGACACCGTCGGTGGTGTCGTATCGGGAGCTGCGCCGGTGGTGAATTTTCCCCTAAACTTGCCATTCAGTCGAACGCCGGCAACGCTTTGCGCGTCGGTGGTAATGGTCATGGTGTACGTGGTGCTCGCGGCCAGGGCGGCCGCGGGCGTAAAGGTGGCGGTGTTGCCGCTGACCGTGACCGTACCGGCGAGGTTCGCCCCGCCCTCCGGTGCCAGGGTAAAGGTCGCCGTTGTCAGCGTGAAGTCTGTCATCGGTTCGGTGAAGGTCGCAGATACCGACGTGTTCAGCGCAACGTCGGTGGCGCCGTCGGCGGGAGACGTGGAAGACACCATCGGTGCTGTGGTGTCGGCAGACGCCAGCGCAGCCACTTCCACTTCGGCCCCTCCCCCCCCGCAGCCGGAGAGGCCGACAGCCGCAAACAACGCCACGAGAAAAACCCTCAAAAGAATTCTTGATCTGACCATTTTGTGGTTCGACATGAAGAAGGTGCGCCCCATGGTTCACTCCTCGCATTAGCCGTATGCATGGACGCAAGGAGGGGGCGCAGCAGAGAGAACGGACCGGCGAAAGGACACTGCCACGTCTCGTTGGCAGCCGATACGCTGCGCCAGACTCGTGACAGACCAGACCGTTCATCCAGCGGTTCCGCTGCCTCGGACGCGCTCCGAGGCCGGTGACTTTGCGTCCCCGGCTCGCGCCGGGTTTGCCTTTGATGGATGGCAAGTACGTGTGTAGTAAACGCAAAGAATGTGCCGTGTTGCTACGCTGCGCCGCGGTCAACCGCCGCAAGGGGATGATTGTTCAGTCCTTGCTTAATCGCGGTGGCGTTTCTTAGGATGCGAAAACGGGATTAGGAGTTCCACCAAAGTGGCGCCTCCTGGCGACATCAGAAATAAATTGCGTCACGGTGGTGAAGAAAAATTCGCGTGCTGTCGCCCGGCGACGACAGCGGGACAACTCGTCAGCGACAACCACCGCACGGTTACTGAGGTGAGACGGCGGGCCCACGCGTACTACGGTCATTCGTGCGCCGCGAGCCGCGGTCGCCAAGCGGGCCCGTATTTCCTCCGCACGGGCGGCACAGATTCAGGATGACACTAAAGTGATATCCGGAGATGATGCGATTTCGCGCGAGCCGTATTCCGCAATTCGCTACGTAATCTGCCGCACACTTCGCGAACGTTGCGTGGTGAAGTTCGGGCCAGCACTCGCTTGTCAAATCCGTTTGGATTCGCTCGGCACTATATCGCTCTTACGCCAGCCCCCAGCGCAGTTAAATGGGCCGTCCTCGCACAAAGTTGTGCATTGAGGGGAACTAGGCGGTAGGTGAGCGACGCCGCTACGTGGGCAGGCCATGCAACACCGTGGGGCGAAGCGGGAAAGCTCACCGAGCCTCGCTCGCCTTCTTGCGAAGATCAGCCGCACGATGCTCGGCGGCGTGAATAAGTGGCGGAACGCTGCTGGCTCAGGTGAACCTGATGATGGTGCAATTGCGCCTCGGTCAGTTAGCCCAGGCCGGGATAGAACCCGCTCATTCGGAAGGCAAGAAGAGCGGGCATGAATGCCCCGCCGGGATCCCGCATACGTGCAGCATCCATGTCATAGCGACGAAGCTGGAATCGGTCTGCCTCTTGCCCATTGTGACCCCACGTGGTGGTCACCGCCCGGTGATAGCCCGATTTGGCGACTGCATTGGCGCTGCGGGCATCGAAATTGCCGTTTGGATAACAAAAGGATTCAATGGCCTGCCCGACGCGTGCCTGCAGTACATGTCGAGACTCTGAAAGCTCATAGACCAGCGCGCGGTCGTCACACTCTGGCATCATGCAGTGCGTCATGCTATGGGAACCGATTTCATGGCCATCAGCGGCGAGTTGCACAAGCTCTTCAATAGTCATGAGTCGTGCAAACTCGGGAACTTGGTACGTACCAGAGGCGTCAGCAAGCGCAGCGACCAGGTCCAGTCGCCTCTCCAGGGCAAGCCCCTTCGATTCTCGCACTGCGTTTTCAACGAGGCTGCGTGGGCCATTTCCCGACATTCCTGCGGCGGCAAGAATCCGCATCAGCTGCTCCCGCCCGCCCTGCCCCTGCTTGAGCAGCGCAA
>CAZYTR010000105.1:0-8423 GCA_964650365.1 uncultured Alcaligenaceae bacterium | reverse complement strand
CACCGGCAACGAGGAACGGCGCAATCTGGTAGGCGAACTCGTCTTGCCGCGCCTCGAAAAGGCGCATTAACGATTGGCCCTTCGATTCGCCGTCCTGGTCCGACTCGATCCGGCCCAGCACTTCTTCGAGCCGAGTGCCCTCCAGAATGCCGAGAATGTCAGGGGTCGAAACTCGGTCGTCATGCATCGTTGCGATACGTTGAACCAACCGGTCAAGCACGCGATCTTCCGGCGAGGCGGGATAGAAGAAATAGCGGATGATCGGTGCTCGCGTTTGCCCATGCCGGTCCACGCGGCCGTTGCGCTGTTCAAGACGATTTGGGTTCCAGGGAAGCTCGAAGTGATACAGGCGACAGCATTGGTGCTGTAGATTCAGGCCTTCGCTCGCCGCGTCGGTGGCCAGCAACACCCGGCAATCGGACTCGTGAAACTGCGCAATGCGAAGCTTACGTTGCCGCGCGGATAAGCCACCCGTCAATTCGGAGAAGCTCTTATTCAGGCGCAGATGCGCGGCAAAGGTTTCGCGTAGGGCGGCAAGCGTGTCGCGGTATTCGGTGAAGACAATCGCCTTCTCTCCAGGCTTCGAAAGCACGTCTCTCTCTAGGTCCGCCACGAGCGCCGCGATTTTCGGGTCCGGCTGACCGATCACGCGATCGAGGAGTTTCTGTATCGTCTTGAGTTGCTGCTTTTCGGCGGCGCGCCTTTTGGCGTCGCGCGCGACCGCCGCACGCAGCACCCGGTTGGCGGTGCGCTCCGCTGTGGCCTCGGTTAACTGCAGATCCCCCTGAAGCTCGCGCAGTTCGGCCCGGGACGGCGGCTCTTCAGGCTGGCGGCTGGCGAGCGCTTCGAGTCTATTCTGAACGGTCTGCCGCAGCGCCGCGCGGCTCGATAGCATGCGCTTCTTGACGATTTGCATCGCAAAGGACACCAGATCGGACTCTTGCGACCCGGCCGCAGCTTTGATGGTCTTTGCGCAGTACTCGGTAACGAGTTGGAAGATCTCCTTCTCGTCTTCGCTCAATCCAGTCACTTCAATCCTTTGCACCGGCAACCGAATCGGAAATGCAGGCGCCGAACTACCGTCCGCCGCCGATTTCACGATCTGGGGCTTCAACCTCCGGATCATCGAGCGGGACACGCGCCGCTGAATTTGCTCGTTGCGGCCATGCAGCGTGGCGTTCGTCGGCTCTACGAGTTCGAGCAGCGACCGGAAACTGTGCCGATAACCATTGTGAGGAGTTGCAGTCAGCAGAATAAGTGCACGCGACGCCTCGCGAAGTTTGGGGCCCAGACGGGTACGTGCCGTCGCATAAGGATTCGCCGCAGTGCCGGACTCGGCCATGTAGTGGGCTTCGTCCACCACCACGACATCCCAGGGATGCGCAAGCGCGGCGGCGTGAATCTCGCGGCGTTTTAGGTATTCCGTCGATGTAATCACGCGATCGAAGTACGCCCACGGCTGCAGGCCCTCGGAAAGGTCTGTCTGCGCGCGATCGAGCGCGGACGAATTCTCGATCGACCGGAACTCGAGCCCGAACTTATCGTGCATTTCGTCGATCCACTGCGGAATCAATCCAGGCGGCACGACAAGAAGAATGCGTTTACCTGCGCCACGTGCGATCAGTTCGAGCAGGCCAATTCCCGCTTCGATTGTTTTTCCGAGACCGACGTCGTCCGCAATCAGCAGACTACGGCGCGGACCGTTCAGCAATCTGGCAAGCGGAGCAAACTGGTACGGTTCGGGCGAGATTCTGCCGGCCACGAACGCGGCATAGCGGCCCTTAGGTGGCGTCTGCACGCGAAGCGCACCGTGCATAGACTGCCAAATACCGTATGGCGTGAGCGAACGCCGATCCAGAGTGGGCGCCGGCTCGGCAATTGGCTCGAATTCGTCAGGTGGACAAAGGACTTCAATCGCCTCGCCCGAATCGGGATCTGCCAAATTGAACCTCGTGCGACTTCCCAGTTGAACTTGATCACGAACGATCCATGATTGGCCGCGGAGAAAAATGCGTTTCACTTGATCCACGTCGTTAACTGCTTTTTCGACATCTTATGAATGCTGTTACCTCAGTTTCGGAGCGGCTCCGGGGTGCGTGTTCGCAGGCGTAGAATCGCGCCTCCCTACGTGCAGGGACGCTTGTACGCGATCACGAATGGCTACCCACAGGATTTTGACATGCCGCGCGACCCTCAATGCAACTGTTCGGACAAACTCGGGATATTTCTCAGTAGCCGCTCTCCAGGTCGACAACCCCGATTGGCGGGTCGCCGCGTTCCAGTCGCCTGATGTTCTCGATCACCTGCGCCTCGACTTCGGAGGCGATGGTCGGCGCCGCGATATGTGGCGTGACGACGATCTTGGGGTGACGCCAGAACGGGTGCGAAGAAGGTAAGGGCTCCTCGCGGAACACGTCCAGCATTGCTCCATCCAGTTGCCCGCTATCGAGCGCGGCGATCAGATCCCTATCGACAAGATGTGCGCCACGACCGATGTTCACGACGTACCCTCCCCTTGGCATTGAAGCGAAGGCCGCCGCGTCGAGGATGTTCGCCGTTTGCGGCGTGAGCGGTAGCGCGTTGACTACGACGCGGGAGCGGGATAGAAACTTCCTGAAGGCTTCGCTTCCCGCGAACACCTCGACGCCGTCGAGCCGTTTAGGGCTCTTCGCCCATCCTGCGACGGCGTAGCCGGATGCCGCGAGCCGCTGCGCCACGACCGCACCGATGACGCCCAGCCCCATCACGCCGACCGGAAAGTCGCGGATGAAGAATGGATCGAGCTGGTTCCATCGGGCTTGTCGCTGCAGGGCCTCGATCTCGCCCATGCGGCGCTGAAATCGCAACACGGCGTACATCGCGTATTGCGCCATCTGCGCGGGGAAGCCAACGTCCACCAGCCGCAACAGCGGCACGCCTTTTGGCAGAGCGGGGTCGGTCGGAATCGGATCCACACCGGCACCGAGTGCGAGGATTGCCCTGAGGTTTGCAAACTGCGCGAGAAACCCTTGAGGGGGTTTCCATACCAGCGCGTACCGAACGCTTTCCGGCGGACCCGAGTCCGGCCAGACGCGAAACGGAATCTGCGGCAGTTCACGCGCGAACGCCTCGCGCCACGGCTCCGCCGAATCTGCTTCGCTGTAAAACAGAATAGCCATGAGAGATAGCGGACGCGAGTATCTAGGCGTTAGCGGACAGCATTTTTTGTCACGACCGTCACGCCGTCACGATCGTCACGGCATTTACGGTGCAAGGATTTCCTGATTGTCTATAAGGCGCGTGGTGCCAAGCTTCGCGGCGCCGAGCACCACAAGTTCCTTGTCCTGCGGTTCCGGGCGTAGCCCGCGCCTGGTACGCACGACGACATAGTCGACTTTCCAGTCGTGGCGCGCGAGCAGCGCGCCGGCCGCATACTCCATCGCGATGAAGTTGCGGTCACCGCTTTCCACCGCCTCCTTGACCTGAAGGATGGCCTGGCGCAGTCGAATCGCTTCCTTCCGTTCCGTGGGGGACAGGAAACGGTTACGCGAGGAAAGCGCCAACCCGTCCTCGGCGCGCACCGTCTCCGCCGGAATGATGATGATCGGCAACGCGAACTGGTCGACCATGTGCCGCACGATAGCCAATTGCTGATAGTCTTTCTTGCCAAATACGGCGATTTGGGGTTGTACGGAATTGAACAGCTTTAACACCACGGTGGCCATGCCCCGGAAGTGGCCCGGCCGGAAGCGGCCCTCGAGTTTGTTGGCGATCTTGGGCAGATCGACGTAGAAGACCTGCGGTTCGGGATACATCTGCTTTTCATCCGGGGCGAAAACGATGGTACTGCCCTCGGCTTCCAGTTTGGCGCGGTCTTCCTCGAAGGCACGCGGGTACTTGTCGAAATCCTCGCCCTGCCCGAACTGCAGGCGGTTGACGAAAATCGTGGTGACCGTGACCGGAGCGTGCTCGCGGGCGATCCTGACCAGGCTCAGATGGCCATCGTGAATGCTGCCCATGGTCGGCACGCAGGCGACCTGCGATTCGCGCTTCAGCCGCTCGCGCAGTTCCCTGATTGTTTTTATGACTTCCATTTTCATTGGAGATTAGGCGCTAGGCACGAGGCACTAGGTTTGTAAGGCCGGGCGCTATGGTACGGCGAAGTAACATTGTTTTCATGCTTCTAAACTCAAAAACTTGGAGCCTAGTGCCTCGCGCCTAGTGCCTCGCGCCTCTCTTTAGAAACTGTGTTCGGGCCCGGGGAAAGAACCAGCTTTCACTTCGCCAACGAAGCGCTCGACCGCCGCCCGGATCGAAACCGAGCCGTCCATGAAATTCTTCACGAAACGCGGCTTCTTGCCGGGATAGATGTCGAGCATGTCATAGAGATTGAGAATCTGCCCGGAGCAGTGAGGCCCCGCCCCGATACCCACCACCGGAATCGCCAGGGCTTCAGTCAACGCCTTGCCAACGCCCGCAGGCACCAATTCCACCACCATCAGGCTTGCTCCCGCGTCCTGCAATGTCTTGCCGGCATGAATCAACAGCTGCGCGGCGTCATCGGTCTTGCCCTGCACCTTGTAGCCGCCGATCACGTGCACCGATTGCGGCGTCAATCCAACGTGGCCGCAAACGGGGATACCGCGCGCGCTCAGGAACGCGACGGTTTCAGCCATCACCTCGCCACCCTCGAGCTTCACCATGTGTGCGCCCGCGCTCATCAGCCTGGCGGCATTCTCGAACGCCTTTTGCGGGCTCTGCTGGTAACTTCCGAAGGGCATGTCACCGATTACCAGCGCGCGGCTTGCGCCGCGCGCAACGATGCGCGTGTGGTAAACCATGTCGTCCATGGTCACCGGCAGCGTCGAATCATGCCCCTGAATCGTCATCCCGAGCGAATCGCCGACCAGAAACGTATCTACGCCTGCCGCATCCAGCAGCGCCGCAAAGCTGGCATCGGTACAGGTCAGCATGGTGATGCGGTCATCCTCCTGCCGCATCTTCTGCAAAACGCTCGTCGTTACTTTCATAAGAACCTTTTCACCGCAAAGACGCAAAGGCGCAAAGGAAACGCAAAGGAAAGCAAAAACACTTGAGGTTAAAAAGCAAAGAGGCGGATAGTCGCGCTACCGCGATATATCGACTGGGTGGGACAAATCGAACCCCCCGCTTTTTGACACGCTCCGTTTGGTTTTCTCTGCTTTCCCTTTGCGTCTTTGCGCCTTTGCGGTTAACCGCCTTCATTCGCCGCGGCTGAAGAACTCGCGGGGTCCACGCATTTCGGTTACGCGGCGCAACAATAAATCAAAATCGTTGGCATCATCAACAAAATTCAGATGGTCGCTGTTTACGATCAGTAGCGGTGCAGCGGAGAACTGATAGAAGAAGCGGCGATAGGCATCGGCAAGCCGGCTGAGATATTGCTCCGAAATGTTGCGCTCGTAAGCGAGCGCGCGTTTGCGCACTCGCGCGAACAGTTTCTCGGGCGATGCTTGCAGGTAGATCACCAGGTCTGGCGTGGGCGACTGCGGCGTCAGGTGGCCATAGATCCGCTGGTAGAGATGTAATTCGTCGTCCGAGAGTGTAAGGCTGGCGAACAATGGGTCCTTGTCGAGGATAAAATCGGCGACCGTGCCGCGATCGAATAAATCGATCTGCTTCAGGCCCGCGACCTGGTGCGCTCGCTGGAACAGGAAGAACAGTTGCGTGGCCAGTGCGTAGCGCCGTTGGTCTTCGTAGAAACGCGCGAGGAATGGATTCGAATCCGGATCCTCGAGCAGCAAACTTTTGCCTACATGTTCCGACAGCCGACGCGCGAGGCTGGTCTTTCCCGCGCCGATCGGTCCTTCGACCACGATGTAGCGGTATTTCTCAGGCAGCATCGATTTTGCTCACTCCGTTGCAATTCGCACGCGCCAGCAACTCCTGCACCAGCCCGCGCCCCGGCACCATGGCCCCGGGGGCGATTTCCGCAAGCGGCGCCAGCACGAAAGCGCGCTCGTGCAACCGCGGGTGCGGCAGCGTCAGTCCGCGCTCATCGAGGGCTTTTTCTCCATAAAGCAGCAGGTCGAGGTCGAGGGTGCGTGGGGCGTTTCGCATCGTGCGCCTGCGTCCGTGGCGATTCTCTATGGCAAGAAGCGCTGCAAGCAGCGCCTGCGGCTTGAGCGTGGTTTGTACCGAGGCGACGGCGTTGATGAAATCCGGTTGTTCGAGACATCCGACCGGGGACGTGCGATACATCGACGAGCACGCAGTTACCCGGGTGCCGGGGATCGATTCCAGTTCCATGAGCGCCTGCCTTACCTGTACCAGGGGATCGGCCAGATTACTGCCCAGGCCGATAAAAGCAATCGCCGCCGGCGCATTTCCGGGCATCAGGATTCCGCCGGCACGGGAACAGGACTGCTGTCAGGAGGATTACCGCCGCCGCGCTTGCGGCGCCGCCGGCGCCGGCGCGCAGTGCGGTCGGGAAGCAGCATCTGCGTACGCGTTTCTTCGTCGGCATTCTGGAAGGTTCCCCACCACTCGGCGACTTCGGCATCCACTTCGCCGCTGTCGCAGCGAAGCACCAGAAAATCATAGCCGGCGCGAAAACGCGGGTGGGCGAGCACGCTGTAGGGCCGCCGCCCGGAACGGCCAAGGAAGCGCGGTTGCAAGGCCCAGATCTCCTTCATGTCAGTTCCGAAGCGGCGCGGAATCGAGAGTTTTTCGGCCTGCACTTGGATCACGTGATCCATCGCCTTGAACAACGCCGGCATCGGATTCAGGCCTTCCTCCTGCGCCAGCTTCCACGCCGCCAGTACTTCGTGCCACAACAGCGCCGCGAACAGGAAGCCTGGAGACACCGGCTTGTCCTCGCGAATGCGCTCGTCGGTCCGCTGCAGCGCCAGCATCACGAAGCGCTCGCCCATCGGTTGCTCGAGGATCACGTCCAGCATCGGCAGCAGGCCGTGATGCAGGCCCTCGTGGCGAAGCTGCAGAAGGCAGGCCGTGGCGTGGCCGGAGAACAACAACTTCATCATTTCCTCGAACAGCCTTGAGGAGGGAACGTTGGCAAGCAAGGGCGCCAGTTTTTTGATCGGCTCGCGAGTCCCGGCCTCGATCTTCAGGCCGAGTTTGGCAGCAAGCCGCACCGCGCGCAGCATGCGCACCGGGTCCTCGCGGTAGCGCTGTTCCGGATCACCTATCATCCGCAGCCTCCGGGCCTTGAGGTCGTCCAGGCCGCCGCAGAAGTCGTGAATCTCTTCGCCGGTCGGATCGTAGAAAAGCGCGTTGATGGTGAAGTCCCGGCGGGTGGCGTCCTCCTCCTGGCTGCCGAACACGTTGTCGCGCAGGATGCGCCCGTGTTCATCGGACACCTGTTCGTCCGGATCGTTGCCCTGCCTGGCGCGGAAGGTGGAAACTTCCACCGTGTCATTGCCGAACATTACGTGCACCAGCCGGAAACGCCGGCCGATAATTCGCGAGCGCCGGAATGCGCTGCGCAGTTGTTCGGGCGTGGCACTGGTGGCAACGTCGAAATCCTTGGGCTTGAGTCCGAGCAGCAGGTCGCGCACCGCGCCGCCGACGACGTAGGCGGCGAAGCCTTTCTCCTGCAAGGTGCTGATGACGCGTCGTGCACTGGAACTGATACCGTCGCGGGAAACGTCGTGTTTGCTGCGCGGGACGACCTGCGGCTCTGCGGAGTGTGACGATCGGCCGGAGAACACCCGGCGAAGCAGTTTCCGAATCATCAAGTATCGGAGGAAGTTGTGGCTGCGTAAAAGCGGCGATTATACATGCGGCATGTACCCGATAGACTCGCGCGGCAACAACAGCCTGTCACGGCCCGCCGCCAACGTGTCTTGGACAGAAACCGCGACGCCGCCCACGGCCAGGCTCGCGAGAACGCTGGCGCCAGCGATAAATATGTAGAAAGGCGAGACCGGGTGTGCGCCGCATTTGAGCGGCGGGCGGCGCCGCTCCGGCCGGCGGCGTTTACCGGAGGCTGATGACGCGCCAGTCGTGTTCGAGCGCGTGTTCCTTGAGGGTCTCGTCGGGATCCACCGCGACCGGGTGGCTAACAATCGAAAGCAGCGGCAGATCATTGAGCGAGTCGCTGTAAAACCAAGTCTCCTCCAGCGCGTCCCAGGAAATACCGTGCTCGGCCATCCAGCTCTGGAGCCTCGTCACCTTGCCTTCGCGGAAGGACGGGATTCCCTTTACCCTGCCGGTAAACTCGCCGTCCACTTCCTCAGGTTCGGTCGCAATCAGGTTCTCGATGCCGAACGCGCGCGCAATCGGCCAGGTAACGAAGCTGTTCGTCGCAGTGATGATGGCCCGCGCATCCTCGTGGTGGCTTTCCACCAGATCACGCGCCTTCTGGGTGATGATCGGGACGATCTTCTCGTGCATGAACTCGACGTGCCATTCATCGAGCTGCCTTCTCGGGTGGCGCGAGAGCG
>CAZYTR010000104.1:0-3631 GCA_964650365.1 uncultured Alcaligenaceae bacterium | reverse complement strand
AACGTCAACAACGCGAGGGCCCGCGCGGAGGATTCCGTCCGCGCGGCCAGGGCCCGTATCGCCGATGCCGGGCACGTGGCCATTGAGCAAACCCGCGAAGCCGCAAAGGCCGCGGACGATTACCTGCGCGAGAATCCGTGGTCTGCTGTGGGCATCGCCGCGGTTGTGGGAATCGTGATCGGCGTTCTCATTAACCGCAAATGACGCGCGCGCATGGATGATCGCAATCCGGCGCTGGCGCCGGAAGAAAGTCCGCACCTCGGTCTGTTCGACTCGCTCAAGGCAATGCTGGCCACACTGCTTGGCATCGCGCAGACCCGCGTCGAATTGATCGGTACCGAGGTCGAAGAGCAATTTGCGCGACTGGTGTCGTTGCTGGCGTGGGGGCTGGTGGCGCTGTTCTTCGCGTTTACCGGCGTCATCCTCTCCGCGATCGCCTTCATCGTCCTGTTCTGGGATTCGAACCGGGTGCTGGCGGCTGCCGGACTGGCGGTGGCCTTCGTGTTGCTTGCGGTTATTGCCGCGCTGGTGTTTGTTGCAAAAGCGAAAGCCAGGCCGCGGTTGTTCAAGGCGAGCCTGGACGAACTCGCCAAGGATCGCAGCGAGCTCGAATCCCGATGATGTCCTCGAGGATTGCGGAGATCGTGAGCCGGCGCGAGGCATTGAGCGAGCGCGCCGCAGCGCAACGCGCCCGGTTTTCCGCCGCCTCGTCCACGCTGCGTCCGTCGCTGTGGTTCGCTAATGTCGCGTTGCGCGCTTACCGTCTCGTCAAGTCGCGGCCGTTGCGGGCGGCGCTGGTGCTGGGTTTGGTGGCAGTGGCCGGACCGCGCCGTGCGCTGCGCTGGGGTTATCGTGGCGTCACGATGTTCGCGGTCGTCGCGCCGTTGGCAAAGGCGCTCGCCGATCTGCTGCAACGGCTGCGCGCCGCCCCCTGAAAAGGCAGAACTCGCGCTCATCTCAAGACGTTGCCCGCGTGCAGATCCAGCCGTTGATGACCCTGTCCGGGACCGTGGCGCTGGCGGCGCTGCCGCCACTGTCGCTGTACGTTCATATCCCGTGGTGCGTGCGCAAGTGCCCGTATTGCGACTTCAATTCCCACGAGATCAAACCACCACACCCTCGCACGCTACCCCTCGAGGGAAACTTGAAAAGCGCCCCGCCGACGGCGGAGAGGGAATTGCCGGGCATTGAACCGGAACTCGAAAGGCAATATCTCTCGGCGCTGATTGCCGATCTGGAAATGGCGCTGCCGCAGGTGTGGGGCAGGCCGGTACACACGGTGTTCTTCGGCGGCGGCACGCCGTCGCTGCTGTCCGCGCGTGCCTTGGATGAGCTGCTGTCGGCGATCCGGGCAAGGCTGCCGCTCACACCCGACGCCGAGATCACGCTGGAGGCGAACCCGGGGACTTTCGAGGCGCAGAAATTCGCCGATTTTCGCGCCGCCGGAGTCAACCGGCTGTCGATCGGCATCCAGAGTTTCGATCCTGTGCATCTCAAGGCGCTCGGCCGCGTTCACGACGGGGCGCAGGCGCGCGCCGCGATCGGGATCGCGCAGGCCAGTTTCGACAACATCAATCTGGACCTGATGTACGCGCTGCCGGGCCAGACCGTGGAGCAGGCGCTCGCCGACATCGACACGGCCATCGCCTTCGGGCCCCAGCATGTATCCGCGTATCACCTCACGATCGAGCCGAATACGGTTTTTTATCGCCATCCGCCTCAGCTCCCGGACCAGGACGTGGCGGCCGACATGCAGGACGCGATCGAAGCGCGGCTGGCCTCCGCAGGCTACCGGCACTATGAAACTTCCGCGTTCGCGCGCCCCGGTCGCGAGGCCCGGCACAACGTCAATTACTGGACCTTCGGCGACTACCTCGGCATCGGCGCTGGCGCGCACAGCAAGCTGTCGTTCGCCGACCGCATCCTGCGGCAGATGCGTGCGAAGCATCCGCGCGACTACCTGGAGAAAATCGCCGCCGGGGTGCCGCTCCAGCAGGAGCAGCAGCTTGCCGCCGAAGAGCTGCCGTTCGAATTCATGATGAATGCGCTGCGGCTCATCGATGGCGTCGAGTTGCGCCTGTTCGCGGAGCGTACCGGCGCGCCGATCCATGCGTTGCGCAAACCGCTGGACGCCGCGGAGCGAGCGGGGTTGGTCGAGCGCGATCACCTGCGCGTGCGGCCGACGCTACGGGGGCAGCGTTTTCTCAACGATCTGCTGCAGATATTTCTAATGGATTCCGCGGCGACCTGACGAGAAGGAAAGTCAGCCATCCTGCGGACGGCGACAAGGGCGTTTACGCAAGGGTCGTAGAGACCACATAGCGCGAAGCGATTTGTTGCGGTGGACACTCACCTTCACGTGATGTGGGAGCCAAAGGGCAAGAAAGGGCGCGGAGAAGATCTGAACAAGAAACCTTGCCCACGTTCGTCAGTCCGTCATTGTTCTTGTAATTCTTTGCGCCCTCTCTTTTTTCCTCTGCGCCCTTTGCGTCGACGCTCCTGTGACCGGCCATCGGCCGCTTTAGCCTTCAAGGTCGCCGGCACGGCGACGAAAGACGATGTCCCAGACGCGGTGGCCGAGTTTCAACCCACGAGTTTCGAATTTGGTCAGCGGCCGGTGATCGGGACGAGGCGCAAATCCTTCTGCAGTATTGGCGAGCAGAGGTTCCGCGGACAACACTTCCAGCATCTGCACAGCGTAATCCTCCCAGTCGGTCGCGAGGTGCAGATAACCCCCGGGTCGCAGCCGGCCGGCCAGCAAGTGCACCCACGGCGGCTGGATCAGACGGCGTTTGTGGTGGCGCTTCTTTGGCCAGGGATCGGGAAAGAACACGTGGACGGCGCTGAGGCTGCCGGCAGCGATCATGTGGTTCAGTACTTCGACCGCGTCGTGCTGAATGATGCGCACGTTGGCCAGCGCGTGGGCCTCGATCAGTCGCAGCAGGCCGCCGACGCCGGGCGTGTGTACTTCAATGCCGAGATAATCGTTGTGCGGGTGCGCCAGAGCGATCTGCGCCGTCGTTTCACCCATGCCGAAGCCAATCTCGAGGATCTTTGGCGCCGGCCTTCGGAACGCTGCATCCAGGTCCAGTGGCGCCGCTGCATACGCGATGCCAAACCTCGGGAGCAGCGTTTTCACGGCGCGGCTCTGTGCATTGGAAACGCGGCCCTGGCGCAGCACGAAACTGCGGATGTGCCGCCGGGTATTGGGATCGTTCACTAAAGAGACCGTGCCGGCATGCCACGGCAGGGACAAGGCTAGGCTGCCTTGTCCTTGGAGGCGGCGCCAATGACCCCGGTTGTAGGTGACGAAGCCGCTGCGGAGTAGAGCTTTTTCGGCATGCGCCCGGCGAGAAAGGCTTGGCGTCCGGCCTCGACCGCTTTTTTCATCGCCGAGGCCATCAGTACCGGGTCGCGCGCGGCGGCGATTGCCGTGTTCATCAACACGCCGTCGCAGCCCAGTTCCATGGCGATGGTCGCGTCGGATGCCGTGCCTACGCCGGCGTCCACCAGCACCGGAACCTTGGCATTGGAAAGAATGATCTGCAGGTTCCATGGGTTGAGGATGCCCATTCCGGAACCGATCAACGAGGCCAGCGGCATTACTGCGACGCAGCCGATTTCCTCCAGG
>CAZYTR010000103.1:0-2619 GCA_964650365.1 uncultured Alcaligenaceae bacterium | reverse complement strand
ATGCGCAAGCAGGAGCAGCTGAACAAGAAGCCCATGAGCGGCCAGACTCCCATGACCATCTTCACCATGGCCTACGACGGGACTGACGTGCAGCCCCGCACCTTCACCACCGACATGAACTGGGCGCCGTTCCCCACGCCGGACGGCCGTCACTTCGTCTACGTGCGCATCTTCGACGGCAACAACTGGGAAGTCGTGATGAACGACCTCGCTGGCGGTGAACCGAAGCGGATGACCTTCAATCCGGCCTTTGACGGCTTTCCGTCCATTTCCCCGGACGGGAAGAAGATGCTGTTCACGAGGAGCACCGGCGAGCGCTTCATGTCGGGCCTGCACACCTTCGTCATGGACATCTCGTCCCTGAATGTCGGTCCGGAAAACTTCAAGGGCGTGCCGCCGAAGGCCACGCCGCCGGCGGGTTGGGTGGCGGACCCGGCCATTGCCGCGTTTTCGCGCCCTCCCTCAAGATAGTCATCTAAAGTCCCATCATGGCGGCGGAGTCCAGGCGTATTATGCCCGGCACGCATAATGTTTGACAGGCATCAAGTCCGCGGCCAGACTGCCAGCCGTGAACATGGAATTCGTCAACCGGGACGCGGAGCTGCGCGAGCTGGATGCGGTGGCGAAGCGCGGCGGGCTGCTGGTGGTGTTTGGCCGGCGGCGCGTGGGCAAAACGCGGCTGTTGCGGCAGTGGCTCCAGGCCCGCGACGGTCTGTACAGCCAGGCTATCGAGGCGCAGCGCGACCTGCAGATTCAGCAGGTGTTCGCCGATCTTCGCCCGCAACTCGAAACAAAGCTTGTCCCCAGGACCTGGCCGGAGCTGCTTGAAATACTGGCGCTGCAAAAGCGGCGCTGGGTGCTGTGCCTGGACGAATTTCCCTACCTGACGGCGGTGGATGCGTCGCTGCCGAGCCGGTTGCAGAATTGGCTGGACCATTCGCTGCCGCGCGGTTGCCTGCTGATTGTGGCGGGTTCGAGCACGCGCATGATGAATGATCTCTTTCTCCACCGAGCGGCGCCCCTTTACGGCCGTGCGCAAAAGCTACTGCATGTCCAGCCGATGGACTACGCCGCGTTTTGCGACGCCTGCAACCTTCGGCCCGGCGACCCGGATGCCTTCGAGAAATTTGCCTGTGTCGGCGGCATTCCGAAGTATTGGGAATTCGTCGAAGCGGGGCAGGATGCCGTGGCGCTCGCGGAATCGCTCTATTTCGATTATGCACCCTACATGGAACAGGAGCCGCAACGCATCCTGCGCGACGAAGGCGTCATCGGCCTGAACGCTGTTGCCGTGCTGGAAGCCGTGGGACGCGGAGCGGAGCGACCCTCGGAAATCGCCAGCCGGCTCGGCACGGCGCAGACGAACCTCTCGCGGCTGTTCCGGCAGTTGCTCGACGCCTCCGTCCTGACGCGCGAGCTGCCGTTCGGGGAAAGTGTGCGCTCGACCAGGAAGATCCTCTATCGAATTCAGGATCCGACGATGCGCTTTTGGTTTCGCGTGTTTTCGCCGCACCAGAGCCGGTGGCGCACCTACGCGGAAACGGAAAAGCGCAAGCTTATCCACGACCATGCCGCGACGGTGTTTGAAGACGTGTGCCGGGCGCGCTTTCCGGGTGCACAGAGGTATTGGGAGAGCAGCGTCGAACTGGACCTGGTCGCGCCCGACCCGGACGACGCGAAGCGACTGCTCGTAGCAGAAGTAAAATGGCGTCGCCTGACTGTGGCGGAGCGCAAGAACGTGCTCCGCCAGCTTGAAAGCAAGTGGTCGCAGTGTTCCCTGCGCGCACGCCACCCCAAAGTCCGCTTCGACGTTGTCGACGCGGCCATCCTTGCCGGATAGCCTTGAGGGGATCCGGAACGACGGCGTCCCTGGTCAGCTCCGCTCCGGAGCGGCTCCGTTAGCCCAGAACTGGAGGTCACGCGATGGAAGCCCTGGTTGGCTTTGAACTCGACGTCTGGGACTACCTGACGTTTCTTAATCTGCTCCTGTGCGTCGTGGCGCTCGGCGGCGGTTCTGAAACCGGCACACACTCACGACAAGCGCGTCGCCAGGGAATCCATACGCGCCTTTCCCCTGTAGGAGCGGGGTCAGTCGCGACCCGACTGACAAGGCACCGTTCCTACCGGGCACCTATACGGAATATGCGCAGCGCGACCTGAACGTTGGCGGTATTATCCATTCAACCCACCGGGGTCACGACCGGAGTGGATGTCATGAGCGAAATCGATCGGGATGCCCTGAAGCTTCTGGCAAGCAAGTACGTCTGGTGGAAAACGCCCGATGAGGCTGTCCGCATGCCGGAGCGTGTGATTGCTCAGGTCATGAACATTGGGGACTATGCCGATGTTCAGGCTCTTGCCAAGCACATCGGGGATGATGTTCTGCGAGAAGTGCTGATCCATGCCGAAGCGGGGCAGTTCAGTGAACGCTCCTGGGCCTATTGGCACTACCGGCTCGGTCTTGCCGCCGTGGGGCAAGTTCCGGCGATTCCGGTGCGACGATTTGCATGAGCGGCACATTCAGGCCCGAGGATGGGGACCTGCGCACTTTGACCACTGATGAGAAGAGCATCCTCGTCAAGGCTGTCAGCGCCGTCCGCGAGCTTCCAGTGGTTAAAA
>CAZYTR010000102.1:0-13733 GCA_964650365.1 uncultured Alcaligenaceae bacterium | reverse complement strand
GCAGAACTCTGCCACGTCCTATTCCTGGAAGGCTTCTTCGCGCTTCCTGCGCACCGCCGGCACCACCACGATCACCAGCAGCGCTGCTGCGACTACCAGCAGCGTGAGGCTCAGCGGGCGCGTCACGAACACGGTGGGGTCCCCTCGGGACAGAAGCAGGGCGCGGCGCAGGTTCTCCTCCATCATGGGGCCAAGAACGAACCCCAGCAGCAGCGGCGCGGGCTCGCAGTCCAGTTTAATGAACAGATACCCGAGCAAGCCGAAAGCAAGCGCCAGCGCGACATCGATCGCGCTGTTGTTAAGGCTGTAAACGCCGATACAGGCGAAAAGCAGAATGGCGGGATAGAGGATCCGATAAGGCACGGACAACAGCTTCACCCAGATTCCGATCAAGGGAAGATTCAGCACCACCAGCAGCAGGTTGCCGATCCACATGCTGGCGATCATTCCCCAGAATAATTCGGGCCGCTCGGTCATCACCTGCGGGCCGGGAGTAATGCCGTGGATGGTCATCGCGCCAACCATCAGCGCCATCACCGCGTTTGCCGGGATGCCGAGCGTCAGCAATGGTATGAAAGAAGTTTGCGCGCCTGCGTTGTTCGCCGATTCCGGTCCGGCAACTCCTTCGATCGCGCCTTTTCCGAAACGCGACGGATCCCTGGCCAATTTTTTCTCCAGCGTATATGCGGCGAAAGATCCCAGCAGGGCGCCGCCGCCCGGCAATATACCCAGCAGCGCCCCAATTCCCGTGCCGCGCAACACGGCTTTCCACGATGCCTTGAGGTCCTCCCGGGTGGGGAACAGGCTGGTGATCTTCGCCATGACCACTACCCGCTTGGCGCGGCGCTCGAGATTGGCGATGATCTCGGAGAAACCAAACAGACCCATCGCCACCACTACGAAACCGATACCGTCGGCGAGTTGCGGCAGGCCGAAGGTGAAGCGGAACTGGCCGGTGTTGGTGTCGGCTCCGATCAGCCCCAGCAGCAATCCCAGAAGGATCATCGCGATGGCCGTGATGAGCGAACCATGGGCCAGCACGATCGCGGCAATCAGACCCAGCACCATCAGGGAAAAATATTCGGCCGGGCCGAACTTGAACGCGACCTCGGCAAGCGGTGGAGCAAACATTGCCAGAATCAGGGTTGCCACCGTCCCGGCGAAGAAGGAACCGACGGCGGCGATCGCAAGCGCCGGACCGGCGCGGCCCTGTTGGGCCATCGCGTATCCATCGAGACAGGTCACCACCGAAGAGGCCTCCCCGGGCAGATTCACCAGGATTGCCGTGGTCGAGCCGCCGTACTGCGCACCGTAGTAGATGCCGGCGAGCATGATGAGCGCCGACACCGGCGGCAGGGCGAAGGTGGCGGGCAGCAACATCGCAATGGTTGCCACCGGGCCGATACCGGGCAACACCCCTATCAGGGTGCCCAGGAATACGCCGAGGAAACAATACAGGATGTTCTGCAGCGTCAGTGCGACTTCGAACCCCAATTGCAGATTGGCGAGCAACTCCATCAGATGGGGAATATCTTGAACGGCAGGCCAAGGCCGTAAGTGAACAGGCCCACCGCCAGCGCCAGCAGGAACACGATCAGAACTGCGACTTCGCGCAGCCGGCTTTCGGGGCTGGCTGCGGCTCCGATCCCTACCAGGAGCATGGTGGCGATGACAATTCCGGCGCTTTCAATCGTGGCCGCAAAGACTCCCACTGCACCGAGCACCAGCAACAGGGCGCGCGGGCTCGCAGCCTCGATGCGCTCGCCCCGAATCGCCAGGCCCTTGATGCAGATAGCCACACCGAGCAGCGCGAGCAGGATGCCGAGCAGGTAGGGGAAGTAGCCGGGACCCATGCGCACGGCGCTTCCCATCGGGTAGTCGCGGGCGACGTAAGCCGCGAGGGCACCGAAAAACAGGAAAATCAGTCCGGCGCAAAAATCCCTGGGACTGCGGATGCTGATGTTCATCTCCTGCCCGTGCATTCTTAGGGTGATTCGCGACGGGTTGAGATCTATTCTTTCACAAGCGTTCCTATCTGAGCAAACCCCAGCGCGCTAAAAAAAGGCCGACATCAGTGTTTGTTGCATAGCGGCGCACGCAGCGCCTGCAGCACGTCGCCGTCACGGCTGTCCTGCACGAATGCCGCGATGCCAAGATCGGGACGCTTCCAATGGCCGTTAAATGCGAAGGTCCCGTTCCAGTGCAACCGGCCCGCGCCATCGGCACGCAACGGTCCGATGATTTCCCGCACTACGTAGTCATGCGACAGCACCTGGCCGCGGTTTTCGCCGGCCCGCACTTCGCTGCCGAGGTTGTTTTCGAACAGCGCAACATAGGTCTCGGAGAATTTCCGTGCCGACGGTTCGATCACGCGGCTTTCGAGTTCGATACCGACCCCGGCGGCGCTGGCCCGTTGTACGAGGCGCAATTCGGCGGCGGCGGCCCTGCTGTTTACTTTCGCCAACCGTTCCGATAATCCAGAGTCAAGGAAAGCCTGGCGAAAGTCCGCTCCGTTCAGCAGGAGTTGGGGCGTATAGACGAAGCGCGCGCCGCCACGGTCCGCTTGCGCACGCTGGCGCACACTGAAGCTTGCCCGGGCGAAACGATCGCGCCACCCGAGGTCGTCCCAGTAATCGACATGGAATGCGAGTGGCACCACGCGGTCAGCGTTGAAACCCCTTGCTGGCAGGCTGCTCACCCACCGATCCGCGGGCGGGCAACTGTTGCAGCCTTCGGAGGTATACAACTCGAGCACCGCGACCCGCGTGGCAGTGCCTTGCGATTCGCAGTCCGATCGTGCGCCCGCAAGTGGGAGGCAAGTCATTGCCAATGCGAATCCGGCGGCGCCGTACATAACCGTCGTGCAGTGAATTCTCCGGGTTTCCGCTTCCATTTGTTTACAACCTCCAGTAAAGAAAGGTTTTTTTGGGCGGGCGCTTTTGTTATGATGCAGAGCTTATTCTCCAGCAGTGCAATCCTTGCGCATCGACTTTCACAGCCACTCCACGTATTCCGATGGAGTGTTGACTCCCGCAGCGCTGATCGAGCGCGCGTCTCGCAACCGGGTCACCTTGCTCGCGCTCACCGACCATGACGAAATCGGCGGGTTGCCGGCGGCGGCGGCAGCGGCTCGCGAGGCCGGCATCGGCTTCGTGCCGGGAGTCGAAGTTTCGGTCACTTGGGCCGGCCTGACCGTGCATGTGGTCGGACTCGGCATAGACCCCCACAGCCCGTCGCTCGACCGTGGTCTATCAGGGATTCGCATATCGCGCGGGCTTCGTGCCGTACGAATCGCGGAGCAACTCGGCGCCGCGGGTATCCCGGATTGTCACGTTGGCGCCTGCCGGCTTGCCGGAGACACGGCCGCCATAGGCCGCGGCCACTTCGCCCGCCTCCTGGTGGAGCAGGGCCACGCCGCCGATACCAAGGCCGCATTCAAAAAGTACCTTGCGCCCGGCAGGTGCGGTTACGTCGCCCATCAGTGGGTCTCCCTGGAGCAGGCGATCGGCTGGATCCGTAACGCCGGCGGCCACGCCGTGCTGGCGCACCCGGACCGATACCGTTTGACGCCGCTGCAGATGCACGCGTTGCTCGACGAATTCAAACAACATGGCGGACGCGCGCTTGAGATCGGTGGCGGGCTTCGCGCCAACCCTCTGCCACTATTACGGTTGGCAAAGCATTTCGGATTCAGCCTTTCCGCGGGCTCCGACTTCCACGCGGCGGCGAAAGGGGCTGCCGATCTGGGAGATATTCCGCCCATCCCGGAAGGCGCGCGCGGGCTATGGCAGGACTGGGAAGCGTCGCGGATCGCGGCCTGAGCCGACCATGGCACAGTATTTTCTCATCCACGTGAACAATCCCCAGCGGCGCCTGATCCGCCGGGCGGTGGAAATCGTGCGCAACGGCGGGCTGATGGTGTATCCCACCGACTCCTGCTATGCGCTGGGCTGTCATATCGGCGACAAGACCGCGATGGAGCGCATCCGTCGCATCCGCATGGTCGACGAGCATCATCATCTCACGCTGGTATGCCGGGACCTGTCGGAATTGGGCCAGTACGCAGTGGTGGACAACGCGCAGTACCGCAGCCTCAAGGCAGCCACACCGGGAAGCTATACCTTCATTCTCAAGGCCACGCGCGAGGTGCCGAAACGCCTGCTCAATCCCCGGCGCAAGACCATCGGACTGCGTGTGCCGGATCACGCCGTGGTGCGGGCCCTGCTCGAGGAAATGCGCGAACCGATCCTGAGTTCGACGCTGATTCTTCCGGGCGATGAAACACCACTCAATGACGGCGAGGAAATCCGCAGCCGCCTCGAGCATGACGTGGATCTGATCCTTGACGGCGGGCCCTGCGGCGTGGAAGCGACAACTGTAGTGGATCTCACCGAACAGGCGCCGGTAATCGTGAGGCAGGGCAAGGGAAGCGCGGCACCTTTTGGGGTCAGTGCATGAGCGAATACGAAAGCATCGTTCGTCTCATCGCGCTGTACGCGATACCGGGCATCTTCGCGATTACGCTGCACGAGGCGGCGCATGGGTACGCGGCCAGGCACTTCGGCGATCTGACCGCCTATCAGGCAGGGCGCATCACGCTCAACCCGATTCGTCACATCGACCCGATGGGCACCATATTGATACCGGCACTGATTCTGATCGCGAGCGGCGGCAAGTATGCGTTCGGTTGGGCCAAGCCTGTGCCGGTGAACTTTGGCCGATTGCGCAATCCAAAGCGCGACATGCTGTGGGTCGCGGCGGCGGGCCCGGGCGCGAACCTGTTGATGGCGATCATCTGGGCGCTGGCAATCAAGCTCGCGCAGGGCCTGCCGCCGAATTACTTCACCGAGCCCCTGATCCTGATGGCGCGCGGCGGCATCATCATCAATGTGGTGCTCATGGTGTTGAATCTGCTGCCGCTGCCGCCGCTCGACGGCGGGCGCATCGCGGTGAGCCTGCTGCCGCGCGCGGCGGCTTATCGTTTCGCCATGGTCGAGCCCTATGGAATGATCATCCTGCTGGTGCTGATGTTCCTGGGCGTGCTCGGTGCCGTAATGATGCCGTTCGTGAGCGCCTTCATCGGAGTGCTTGCGGCAATTTTCGATATTGGCTGGATTTTCGGGATTCGTTAGAGGAAAAAATGTTTGTCGACCGCGTACTTTCAGGAATGCGGCCCACCGGGAGCCTGCATCTCGGTCATTATCACGGCGTGCTGAAGAACTGGGTGGGGCTGCAGCACGAATTCCAATGCCTGTTCTTCGTCGCCGACTGGCATGCGCTGACGACGCATTACGCCACGCCGGAAATCATCGAGCAGAACGTCTGGGACATGCTGATAGACTGGCTTGCGGCAGGGGTGGACCCGTCGCAGGCGACGCTGTTCATCCAGTCGCGGGTGCCGGAGCACGCGGAGCTGCATCTGCTGCTGTCGATGATCACACCACTCGGCTGGCTCGAGCGTGTTCCTTCTTACAAAGACCAGCAGGAAAAACTGACCGACAAGGATCTTGCGACCTATGGCTTCCTGGGCTATCCGCTGCTGCAAAGCGCCGATATCCTGATCTACCGCGCCAATCGCGTACCGGTGGGCGAAGATCAGGTTCCGCACATCGAGTTCACCCGCGAAATCGCCCGCCGCTTCAACCACGTCTACGGCCGCGAGCCCGGATTCGAGCAGAAAGCCGAAGCCGCGATCAAGAAGCTCGGGGTCAAGCGCGGCAAGCTCTATCGGGAACTGCGTGGCCGCTACCAGGAGCAGGGAGACGAAGAGGCGCTGGCGGCGGCAAAGGCGCTCCTGGAAGGCGCCGCCAATCTGTCGATGGGCGATCGTGAACGCCTGTTCGGGTTTCTGGAGGGCGGCGGCAAGATGATCCTGTCCGAACCCCAGGCACTTCTCACCGAAGCCGCGAAGATGCCGGGGCTGGACGGGCAGAAGATGTCGAAGTCCTATAACAACACCGTTACGCTTCGCGAGCCTGCCGAAAGTGTCACCAAAAAAATCCGCACCATGCCGACCGACCCGGCGCGCGTGCACCGGTCTGATCCGGGCGACCCTGAAAAATGCCCGGTATGGGAGTTCCACAAGGTCTATTCCGGCGAAGCTACCAGGGACTGGGTGCAGAAAGGCTGCCGCAGTGCCGGCATCGGTTGCCTGGAGTGCAAGCAGCCGGTGATCGAAGCAGTACTCAAGGAACAGGAGCCGATGCGCGAGCGTGCCAAGGCCTATCTCGAAGATCCGACGCTGGTACGCAACATCATCGCCGATGGCTGCGATCGGGCCCGCAAGCTTGCGACCGAGACCATTCGTGACGTGCGCCAGGCGATGGGACTGAATTATTCGTGAAACGTGAGGCGTGAGGCGAAGAGTGAGGGGTGAGGGGTGAGGCGAGAGTCAAGCGGGGTGAGTTACGCTTTGTGCCGCATCAAACGTTGCTGTTCTCGTTTCCAGTCTTTCTCCTTTTCGGCGTCGCGCTTGTAGTTCCGGCCGGGCTTGCGCCCTTAACCTGCTCAAAAGCAGGTTAGCCTGCACTGCAAACTCGAGGGTTCAGGTCCTTTGACGCAGCAATCTCTGTTGCTCGCGTTTCCAGTCCTTTTCCTTTTCGGCCTCTCGTTTGTCATGCTGTTTTTTTCCCTTGGCGAGGCCGATCTCCAGCTTCACCCGGCCGCGGGTGTAGTGCAGATCGAGCGGCACCAGCGTGTAGCCGGCGCGTTCAACCTTTCCGATCAGTTTTCGAATCTCCTCGGCATGCAGCAGCAGTTTGCGAGTGCGGGTAGGGTCGGCCTGAACGTGGGTGGAGGCCGCGGAAAGCGGGCTGATATGGCAGCCGATCAAAAACATCTCGGCGTTTTTCACCACCACATAGGCCTCTTTGAGTTGCACGCCACCGGCGCGGATTGCCTTGACCTCCCAGCCCTCGAGCGCTAATCCGGCCTCGAACCGCTCTTCGATGAAATAGTCATGAGAGGCCTTCCTGTTCTGAACGATGCTCATTTCCGGGCGGGGCTTTCGAGACGTGTGTGCTTTTTTTGTAGCAGTCGTGTATTTTACCAGCCCTTCTTGCGCAAGCTCCCCGACGATCTCGATGGCGCTGGTGGAAAAATCCGTGCTGGTCGAATATTCCGCACCGCAGATGCATGCGCTGGTGGAGGATGTTGTCCGGTACCCTGAATTCCTTCCCTGGTGCGGCGGCACCGAAGTGCTCTCTCGCGAAGGCGACGTCACTCGTGCTGCGATCAGGATTGATTATCGCGGCATCAGGCAGCGCTTTTCCACGGAGAACCGGTCGCAACCGCCGCAACTCATCGAAATGAAACTGATGGACGGACCATTCCGCCAACTCGACGGCCGCTGGCATTTCAAGCCGCTCGGCGAGCAAGCCTGCAAGATCGAGTTCCGGCTCCATTACGAATTCTCCAGCAGCCTGCTGGAGAAACTGGTCGGGCCGTTGTTCCACTACATCGCCAATACCTTCGTCGAAGCCTTCGTCCGACGCGCCCAGCAACTCTACGGCAAACGATGAAAGTCGTCGTCCAGGTTGTTTACGCCCTGCCTGGGGCGCAGGAAGTCGTTGAGGTCGAGCTGGAGGAGGGTGCGACGGTGGAAGACGCGATCGACGCCTCCGGGATCCTGGCGCGCCACCCGGGAATCGATTTGAAAACGCAGCCGATCGGTGTTTGGGGCCGGCCGGTTACTCTGGCCACCGGTGTGCGCGGGCGCGACCGGATCGAGATGTACCGGGCACTGAGCGCCGATCCGAAGCAGGCAAGACGCCGTCGTGCCATCGCGGACAACAGCCGGAACCGGCGTCGTTAAGGTCTTGCAGAAATCGGGCCGGTCAATGTTGCGTCGCTACTTGCACCAGGAGTCAGCCGCCTGTTTTGCACGCGCAGTTTCCTGCGCGATTTCGGCGTCGCCCAGGTACACGAGCTCGCCCTTATCGTTGTAGCGGGTGATACGTCCGCCGCTCTGTATGCCAGCCAACTGGATCTTGGCCCGCTCGCAATTTTTCTGCTTTTCTGATGCTTCTTTTGCCGCTTTCTTTTCCGCCGCTTCACGCTCCGCGGCCTCCACGCGGCGCCTGTTGAACTCCGCATCCTGTTCGACGAGGGTTTTCGGCCCTGCCGCAGGCGTGCCCTCGGCTTCCGGAGCCGCCGTCGGCCCCGGGCTGCGGGGTTTAACCACAACCGGCTGCTTGATGTTCGGCGGCGGCGGCTGGTCCGAGTAATGCACCTTTCCCTCGGCATCGGTCCACTTGTACAACTCGCCGAGCGCCGGCATCGCCAAAAGACAGCCGCAGACAAGCGTGGTCAGCAAACCGGCGGTCATGTGAAATCTTGGCATGAATTCTCCTTTATAGGCGAAACGGAGGGTAACGCTTCTGCGCGAGTGCCAGCTCCGCGTGCTCCTTCGCAACCCGAGCCTGCGCGACCGCGGTTGCAAGGTCTCCGTCCTCGAAAGCACGCCGCGCGCCGCGCAACGCCTCTTCCGCGGTGGTCCAAAGCGCGCGTTGCGCTTCGGCGCGCCTGAGTGCACGGTCGGCCTGCGCGATCGCCGCGCGGGCGGCATCCGCATTTAGCGCCTGCCCGGGTCTGGCCACGGCACCCGATGCGAAGGCCGGTACCGCAATTGCGAAAGCCGCAACAATGCAAGCGGTCATGTGCATCAAACGCCGGTGCCGGACCATCCGTTTACAACCCGCAGTGTCGTCAAAGTCAACTTCTTGGCCGTCAAACATATCTGCTCACGCCGCTCGGGTCAACGAAAAAACCGCTTTGAGTTGCGCATTTACCGTACAAAAGTCGATCGGTATAATGGCTTCTTTGTGAAGGATCAAAAGCATGCAAGTCCTGCATAAGGCCCTCACCTTTGACGACGTATCGCTGGTTCCCGCCCATTCGACCATTCTCCCCCGAGACGTCAGCCTGGCGACGCGCCTGACCAAAAACATCTCGCTGAACATTCCGTTGGTTTCCGCGGCCATGGATACGGTCACGGAAGCCAGGCTCGCCATCGCCATGGCACAGGAGGGCGGGATCGGCATGCTGCACAAGAACCTGCCGCCCAAGGCCCAGGCCGTCGAAGTGGCGAAAGTGAAGCGCTTCGAGAGCGGCGTGGTGAAAGACCCGATCACGATCTCGCAGGACATGACGGTGCGCGATGTCCTGAATCTGATCCGCCAGCACAAGATCTCCGGACTGCCGGTCGTCGATGCCTCAAGAGTGGTCGGCATCGTCACCAACCGCGACCTGCGTTTTGAGAGCAATCTCGATCAGCCGGTGAAAAACATCATGACCCCGCGCGAGCGGCTGGTAACGGTCAAGGAAGGCGTGAGCATCGAGGACGCCACGCGTTTGTTGCACCAGCATCGCTTGGAAAGGGTGCTGGTCGTGAACGAGAACTTCGAATTACGCGGGCTGATCACGGTGAAGGACATCCTCAAGTCCTCCGAGCATCCGAACGCCAGCAAGGATGCACTCGGGCGCCTGCGCGTCGGGGCTGCGGTCGGCGTGGGTGAGGGCACTGAAGAACGGGTGGAACTGCTGCTCGAAGCCGGCGTGGACGTGCTGGTGGTGGATACCGCGCACGGTCACTCGCAGGGCGTGCTGGACCGGGTGCGCTGGATCAAGCGCAAGTTTCCTGGCGCCCAGGTCATCGGCGGCAATATTGCGACGGCCGCCGCGGCAATGGCGCTGATGGATCAAGGCGCGGATGGAGTGAAGGTCGGCATCGGCCCGGGTTCGATCTGCACCACACGCATCGTCGCCGGGGTGGGCGTGCCTCAGATCACCGCGATCAACAACGTCGCCACCGGGCTGAAAGGCAGCGACATACCGATGATCGCCGACGGTGGTATCCGTTATTCGGGCGACGTCGCCAAAGCGATCTCCGCGGGTGCCGATTCGGTCATGCTCGGCGGACTGTTCGCCGGCACCGAAGAAGCGCCGGGAGAAATCGAACTGTTTCAGGGCCGCTCGTACAAGTCCTACCGCGGCATGGGATCGCTGAGCGCCATGCAGCAGGGTTCAAGCGACCGCTATTTCCAGGACGATGAGGACAGCGCGGACAAACTGGTGCCCGAGGGCGTCGAGGGCCGTGTACCCTACAAGGGCAGCGTCGTGCAGGTCATGCAACAGCTGATGGGAGGGCTGCGTTCGGCGATGGGGTACCTCGGTTGCGCGACCATCCGCGAAGTCAGGGATCGCGCCGAGTTCGTGGAAATCACCAGCGCCGGCGTGCGCGAGTCCCACGTCCACGACGTTCAGATCGTCAAGGAAGCGCCCAACTACCACGTCGAATGAACGCGGGAGGCGAGAGGCAAGAGGCGAGAGGTGAAACATCGAAAACAGCACCCCTCGCACCTCTTGCCTCTCGCCTGTCGCCCCTTGCCTCGGAAATGACCCACGACAGGATTCTCATCCTCGACTTCGGCGCGCAATACGCGCAGTTGATCGCACGCCGCGTCCGTGAGGCGGGCGTGTACTGCGAACTGCATCCCTTCGACGTCAGCGACCAGTTCATCCGCGACTTCAATCCGCGCGGCATCATCCTTTCCGGGGGGCCGAGTTCGGTTACCGAAGAAGAAACGCCACGCGCCCCGCAAGTGGTTTTCGAGTTGGGGGTGCCGGTACTGGGCATCTGCTACGGAATGCAGACCATGGCGGCACAACTCGGCGGCGCGGTGGAAAACGGCGTGGTGCGCGAATTCGGCTACGCGCAGGTGCGTGCCCGCGGCCACTCGCGCCTGTTCGACGGCATCCAGGACCGCACCAACGGCGAGGGCCACGGTCTGCTGGACGTGTGGATGAGCCACGGCGACAAGGTCACCGCGCTGCCGCCGGGTTTCAAGGTGATCGCATCCAACGAAACCACGCCGATTGCCGGCATGGCGGATGAGTCGCGCCGCTTCTACGCCGTGCAATTCCACCCCGAAGTCACGCACACCCGGCAGGGCAAGGCCATCTACGCCCGCTTCGTGCGCGACATCTGTGCGGCCAGGGCCGACTGGAACATGCCCGACTACATCGCCGAAGCGGTCGCGAAAATCCGTGCGGCCGTGGGCAAGGAAGAGGTCATCCTGGGCCTGTCCGGCGGGGTCGATTCCTCGGTAACGGCGGCGCTGCTCCACCGCGCCATCGGCGAGCAGTTGATCTGCGTTTTCGTCGATACCGGGCTGTTGCGGGTCAACGAGGCCGCGCAGGTGATGGAGACCTTCGCCGACCACATGCACATGAAAGTCATTCACGTAGACGCCTCCGACCAGTTCCTCGGACAACTGGCGGGGGTCACCGATCCCGAGGCCAAACGCAAGATCATCGGGCGCGAGTTCGTGCACGTATTCCAGCGCGAGGCTGCGAAATTGCCGCAGGTCAAATGGCTGGCCCAGGGCACGATCTATCCGGACGTCATCGAATCGGCCGGCGCCAAGACCAAGAAGGCGCACAGCATCAAGTCGCACCACAACGTCGGCGGCTTGCCTGACACCTTGCACCTGAAACTGCTGGAACCGCTGCGCGACCTGTTCAAGGACGAAGTGCGCGAACTCGGCGTGGCGCTGGGACTACCGCACGCTATGGTCTATCGCCATCCTTTCCCCGGTCCGGGACTGGGGGTACGCATCCTCGGCGAGGTCAAGCGCGAGTACGCGGATCTGTTGCGCCGCGCCGACGCTATTTTCATCCAGGAATTGCGCGTCGCCGTCGACGCGGACGGGAGTAGCTGGTACGACCGGACCTCGCAGGCATTCGCGGTGTTCCTGCCGGTAAAATCGGTCGGCGTCATGGGCGACGGCCGCACCTACGAGTTCGTGGTGGCGCTGCGGGCGGTACAGACCCAGGATTTCATGACCGCGCACTGGGCCGAGTTGCCCCACGCGCTGCTGTCCAAGGTGTCCAATCGAATCATCAACGAGGTCCGCGGCATCAACCGGGTGGTCTACGACATTTCCGGCAAGCCTCCTGCGACGATCGAGTGGGAATAATCCAAGATGCGAGGCCTCGCGTCGTCCATCGTATCAGCGCGTGGCCCGCGATCACCTCGACCGCGCTCAAGTTTTCCCGCGGTAGACCAGCACCGGGAGCGAACTGCCGGCGAGAACCTTCTGCGTTTCGCTGCCCAGCAGCACACCGCGCAGCCCGCGCCGGCCGTGCGACGCCATGAAGATGAGATCGCACTTGCGCTTCTTCGCCTGCGCAAGGATCGCATCGGCGGGAAAATCGTCGGTGACGCTCACGGTTTCGCAGCGCACGCCGGCCGCCCTGGCGACGCGCCCGATCACCTCAAGGTGGCGCCGCGCCGCGCGCTTGATCAGGGCGGCGTTCTGCTGCGGCGTAGCGTATCCGACGGGAAGCAAATCACGGTACACCAGCGGCGTAGCCGCGGGCGCAGCGAACAGTCCGGTCACGCGCGCGCCGAGCGCGCGCGCCAACTTCACGCCGGCGCCGACCGCCCTGCGGCTCAGCACGGATCCGTCCGTCGGAATCAGTATGTGCTTATACATTTGGAATCCTCTCTATTTGGCGTACGGCAGCACCCAGATCAGCATGCCGAAAACATAGCAGACCAGGGAGCAGACCAGGGTGAACGGCACGCTCCAGGCAAGGAACTCGCGCAGCGAAACCTTGCGCCCTTCCTCCTTTTCTCCGAGAGTAAGCGCGACATAGAGGGCCGGCGCGCCCGCGACGGTGAGGTTGCTGCCGAGCGTCCCGGACCACAACAGCATCCAATATAACGGCCACGGTTCGATCCCGCTCTGCCCCAGATCCTTGATGGTGTAGAGGAAGGTGAGGATGTAGGCGTCGTGCTCGACGAGGCCGACGATGGGCACGGTGACCCAGTAGAGCAGCGTGGCCCCGAGCGTGTAGTTTTCCAGGAAGATCGGCGTAAGGCCATCGGCGAGCTTGTCGAGGATGTGGCTCTTCTCGAGCCCCCCCACCAGCGCGAAGAGCGCGATGTAGAAAAAGATCGCGCGCCAATCGAGCTCCTTCATGCACTCCTCGAAGCCCGACGCCTTTACGCGATCGCCCAGCAACGCCAGCACCAGGACCAGGGAAACCGCGCCGGTCATGGCGATGAAACCGAGTTGCACGCCGATGTGCTCGCGCATCGACATGGCTATCACCGTGCCGAGAAACCACAGCACGACGATGGTGGCGAACAGGGGATTCGGTATCTTCGACTCGACCCCGAGGCTGCCCATGTCGGTCACGCGTGGGCGCCCGCGGAAACCGTAGGCCCACATCGCGCCGAGGGTGATCAGGAAAGTCACCATCAGGATTGGGAACGACGACGGCCGGCCCTTGTGCCAGACGAAGTCGAAGAATTCGGCGCCGGCGACGCTGTGCAGCATCTGCGGCGGCAGGTCGCCGATGATGAGCGCCGTGCCCATGAAATTCGCACCGAAGCCGATCATAAGGATCACCGGCACCACCGGCAGTTTGAGCGCGCGCGCGAGCGGCAGCGCCACCGGCGCCATCATCAGGATCGTCACCACGTTGTCCACGAACATCGAGATACAGCCCGCGAGGAACGTCAGGATGATGACCAGCAGGCCCGGCCGGCCGCCTGAGAGCTTGAGCGCCTGTATGGAAAGCCAGCTCGGCACACCGGTCTTACCGAAGTAGCCGGCGATGATCCAGATGCCCACCAGGATCGCCATGACGTTCCAGTCGACGTACTTGAATGCATCGGTCTCGGTCATGATGCCCAGCCAGACCATGACCGCGACGCCGATCAG
>CAZYTR010000101.1:0-5431 GCA_964650365.1 uncultured Alcaligenaceae bacterium | reverse complement strand
ATCACCATGTTCTATTCGAACTGCGACAAGGTCTGCCCGCTGATTGTAGAAACGCTCAAGATGACCGAGGACGCGCTCGGCGAAGCCCAACGCGGCCAACTGCGGGCCGCGCTGATTTCTCTCGACCCGGCACACGATACTGCAGCGCGGCTCAAGACAGTGGCGGCGCAGCGACGCATTGACGAATCCCGCTGGACGCTGCTGACTACGGACGCGAAAACCGTGCGAAAGATCGCCGCCCTTCTCGGCGTTCAGTACCGGCAGCTCAAAAACGGAGAGTTCAACCATTCCAGCCTCCTCATCCTGCTGGACCGGAACGGACGCATGCTTGCGCGCACTACGAAGTTGGGTGCGGTCGATGCGAATTTTGTCTCGGCAGCGCGCAAAGCGTTGGCACAATCGGGGCGATCCTGATGCCGAGGTCCCCCGGAACAATTGTCGTGTGGGATCTACCGGTGCGGATTTGTCACTGGGCGCTTGTCGCAATTTTCGTCACGGCATATTTCACCGGCGAAGAAGGCCCTGAGATTCACGAATGGATGGGTTACGTGGTCCTGGCCCTGGTGATCTTTCGCATCGTCTGGGGCTTCATCGGCTCCGAGCACGCACGTTTTGCCGATTTCGTTCGCGGGCCGGGGGAGGTTTTGCGCAACCTGCGCGACATCGTGTTGATGCATCCCAAGCGCCATCTCGGCCACAGCCCCGCCGGCGGGGCGATGGTGGTCCTTCTGCTGGTCATGCTTGCGGCGACGACCGTGACCGGAATCATCGGCGAAGAGCAATACGAGCAGGCGAGGCCGACCGCAACCGCGGCTACGGATGCGGACGAGCATGAGCAGGAAAGCAACGGCAGTGGCGAACAACGCGGCGAGGAAAGCCCAATCGTCGAGGCGCACGAAGTACTTTCCAACCTGACACTGGCGCTGGTTCTGCTACACATTGCGGGAGTGATCCTCTCCAGCTTCACCCACAGGGAGAACCTGATCGCCTCGATGATCAGCGGCCGCAAAAAGCCGTAGCGACCGGGTTGAGGCGCTTGGCCGGTAGCAATGGACCTTCTCTACTTCACAGTAATCGCAGTCGGGCTGTACTTCCTTGCCGACTGGCTGCTCGATCGGGCCGAGCGGGCGCGCGGCGCGCGCTTCAAGCACCGCGACATGATCTATTTCGGTATCATGCTCACGGTTGCGCTGCTCACTTTCTCGCTGGTCAACGCTCTGCACCGCATTGGCTGAAGCCTCAAGCCAGCAGGCTGGCGCGCCTTCTCAGCGTATTTCGGAACGCTGTTGAGCTTTCGCCAGCACGCCATCATCGCCCCTTGCCATGAAAACCGGTTCCACTCCCGCTCGCCGCATCGAGCTACGCATTCGACAGCTCGCGCAGTTGTTCAACTCGATGGATCCGACCCCCTTCCTCAACCGGGATCTCGATCCCGAGGCTGAGGCGTTCATCGAGAGTTGGGCGCAGGAATTCCCGCCCGGCGACCGGTTCCATATCGCGATCCATTTGGAGGAACCGCCGCAAGAACCGGATCCGAACGCACTCGCCACGGAAGCGATTCACAACTTTTTCCGTTACAAGGCCGAACTCACGCGCCATCAACTCAATCAACTGTTGCGGCACGGACGCGCGAGCCTCGCGATTGGCTTGAGCTTCGTGGCATTGTGCCTGCTCGCCGCCGACGCGGTTGGCGAGTTTACCACCGGTACCTTCTTCACCATCCTGCGGGAAAGCCTGACGATCGTCGGCTGGGTGGCGATGTGGCGTCCGATGCAGATCTTCCTCTACGATTGGTGGCCGCTTGCGCAGCGGCGTCGTCTTTACGTGAGCTTGAGCCACGCGCAGGTCCATGTAGTGCTGGGCAAGTAGGAAGAACTGCGTCAGTTTGGACGGTGTTTGCTCGAAGCACGCGGAGGCTGACCGCGCGTACCGCATGGTCGGACCCGTCGAACGGGACAAGTACCCGCAGAACTTCGCGTTATCCTCGGTTGTCGCCATCGCCGATGGTTGCCATCAAGGCAGGGCCGCGTCCAACTCGCCGCAGCCGCGCAGTATTTCCGCCCGCGCCGCATCGCGCAATCTCACCGCCGCAGCGAAGTCGTCGGGCGCAGCGCTCGGCGGCGCGATTGGCGCTCCGACCGTGACCACCAGCACGCCACGACGTGGAAACCACTGGTCGGCTCGAAGCAGCGCGCGGCTGCCGCGAATCGCCACCGGAACAACCGGCGCGCCGGCTCGCACCGCGACGACGAAGGCGCCGAGGCGGAAAGGTGACAGCCCGGGGGCACGCGTGAACGTGCCCTCCGGAAAAAAAGCGAGGGAGTGCCCGCGCCCGGCCGCGCCGGCCATGCGGGCCGTATCTTCGACGCTCTGCTCCACGGCAAATCGCTCGACGAACTCCGCGCCGAGTCGCTCGAGATACACGCGCGGGACGAACCGTTCCCGCAGCTCGCGCTTGGCGACGAAGCTGTAGTGCGCCGGCAGCGTCGCAACCAGGATAATGCCGTCCAGATAGCTCGCATGGTTCGCAACGAGCACGCTGGGCGTTCCGCGCGGCAGGTTCTCCAGGCCTCGCACGATGAGTGGCGTCCCGGAGAGCTTCAGGAACACCCGCGCCGCCGCGTGGCTGACGGCCCAGGCCCATGCCGGGCGAGGCGTCATCGCGGTGATCATCCACGTTATCGGTGCGACCAGGCAGAACAACGCCCACGTGTACGCGGCATAAAGGATCTCGCCACCGACCGCCAGCCAGCGACGGGCTTGTGGCAGAGCCGCACGAAACAAAAGCCGCGCCACCTGCCACCACGCGGCGCTCGAGCGAGCGCCCACGAGGCCGGCTTCGTAGAGCTCCCGGCTGGCCGAGCGGCGGAGCTTGCCGCTCGAGGTCTTGAGCACGGTGTGCGGCGGCGCCAGCACGACCTCGTCCGGCGGTTCGCCGAGCGCGTCCACAACGGCGTGGAAAATAGCCTCGCGCAGGGCGTCCCGCATCGCCGCATCGGTTTCGCGCGTCTCGGCAAGCACCACCAGGCGCTCAGTGCCCGACTGCGGATCGGGGCTGCCAAAGACCGTGGCACAACCTTTACGCACGCCGGCAAGGGCCCCGACCGCCTCTTCCAACTCGTGAGGATAGATGTTGCGCCCGCCGCGGATGATGATGTCCTTGACCCGGCCGGTGACGTAGATATCGCCCTCCGCCACATAGGCGCGGTCGCCGGTGTCCAGCCACGCGCCATGGAACAGCCGCGCGGTCTCTTCGGGATTGCGGTAATAGCCTCTGGTAGCGGATGGACCCTTGAACTCCAGCCGGCCTTCAACGCGTTCGCCCACTTCCAGCCCGGTTTCGTCCACGATGCGCGCCTCGTGCCCGGGCAGCGGCCGCCCGCAGGAGACGAAACGCAGCGGATTCGAATCATCCGACGGCGCAGGAAGTGCCTTGCGATGAAGTCCAAACGGCTCGCGGCGGATCACGTCGACCAGTGGTCCGCGGCCCATTGGCGGGCACAGGAGTCCGACCGTCGATTCCGCCAGCCCGTAGACCGGCGCCATCGCTTGCGGGCTGAAACCATACTTGCTGAAGCGCGCCGTGAAGCGTTCGATCGTATCGGGGCTGACCATCTCGGAGCCGTTGCCCATGAGCCGCACCGAGCTGAGATCCAGCCCGTGGAGCTGCTCGTCGCCCAGTCTTTTCAGGCAAAGCTCGTAAGCGAAATTGGGCGCGGCGGTGAGCGTCCCGCGATACCGGTGAATGGCCCAGAGCCAGCGCTCCGGACCGGCCAGGAACGCGAGTGGCGACATGACGACGAGCGGATTGCCAAAATAAAGGCTGGCGAGCCAGGTGCTGATGAGTCCCATGTCGTGATACAGCGGCAGCCAGCTCACGAAGACGTCACGCGATGTGACCTGGACCGCCTCGCCGATCGCGCGGATGTTCGCCAGCAGGTTGGCATGGGTGAGGACAACCCCTTTGGGATTTCCGGTGCTGCCGGAGGTGTACTGGATGAAGGCGATGTCCTCGGCATTGACCGGCACCCGCACTTGCCCGCCACGCTCCCTCGACAGCTCGGCGGCAGTCACGACCCTGCGCAGCCCGGGCACGTTCGCCTCCAGCAGGCGCGCCACCGCCATGGCCTCGGGGACGGTGACGAGGATCGCCGCCTGCGCGTTGGCGAGGATGCCGGCGTGGCGGCGCACATGCTCCTCGATCTGGGACAGCCGCGCCGGCGGGTATATGGGCACCGGGATTCCGCCTGCCAGGAGAATGCCGAAGTAGGTATAGAAGTACTCCGGGGACGTCGCGAGCATGATCGCGACCGTCTGCCTCGCCTCCAGCCCGTGGCCCTGGAGCCCGGCGGCCACCGCCGCCGCCCCGGCCTTCAGCCTGGCATAGCTGATCTCCACCTCGCCATCATCGGAGAGGTAAATGATTTGCGTCCGATCCGCATGCTCGCACAGGTGCCAGTCGAGCACTTCGAGCAAGGTGGCGGCGTCGGCCGGCTCGGTCTCTGCTCCCTCCGCAGGCCGCATCGGCGCAGCGCGCCGACCCGCCGCCAACGCCGGCCCAGCCTTCGCGGTCGCCGAGCTCAGCGCGGCAAGCAGGTCACGCGGAGTTTCCGCCACTACAAGGGTGTTTTGCGGCAGGGTGACGTCAAACGTTCGTTCGATCCGCAACAGAAGTTCAACGCGGGCCAGACTGTCGAGCCCGAGATCCCGATCCAGCGAACTGTCGAGCGCAATGCGAATGCTTCGCGCCGGCTCGCGGCGCAGCTCACGCAACGTCTCGCGCACCACGTCTAGCAACGCCGGCGCGAGCTTGTCATCCACCTCTTCGGCAGCAATCAGCGGTCGAACCGACATTTGTCCGCCTCCCAGTTGCTATGACACGCCCAGACCTTCGCGCCTAGACGGTCGAGTTTGACGGCCAGATAATTGGCCATCAGCGCCGCGCTCGCACACCCAGAGCACGAATACACCAGGGAAAGTTGCAGTTTGGCATTCTTCACGCCTCCTTCGTCGACACCCGCGCGCTGCCGCGCATGAGCGCGCGCAGCACGATCACCAGGAACATCAGCCCGCCAATCACTGCGATCAGGCCGCCCAGGCCCATCAGGCCCATGCCGGCGATTTTTTCGATGCCATCCAGCCCCTGCGCGGCGCCTGCCACTTTGCGCTGCACGCCGTAGCCGCCGGACCAAACCAGCCCGGCAATGTGCAACATCTGCCCGGCGCCGTACAGCCAGGCCTGCCAGGTGGCGGCGCGCGGCGGGGGCGTGGCGAAACCCAGCCGGGGCAGCAGCAGATAAACCAGCCCCATGAACGCGAGCGTCACACCGACGATGCTGCCGTGGTAATGCGCGGGCACCTTGACGTTGGAGCCGGCGATGGTCAGGCCGATCAGCCCGCCGAACGCAAACAGCGCGAGCGAAATCATCAG
>CAZYTR010000100.1:0-12750 GCA_964650365.1 uncultured Alcaligenaceae bacterium | reverse complement strand
GGCCGGATTCCCGGCATGGATTCGAACCAGGCCGCAACCGAATGAACCGCCGGATTGTGGACAATGACGTTGTAGTCGTCGAACTGGAAGCTGCCGAAAAGGGCGTTGAAATAAGCCGCGAAGGCTGCAGCGCCGACGACGATCGCCGGGCGGCTATCGTGCAACATCGGCCGCCGAGTCGAATGCCCGCTCGAGGATCCCGATCGCGTCCCACCAGCGTTCCCGCGCGCCCAGCATCGTCAGCAGCACCCGCGCGCCGTTCTTCTCCGCAAGCACGATCAGGCATCTGCCGGCGCGGCTGGTGTAGCCGGTTTTCACCCCGATTGCGGGCGCATAGTTGCCGATCAGCGCGTTTTTGTTCCGCACCTGAAAAGTCCGTTTGCCGTCGGTCGAGACGATCCGCACCTCGGGTCTGGCAACTGTCGCCGCGAACTCGGGATGGGCCAGCGCGGCATGGGTCAGGCGCGCCAGATCGCGCACGCTGGAGTAGTGATCCGGCGCATCGAATCCGCAGGGATTGGCGAAGCGGGTATTGGTGAGGCCCAACGCGAACGCGCGGCGATTCATGCGCTCGACAAAATCGGCGACCGACGCCGCGTAGTGTTCGGCGAGCGCGTGACAGGCATCATTGGCCGAGCCAACCAGCGTTGCCGCGAGCAGCGCTTCGACCGCCAAGCGATCGCCGCGCCTCAATCCGAGACGGGCGCCGGTTTGCCGGGCTGCGGCACGGCTGACGGTGACCGGTTCGCGCGGTCGATAGTCCTCGAGCACCAGCAGCGCGGTCATGATCTTGGTGAGGCTTGCCGGCGCAAGCCGTTTGTCCGGATCGGCCGCCCACAAATCGCGGTCGCCGATCTGGACCAGGTAAGCCGAGGCGACCTCGGGAAAAGGATTGGGCTCCGCGGCGGCGACGCTGCACAGCAGCCAGCAGAACAGCGCAGCCGCGATGCGCCGCACCTGGAACCTCACAGCGCAAAGCGGTCAGAATTTGAGAAGCTTCTTGAGCCTCTTCGTACCTTCCTTGACCGTGTCCCCGGCGGTGGGCTGCTTTGGCTCTTTGGCCCCCTCGGAGGCTGGCGCGGCCGCTGTCTCCGGTTTCGGCGCGGCTGCTTTTTCCTTCGCGACGTCGGCGCCGAAGCTCCGGCAAATGTCCTTGTACTCCGAAGCCATCGCCGAGGTGTAGTCGAGGCCGG
Organism: uncultured Alcaligenaceae bacterium; assembly: GCA_964650365.1. GTDB lineage: Bacteria > Pseudomonadota > Gammaproteobacteria > Burkholderiales > JACQAP01 > JACQAP01. Next base: position 11,557 of record CAZYTR010000100.1, on the reverse strand, counting down.
CGCAATGCTTCTGCGCCAGCGCCTTCCCATCGGCGGGACAGTATTCGGCCACGAACTTCCAGTCCTTCTTGTCGACGCCGGCCTTGCACGCTGCGCTGCTTACCGCCGTCGGATCGGTGCCGCATGCCTTCATCGCCTCGCGCCATTCGCGGTACTTGCGGTTGGCTTCCGCGAAGGCCGCCGGTTCACGCATCTGCTGCGCCAGTTTCGTGGAACGCGTGCAGAAGTCAGCCTTGCGATCCTTGCAATACAGCGACTCCGGCGGGAGATTCGCCCCGCCGAAGAACAGCAAGGGATTCAACTCTTCGATCTGCTTATCACACTCCTTGGCCATCATGGCCTGACTCTGCGCCTGCATTTCCTTGCCCTTCTTGGCCGGGTCTTCGTAGGTGCAACTGCCGACTTTCTTTCCCGACATGTTCTGGGTCATGTTGAAGGGCTCGCCCTCCATCTTGCCGGACATTTTCACGGTCCCGTCGAACTTGTCGCCCATATGAGTCATCTCGCCGGTCCCGGTCATCGGGTCAGGTTTGGTGCAGACCATCTTCCAGGTCGTTTTCGCGCCCGCAGTCTTGACGTCGGTCGTCTTGCAATCGGACCGGTCGTTGGTCTTATCGAGGTCGGGGTCGCGGTCGCCCTTGCGCTTGCAGGTCTTGGTGGTCTGTGCCGGCATCCCCGGCATGCCGGCCATCTCCATTTTCATGGTGATCTCCCACAGTTCGTCCGTTCCCTGGCCAAGTGCAGCGGGCGAGGCGAACGCGATGGGCAGAACCGTCAGGATCAGTGCGAATCTTTTTGTCATGATCTCCACCTCGGGAAAAAACACATGAATTGTTGCATACTGACCCAACCGGTAAATAGTGCGCATCGTTTTTCCCCCTCTCCCTCCGGGAGAGGGTTGGGGTGAGGGAATAACACCGGCAAAAGCCCCCTCATCCTGTCCTTCTCCCGGAGGGAGAAGGGACTCAACAGGTGTCGCAGTGCGCACTATTTAGCGTTCTCCTCAGTAAGGCAGCCTATTCGGCTGTCAATGCAGATCGAAGGTTTTTTCGGCGATCACCTGATCGGCCGCCATCAGTCTGACGACCCACCTGCCCGGCACTGCCTCGGACTCACTCTCCAGCGTATGCCCGAGGCAGGCGATCGCCTCGCCGCCGCTGGCGGTCAGCTCGACTTCCTGTTCGTAGCCGGTCGAGACCGTGCCATCGGCGACGAAAACCGGCGGATGCAAAATCGCCTTCTCGAGATCAAGGTCGCCGTCTTCCATCGCGCCGGTGACGCTAACGCAGAAACCGAAACGCAATCCCGGCTGTGCTGCGAGGATGGTGGTCTGTTCGATGAGCTCGATTCCGGCGGGGCCCCCTGGAGCGTGCGCCGCACGCCGCAGGAACGCTGCGGAACCCGTGCCGTATATGCCATAACCGAGAATCGTGCCGCGCAACAGATGGTCCTGCATGCGGCCGTGATGCGCGAGCGCCGGTCCGCTGACGAGCGCCAGCAGCGTGACAAGCGCGATACTCGTAATCGATTTCATATGCGCCTCCGATCGACTCAATCTACAACAAAATCAGGACTGAGGGCCAAGGACTGAAGGTTGAGTGAACGCCCAGTGCCTGGCGACCGCAGTGCCCGGAAAAGTCCCGGTACTTTACTTCATCCTTCATCCTCACCTGCCCCGGAGGGGATCATCCTTGCCCTTTAATTTCCGGCAGCGTGAAGAACGGAGCAGGCTGGAGGATCTTGTTCTCCATGCTATCCAGAAGCGGGGTTGCCTTGGCGAGGTAGGGGGCAAAACCCGGATCCTGTGCCAGGCGGCCGCGCCGCTCCTCGCGGTCCGCCAGGTTCTTGTAGGCCCACATGTGCACTACCTGCGACAACGGGCCGATGTCGTTGCTCACGTACCAGCCGACGCAGTGGCCGAGATACTTGAGTTGCAGCGGCAACATTTCCTTTTCGTAGAGCTTCACGAATTCGTTCAGCTTGCCCGGCTTTACTGCGTAGGTGCGGTGATCGACGATCATGATTTTGCCTTTCTTATGAAAAACAGACCTCTTTTAACACGAAGGATCACGAAGGAAAAACGAAGGCACACGAAGGAAAACATAAAAAGGGAACGCTCTTATAGCGAAGGACTGCAATGCGCCGCGGGAACGATACCCGGCAAGGAGGCCAAGATCTGGGTTGGCTTTCAATCCAGGCATCACTTGGCGTTCTTGGCGTCTTAGCGGTTTCTTTTCCAGTACCCCTTCGTGACCCTTCGCTTTTCCTTCGTACCCCTTCGTGTTCACGCTCTTATCCCTTCAGTTCCGAAGGAACTCGCCGATGACGCGGTTCAGGAATGCCGCGTCATCGGCCTTGGCGCTGGTGGCGGCCAGGTGCCCCTGCACTGAGGGAATCTCGACGAACCGGGCACCGGGGATCGCTGCGGCTACATCGCGCGCCGATTGTGCCGGATTGAACAGGTCGAGAGGCGGCGCCAGTACCAGCGCCTTCGCTTTGATCGAGGCCAACGCGCCGGCGGTATCGGCGAAGCCCTCCGTCGTGCCAACATCGTGCGCCTCGTAAGCCCAGGATTGATAGAGATAGTCGTGGGCGTCGAAGCCCAATGTACGATTCTGCGCAAAGAGGCGCTCGAACCACAGGTGCGCTTCGGCGCAGTCCGGAAGGAATTCGGCGAGCGCCATCGGCGTGCGCGAAAGCAGCGCGGTCATCAGTCCGGTGTAGGCGCGCCAGCCGCGCTCGGGTACCGCGCTGAATCCGTCGCCGGTCCACGCCGGATCGGCCATCAGGCAGGAGCGGGCCGTTTCGGTGACCAATGCCGCCCAGGGCGCGGTTTTCGCCATCGGCGTCATCGCCACAACGGTGCGCATGAAGCCGGGATGGCTCACCGCCCACTGCAGCGCCTGCATTCCGCCCATCGAAGCGCCCACCACCGAGTGCAGCCGGGCGATGCCAAGCTGCCCGGAAAGCAACTGGTGTTGCGCATTCACCATGTCGCGAATGCTAAAGCGCGGAAACTGCATCCCCGGCTGGCGCGCGCTGTTCGAGGGTGACGTGGAAAGACCATTGCCGATCGGGTCCACGCATACGATGAATTCGCGCGAGGGATCGAACGCCCTGCGCTGCCCGATCAAAAAATCAAGACGGTGATGATTGCCGGTCAGAGAAGCGCAGATCAGCACTGCGTTGGATTTGTCGCCGTTGAGCTCACCGTGAGTGACGTACGACTGGCGGTAATCCCGGATCACTTCGCCGGACTCGAGCTTCAGATCTTCAAGCTCCGCCGTCCGGTGCTCTGCGTCGATGTGCCCCTTCGCCAGCGGCGGATGCCTGGAACCCAAATCACTCATTCGAAATACCACCACTCACCGCAGAGGACGCAGAGGGCGCGGAGGAAAAGATGCAAGTCAATATGGTCATGTCGTTGATCTTTCCAGCCAAACCAAAGGCTCGCGTTGCCAGCACACCAGCCATTGTGCTTGCAGTTCAAATCGAGCACAGTCTTCCCGATGCTTCCCCACCCGATTCGTTCTACCTCTGCGTCCTCCGCGTCCTCTGCGGTGAGCGCTTTGATCTAGTCAAACATGACGACAGTGCGAATACCCTCGCCGCGGGCGAGGGACGCAAAACCGTCGTTGATGTCTTCCAGTCTGATGCGCTTGGTGATCAGCTCGTCCAGCTTGAGCCGTCCCTCGATATATTCGCGCACAATCCACGGGAAATCGCGCCGTGGGCGGGCATTGCCGTAGCTGGAGCGCACGATCCGCTTCTCGCCCATCAGCGAACCCCAACGGAAGCTGACCTCGTCGTTAACGTTGATCTTGCCCAGCCAGACGACGTCACCGCCGGGCCGGACCGCCTCGACCGCCAGCCGGAAGGTATTCTTGTTGCCCGCAGCCTCGAACACGTAGTCCGCACCGCGGCCCGCAGTGAGCGCCCTGATCTGGTCGAGCGCATCGCCGCTCGAAGCGTCTACGGCACAGGTTGCTCCAAAATGCAGCGCGCGATCGAGCCTGGCCTTGCCGACATCCACCGCGATGATCTGACCGGCGTCAACCAGCTTTGCACCTTGCAACACATTCAGTCCCACGGCGCCGCAGCCAATGACCACGACGTTGGAACCCGCCGCGACCCTGGCCTTGCGCACGGCTGCGCCAATACCGGTCATCACACCACAGCCGATGATGCAGGCGCGGTCGAACGGAATATCCTTCGGCACCCGAATGGCGCCGGACTCCGGCACTACCGTGTATTCCGCATGCGTGGAGGTGACCGAATAGTGGTGCACTTGTTCGCCACCGCGGCTCATTCTGGACTTTCCGTCCAGCAGCAAGCCCTTTGGCTGATTGCGGGAGAACGGCTCGCACAGGATCGGCAGGTCGCGCTCGCAGTAGAAGCAGTGTCCACAATGTGGATTCCAGGAAAGAATCACGTGATCACCGGGTTTCACCTGCGTGACATCGCTGCCCACCGCCTCGACGATCCCAGCGCCTTCGTGGCCGAGCACGATCGGCAGTGGATACGCGAGCGAACCCTGGATCACTTCCAGATCGGTGTGGCACAGTCCGCTGGCCCTGATCCTCACCAGCACGTCTGAAGGCGCGAGTGCCGCCATCTCCAGCGTGTCGAGCGTCATCGGCTCGTTGACCTTGTTGAGAACCGCCGCTTTGAACCTCACGAAACACTTCTCCCTGTCACCAGAACGTCAAGCAGCTTGGGATGGAAAGCCAGTCCAAGCAAGCGCTGCGCGAATGCGCCCGCCGCAATCTCGGGAAGAGTCGTCAGCCCTGCGGTCCATGTCCACCGTCCCAGATTCAGAACGCTCACCCGGTACCGGCGGATCAGCGCCTGCCTCCCGCGCATGCAATCGAAATGGTGATAAAGCTCGTGAGCGAGGAAAACCGGCTTCGTGCGCTCGATGCCCCAATCGAAGCAAGACCGTTTGGCGATCAGCGCATCGAGGCGACCTATCGCTGGCGTGTAAAGCGTAATGGATGGCGGGCTGACGGCGTACTCCGCATAGATCACCGTACTCCCGAAGCCAGCTTCGGTGTGGCTCTCCATGACGGGTACATCGCAGCGAGCGGCAACCACGAATGGGTCGCTGCCCCACTGCTGGCATGCGCGCTCGGCGAGGTGTCGTCCATCTTGCAGCGCTTGCTCGACGCATTTGCTTCGCTGCGCTTCAGGGATGCGATGGAACTGCACATCGCTGCTCAGTGCCAGAAGCCCGAGTGCGGTGGATGTGGTAGCGATGCTCATATCCCGCGTACGCCCTGCACGGTGATGAGCGCGACGGGCGCTTCGGGTGCCAGTCCTTCCAGCTCGCTGCACCCTATTGCCAAGGCCTGCTCCAAAGCGCTCACGCCGGAGAGATCGACGACGCGCCGGCCAGCGATCACGAACATGTCGGGTGTGATGACACTATCTCCGTTGTAAATGGTCACCTCTTCCCAGAGGCGGCGCATCTCCGCGAGCCCGGTCTGCGCGGTCGCTCTGGCAACCACCCCGTCGCTGCGCTGAACACGAATGACTCCTTCGCGATCCACTGCTCGCAAAGGCGCGCGGCGCGATCTGAAGATGCGCCACTTGCGCTCCTCGACCTGGCCTTGAAAGACGCGCACCTGATCGGTCGCCGCGGTCAGCCGCACCGTTTCGGGCGCAAGTCCCATCGAACGGGCAGCAATTTCCCGCGCCTCGTCCTCGCTGACTTCTTTGCGCATGTCTTGCGCGCGCATCTCCGAGGCGCCCATCGCGGTGGCGCGAACGCGCTGTGTCTGCGCGTCTACCTCGATCGTCACTTCGACGTTCTCGGGTGCGGCGCCCAGTCTGACGACCGCATCGAACGCCTCGCGCTTGATTCGCTGCAGATCGTCCGGCGTCGCATTGGGTATCACCCTTTCGACCGTTTCCCGGACCAGTGCAAGCGCGACACCAATCGAGGAGATCACCTCGGCGTCCTGCGAGATCTTGAAGTCCAGACTCATCCGTTCGGACACGAACGGAATCAGCGCCGCGGCGCCGCCGCCTTCACCAACCAGCACAGACTGATCGCGGTCGAGCGCGTACTCGCGCACCAGGTCGTCAACCACCGGAATGATCTTGCCTGAAGCCTTTTCAAGGATACGACGAGCCGCTTCCTCTACCGACACGCCAAGGCGTTGCGCCAGCGGCGCCATGGCCTTGCGCGCCGACTCAGCGTTGCCATGCGCATGCCAACCCGGCTTCGCGTACCCCAGTACGTTGGCTGCGCAAGTATTGGTGATGGCATAACGCTCCCCATTTGCCGAGCGGATCGCGACGTAATCGCCGGGATCGCCGTCCTTCGGCCGGAACAGCTCGATCTGTGGGTCGACGATTTCTTCCGGTCCGGCGAACGCCGCATAGTGCAGCCCCGCAATGTGAGCACTGCGCGGCCCGACATCGAACACCTCATTGCCGCGCAGCCGAACCATGCTGCCGCCGGCGATTCCGATTACGCGCACGTCGAGCGAATTGACGTAGGTGTCGTGGCCGCCCACTTTCGCGTGCTTTATCGTCGGCAAGCCGTTGCGGATGACCCCGATGTTGGTACTGGTACCGCCGACCTCGAAGTAAATACCGTCCGAGACCCGCAGATACATGAGCGCGCCAGCAACGCTCGCCGCGGGGCCGGAGAGCATGGTTACCACCGGACGACGCCGCATTTCCTGCACGTTCATCACGCCGCCGTCACCGCGCATGATCATCAGCGGCGCGACAATGCCGGCCTCGCGCACCGCTTCCTCGGTCATGTTGGCGGTGCCGATCATCTTCGGCAGGATGCTCGCATTGATCACGGCAGTGCGCGTGCGCGTGGTGAGCCCGTAAAGCTTGGTGATCTCGTGTCCGCCGGTGACGGCGAGCCCCAGTTCCGCGGCAACACGCATGACCAGTTCTTCGCCGCTCTGGTCGTCGACGCCGAAAGCGCTGCTCGCCACGATCACCTGTGCGCCTTCGTCACGCAGCGAGATGAGCGCCGCGCGAACCGATTCCTCGCCGAGCTCGTCGTTGGTAATGAAGCGGTGCGAAGGCCGAAGGAAGCGGCCGGGTGCGAGCTCGATATCCCTGATGCTGCTCTGGCCCCGTGCCAGCAACGCCTCCACGCGGCTCGCCATTCCGATGATACCCACCGCCGCGACGTCGCCTTCCAGCAGTGCATTGGTGGCCTGTGTCGTGCTGTGCGCGAGAAAGACGACATCCCCGGGATCGACCGTGGAACGCTCGAGCACGTTGCGAAATACTTCGATCACGCCCTTTGCCACGCCGCGCGGGTCGTTGTGCGTGGTCATCACGGAACAGCGCCCGACCACTTCGAACGTCGAATTGTCGATCAGAACGGCCTTGGTGAAGGTGCCGCCGACGTCGATGCCAATGCGATAGGTCTTGCGTTCGCTCATGTTCCGCGCGGCTCAGCCCAGCATGTAGTAGCCGATCGCCGACATGACGGCGACCATCAGGCAACCAAATGGCAGCGCGGTCTTGAGGAACTGTCCGTGCGAAACCTTGGTGTAGCCGATGGTCCAGAGAGTCCAGGAGTTGGTGGGATCGACGCTGCCCTGCATGACCGTCGGTCCGAGCCAGAGCGCATACAGATAGGGCACGGGGATCTCGTTGTTGGAAAGCAGGATCGCGAGCAACGCCGCTCCGGTCCCGACCACCGCCAGAGGCCCGCGGTAAATGCTGCCGATGCCGCCCAGTACCGCGAAGAACACGGCGGCCTGCCCTGCGTTGTGCGGCAGGATCGGATCAAACATCGGCTTCAACGCACCCGCAACCTGCGGCATCTGTCCGGCGACGATGATCATCCCGCAGATTGTCCAGAGCGCGGCGATCGTCGCGATGTCAGGGAATGCGTCGTAAAAAGCCTTGTTGAACAGGTTGAGCGACCCCTGAAAGCCGCGCTGTCTCCATGTGAGCGCCAGGGCGAGCACGATGGACAGGAGAAAGGTCGGAATGATCTGCCACTTGAACACCATGATCATGAATACCGGGAAGACCGGCACCAGGTAGGTGTAGTACGGCGTGCGTTTGCGCGGCGCGGGTGCGGCCGTATCGAACGACGCGGCATGGCGCACGCCCAGTCTGCGCATGTTGATCCAGATCATCAGCCAGGCGATGCCGATGTACACCATCATGCCGATGATCCAGACGTTGAGGAACGGCGCCTCGTACTTGATTCCCGGAAACAAGGTCTGGAACTGGCCGAACAGCACGATGTTGACGTAACAGCCCGCGCCGACGCCCATCGTGAAGGCGGGCGCGGCAACGCGCGCGGGAATGCCCTGGCTCATCATGATGGGAAGCGCGATGACGCCGATCGCAATCGCGGCACCCACGCCGTACATCGACGTGAACAATAGCGCGGTGACGAGTGTGATGGTCATCGCGGTGACGATCGGCCGATCGCCAGTGAGTTCGACCGCCGAGCGGATCACGCTTTCGGCGATTCCAGTCTGGATCAGAACCTGCGCAAACCAGGCGCCGAAGACGATGATGATCACCGCGGACGCGTACTGGACTCCGCCGCCCTGCAGAACTTTCGCCTGGATATCATTGACGCCGATGCCTGCGAGCGCCGCCCACACGATCGCCAGCAGCAACAGCATGATGATGGGGCTCTGGCCGCGAACGATCGCGGCGACGACAACAAGAAACGCGAGCAGCAGGAGCGCGCCGGTAAAATATTCCATGGTTTTCCCCCAGTGGATTTGCGGGCGCTTCGCGCCTCGTCGTTATTCGGCTGCCTGCCGGCTCTCGCCTCTCGCCTATCGCCTATCGCCTATCGCCTATCGCCTCTCGCCTATCGCCTATCGCCTCACGTTTTCACCTTGTCCGTTCCCCGATAAAGGATCTTGTTGGCCTCCTCGGTGACGCGTTTGTGCGTCGCCACTTCCTCGTCGCCGAGATCCACGCGCGGTGCCGGCTCGTAATCGAAATGATGGAAACGGTCCACGCCGCGCACCAGCAGGGCGTAGTCCTTCGGTCCCGCAGTCTGACGCACATAGGTCGGCACATAGCGGATCGCAAAACCGATGCGCCGGTAATCGGCGCGGTTGGGCTCCGAGCCGTGCACCATGCGCACGTGGTGCAACGACATCTCACCGGGGCTGAGCAACAGGTCCACAGCCTGTCTTTCATCCACCTCGACCGCAACCTCCTGGCCGCGGGTCAGTAGATTGTCCCGGGCGAAAGTGTCCTGGTGCGGAAGCTGGTCCTTGAGATGGCTGCCGGGCATGACCCGCATCGCGCCATTGGGCAGATCGCTCACCGACAGTGCCACCCAGGCGGTCACGATGTCCGGATGCGAAAGCCCCCAGTACGTCGAATCCTGGTGCCAGGAAACATAGGCCGGATCATGCGGCTCCTTGATGAAGAAGCTGCTGCCCCAGACCAGCAGATCGGGCCCCAGCAAGTCCTCGACCGCGTCGAGAATGCGCGGGTTGCGGATCAGTTCGTTGGCCCATCTGAAAACAAGGTGCGGCTTGTTGCGATAAGGGGTCTTCATCACCAGCCCGTGCACGGCTTCGAATGCCTCGATCTCCTGGCGATATCCGACGGCTTCGGCTTCCGCAATCACGCGCAGCGGAAAGTGGTAGCCATTGCGCTTGAATGCCTCTACCTGCGCCTGCGTAAGGGCCTTGCGGACCTTCGCTGTGGAGGCCGGCTGCGCGCTGCTCATGAATTGCTCTCCTGTCAAGAAAGAAGTCGCAGAGGCAAATGCCTCTGCGACCCCGTTGCTGCTCCCGCGAAATCAGGGAAGCTGATAACCCTTCTTGCTCACCTTGATCCGATACAGGCTCTTGCCGGAGGTGATGTAGAGCGTGTTGGCCATGTCACCACGGCCAAACGCGACGTTGGTCGGCAGTTCCTTGCCGGTCGAGATGTGGCCGAGTTCCCTGCCGTCGGGTGTGTAAACGGTGATGCCGGGACGGTGCTCGCAGCGTTCGGCGACCCAGGCGTTGCCCTCGTTGTCCATGACCAGTCCGTCCGGTCCGCTGCAGGCTGGCGAACGGTCCTTGCCGTAGTCCTTGAACACCTGGCGGTTGGAAAGCTTGCCATCCGCGCCCACGTCGTAAATCTGCAGCAGGTGATGTCCGTTGAGCGACTTCTCGCCTTCCTTCAGGTTCTCCAACGCTAGAAAGCCGTTGTCATTGCTGACGATATACATGCGATTCTGGTCCGGCGAAATCGCGATGCCGTTGCACTTTCCGCAGTCGGTTGCCACGCGCGAGACGGTACCGTCCGGATCGACACGGTACGCCGCAAAGCCGTCCGCCATCACCGGCTCATGGCCGAGGTAGCGTGGGTCGGTGAAATAGATGCGGCCGTTCTCGTCGATGGTGATGTCGTTCAGCGCGTTGAACGGCTTGCCCTCGAATCCTCCGGCGAGAATCATGCTGCGCCCGGTCTTCATGTCGATCTTGGCGAGCATCCGCAGGCCGTAATCCGCGCCCATCGCCAGGATCATGTTGCCGTCGCGGTCGAACTTGGTGCCGTTCGACATCCCCGAAGGGCTGCGGAAGATTTCGGCCTTGCCGGTCTTCGGGTTGTATTTCCATACGTGGCCGCCCATCGCGTGTTTGCCGCCCGGGTCCTTGCAGAATTTTGTGAACGTGATGTCGCTGAAGTAAACCATGTTGTCGGGCCCCACCGAGGGTCCCTAGGCGAAGCAGTCGCCGTCGAACAATTTCTCCACTTTGGCTCCCGCCGGGGTCACGCTCCCGGTCGGCGCCGGGAATCCGGCATCGGTCTGGGCGGAAGCGAGCCCGACCAGGCCCAGGCATGTGCCGATGACGGCGGCACTCCGTTTGAACAGACGCGAGGTTTCCATTATTTCCTCCAATTGTTATAGCAAGTGCCGAAGCACTTGATTTTGGCTACGGACAAGACCTATGACACTACTCCAATATTCCAACTGCGGTTGCAACGCTACGATACGGCTGTAGTTTATATGTAAAAGGATGAAGGATGATCCCCTCCGGGGACAAGTGAGGCGGAAGGATGAAGGAACAACAAAAGGCCGTGAATGTCGTGAATGTCGTAAGAACAATACTTCTACCCAGTATTCCTTTGCGTTCTTTCTTTTCCCCTTTGCGTACCCCTCAAGGGGGTATTGAAAGGAAACCTTTGCGTCAACGCTTTTCTCTTTACATTCCTTCGCGGGTCAGGCGGCGCGCTGAGCGGATTCCTCGGCTTCGATGCGCCTCCAAAGCGCGCGGATCATGTCCTTCATCATCAGCGCCTCCTGCCAGCGGTCGGAAAGCTCGTAGCCGTCGGGACCGGTCATCGCGTATTCCTTCGGCCCCAGTTCGCACAGGAAGGTCAACGTCGCACCCTTAGGGGCGCGCTTGCGCCAGCTCCGGAAGCCGTATTCCCACCAGCCCATGAACAAATCTACCCAGTCCTTCTGGTGCGGGAAGCTGATCTGGACCTGCGCCTGCTCGCGGCTGGCGACGCGCCCATGGAAACCCCAGCAGTTGTCGAGAATGCGATGCATGTAGCCGTGGTTCACTTCGCTGATCGGCCAGGCGAACTC
>CAZYTR010000099.1:0-3975 GCA_964650365.1 uncultured Alcaligenaceae bacterium | reverse complement strand
CCTTTGCGTTGAACGCTCTTGTTGCTGGCCACAGGCCAGCTGGTTCTCAATCAGTTCGGAGTCCCCGGTCCCAAAATTTGCCCCGCGCAGCATAATGCATCGCGCGCCGCCATGCTTGGCTGAACCCATTTTTGGCGGTTCTTGCGGCAGCGCAAGAGAACACAAAAACGCAAGGCCGTATAACTGATAATCTTGAGGCCGCCCGCCCAGACACTTTCGGAGCAGGCGGCCGGAAACAGGCGACGATCGGAGCGCAGTGAGCGGTCGTGGTCTGTAAGCGCGGCAGGAATTGAAATGGAGGAGAAGCAACGATGGCGGACATTGCGGGCTATCGGCGTCCCACGCATGGAACGCAGCCCGAGTATCTCTACCCCCCTTATGTGTCGACGCAGAAACGTGCGCCCACCAGGCCGCTGGTGTTGTTGCCGCAAACGCTGTCGGAGGTGACCGGGCCGGTATTCGGCTACGACGATATTGGAGCCGACGACGCCGATCTCACCCGCCAGCACGCCGACGCACCGCTGGGCGAGCGCATCATCGTCGGCGGGCGCGTGCTGGACGAGAACGGCCGGCCGGTGCCGCAGGCGCTGGTCGAACTGTGGCAGTGCAACTCCGCCGGGCGCTACCGGCACCGCAACGACAATCACGATGCGCCGCTCGATCCCAACTTCAACGGCTGCGGGCGCGTGCTCACCGACAAAGAGGGGTGCTACCGCTTCGTCACCATCAAGCCGGGTGCTTATCCCTGGCGCAATCACCACAACGCCTGGCGTCCTTCGCACATCCACTTCTCGCTGTTCGGCCGCGCGTTCCTGACGCGGCTGGTCACGCAGATGTATTTTCCCGGCGATCCGCTGCTGCCCTTCGATCCGATTTTCAACAGCACCGCCGACGAGAGTGCGCGCAAGCGCCTGATCGCGGACTTCGACTGGGACAGTACCACTCCCGGGCAGGCTCTCGGCTTTCGCTTCGACATCGTCTTGCGCGGCCGCGACGCCACGCCGATGGAACATTGAAATGAACCTGCTCGCGACCGCATCGCAGACCGTAGGACCTTTTTTCCACATTGGGCTGGAAAAGTTGGGTGTCGCCGACCTCGCGAAGTCTGTAGCGGGCAGCGAGAAAGTCTCGATACAGGGGCGCGTGCTGGATGGCGACGGCAAGCCGGTGAACGACGCGCTGATCGAGATCTGGCAGGCCAACGCTCAGGGAAAATACGCACATCCGGACGATGTGCCGGACAAACCGCTCGATGCCGGCTTCAAGGGATTTGGCAGGGTCGCGACCGGCGAAAACGGCGAGTTTCGCTTCGTCACCATCAAGCCGGGGCGGGTACCGGGACCGGGCGGCGCGCTGCAGGCGCCGCATCTCGTCGTGGCGGTATTCATGCGCGGCCTGCTCAAGCAACTGGTGACGCGCATCTACTTTGCCCACGATCACGCCAACGCCGAGGACCCCGTGTTGAAACTGGTTCCGGTCGAGCGGCGCCACACGCTGATGGCGAGAGAACCGGCGGGAAGCCAGGGCGCGTTGGAGTGGAATATCATCCTGCAGGGACAGGATGAAACCGTGTTCTTCGATTGCTGACCTGTCCGCCAATGACTTCGAAGAGAGGAAACACGGTTTGAGCGCCAACAATCCTCCCGGTCTGCTCGATGCGCTGTTCCGGACCGATGCGGTGCGCGAGATCTTCTCCGATCGCGGTCGCCTGCAGGGCATGCTGGATTTCGAGGCGGCGCTCGCCCGGGCAGCGGCGCGCGCAGGCTTGATCTCGGGTCCGGCAGCGTCGCAAATCGAATCGCAGTGCCGTTCCGAGTTGTTCGACGTCGGGGCGCTGTCGCGCGGCGCGGCCGCGGCGGGCAATCCCGCGATCCCGATGGTCAAGGCGCTGACCGCGCTGGTCGAAAGCAAGGACCACGACGCCGCGCGCTTCGTGCACTGGGGTGCGACCAGCCAGGATGCGATGGATACCGGACTGGTGTTGCAACTGCGCAGCGCGCTGGAACTCATCGATGCCAGCCTGGCGAACTTGTCGGATGCGTTGGCCAGGCTTGCCAGGCAGCACAAACGCACGCCCGCCGCCGGCCGCACCTGGATGCAGCATGCGGTGCCGGTGACCTTCGGCCTGAAAGCGGCGGGCTGGCTCAGCGCAATCGAGCGCCATCGCCAGCGGATGCAGGAACTGCGCGCGCGCGTGCCGGTGCTGCAGTTCGGCGGCGCGGCCGGTACGCTGGCGTCGCTCGGCAACCGCGGCCTTGATGTCGCGGCCGCGCTGGCGGGCGAGCTGAAACTTTCACTACCGGACATTCCATGGCATGCGCAGCGCGATCGCGTGGCGGAAGTGGCGACGACGCTCGGCCTTCTGGTCGGTTCGCTCGGAAAGATTGCGCGCGACGTCTCGCTGGCGATGCAGACCGAGGTCGGCGAGGCCTTCGAGCCGGCTGCACCTGGCCGCGGCGCATCCTCGACCCTGCCGCACAAGCGCAACCCGGTTTCCTCTGCGGTGGTTCTGGCAGCAGCGGCCAGAGTGCCGGCGCTGGTGTCGGTGATGCTTGCCGCGATGGTGCAGGAGCAGGAGCGCGGCCTGGGCAACTGGCATGCGGAATGGGAGACGCTGCCGGAGATCTGCATGCTCGCCGCAGGCGCGCTCGGCCACATGACGCAAGTCATGGAGGCTCTGGAAACCGACACCCGGCGCATGCGCCAGAACCTCGATGCCACGCGCGGGCTGATCATGGCCGAAGCCATCTCGTCAGCCCTGACGCCGAAATTGGGCCGGCAGGCCGCGCATGAACTGGTGGAGGCGGCGTGCGGCCGCGCGGTAGAACAAGGCGCGCACCTTCGCGATGTCCTGGCCAAGGACGCGCAAGTCGCCGCGCATCTTTCGGCGGCCGAGCTGGATCGCCTGTTCGATCCGGAAAACTATCTCGGCGTGGCTGAGCAACTAGTAGACCGCGTGCTGGCAGCGCGCACCGTCAGGAAGAAATAAGGCTCTATAAGCGCTCACCGCAGAGGACGCGGAGGACGCGGAGGAAAAGCAAGAACGGAGAAACAGGCGTGACATGGAAAAACTGGACCGGTGGCAGCATAAATACTGGCGCCCCCTTTTTCCGCGTTCATGCACTTCGTTTGTCTTTGTTGTGCCTCCGCGTCCTCTGCGTCCTCCGCGGTGAGTGTCTTGATAAATAGAAAGGGTGTGGCAATGGACGACCGCGAACGCTACGGCAAGGGAATGGCGGTTTGCTGATCAACTTCGCCGGCATCCTGTTCGACGGCATTGCCTACGGCAGCCTGCTGTTCCTGATCGGCATCGGGCTGTCGGTGACCATGGGCCTGATGAACTTCATCAATCTCGCCCACGGCGCCTTTGCAATGCTGGGCGGCTACGTCTGCGTCGCGGTAATGACGCGTCTCGGGCTGCCTTTCCTCGCCGCGCTTCCGATCGCGTTCATCGTCACCGCGCTGGCAGGCGTCATCCTCGAGCGCGCGCTCTATCAGCGGCTGTATCAGGCCAGCCATCTCGAGCAGGTACTGTTCAGCATCGGTCTGACTTTCATGGCGATCGCGGCAGCCACTTATTTCTGGGGGCCGGGCCAGCAGCCGGTACAGCTCCCGGAATTCCTGCGCGGACAGGTGCGCGTGCTCGGCCTCGATCTGGGCGCGTACCGCCTGTTCCTTATTGTGCTGGTGATCGTCATAACTCTGGCGTTGGCGTGGCTGGTCGCGCACACGCGCTTCGGCGCACAGGTGCGCGCCGCGGTCGACAATCAGCAGGCCGCGGCCGGAATGGGCATTCACGTCAACAGGATTTTCGCGCTGACGTTCGCGCTCGGCTCGGGTCTTGCCGGATTGGGAGGCGCGCTCGGCATCGACGTGCTCGGCCTCGACCCGACTTTCCCGGTCAAATACATGGTGTACTTTCTGTTGGTTGTTTCGGTCGGTGGCGCCGGCAGCATCAAGGGCACGCTGATGGCG
>CAZYTR010000098.1:0-1692 GCA_964650365.1 uncultured Alcaligenaceae bacterium | reverse complement strand
GGGATTACGATCCGAATTTGGGGCGGTATACGGAGTCGGATCCGATAGGATTGCAGGGCGGGCTGAATACGTTCGGATATGTCGAGGCCAATCCAATGCGCCAAGCTGATCCTAACGGACTTTCTACTTGCTTGGGCTTGTATCGCATCCAATACGGGCGGGGTGGATTACGTCGGTGGCGTGAAGATATGCCGGTACGCCTGCAAGGCAGACTGCAAGGAAACGGTTACTTTAGACGCTCCAGGCTGGGTGGGTGGTTGCCAGAGGAACGCGCGGTGGCGCAGAGCCGGGGACCCGTGAGGTTCAGTCTTCAAAGCGCCGGCACCGTTCCGCCAGCCCCGGCCAGAAGGGCCGGCTGACCAGTGTGGCGCAGGTGACCGGCAGCGAGACCGTGACCAGGACCCTGAGCCATGACCCGTCTGGCCTGGGCCTCGACGCTGGAGCAGCTGGCCTACACCCTGGACCCCGCCGGCAACGTGACTGATCTCCAGAATCAGCTCAGGGCGCGCTGGCGTTGATGAGATCGAGCGCGTGGCGAGCGGCGAGGATGCGGATCTCACGGAACGTGCCGAGATCGAGCAGGTCGCGATCGCGGGTGACGATAAGGGTCGCGCTGGCGCCGAGGGCGCAGGCGAGTACGTGATCATCGTCGGGATCGCGCGCGGTGGGCTCGATAGCCGCAGGTCGCGTCAGTGTGATCAGGGCGCGGTAGCCAGCCAGCAACTGCGGCACGGAGCTGCCGACCTGGGCGATGCGGGCAGCGAACTTCGCGCGCGCGAGGACCTCTTCGAGTTCGACGAGCAGGGCTGCGCTGGCGCAGAGCATGAGGCGCTGGGCGCGAGCGGCCGCGAGGACCTCGGCGGGTAATCCACCCCAGAGGAACGCAGAGACGACGGTGTTGGTGTCAGCGACGACGCGCACGGTCGGCGCGGGCGTCGGCGATCTCGGCGTCGATCTCGGCCTCGGTCAGGGCAGGTTCGAGCTTGGCGAGCTTACCCATGGTGTCGAACAGCCGATCGACCTGGCGCTTCTGCATCGCTTCGCGCAGCAGTGCGGCGATCGCTTCATCGCGCAGCAGGCCCGCGGACTGGGCCTGCCGGGCGAGATCATCGGGCAATGAGACGGTTATATTGGTCATGGCAGTCTCCTTCAGGCGTGCGCGGCGGCGCGCTCACTTCGTATTTCACTTAAGCCGGCCGCTGATTTCAGCGCATGTCGGGCGAGCAGTTCACGGAAGCCGGGCCAGTGGTTAAGCGCCGCGAGACGATCGGACTGTGCGAGTATTTTCTCCTCTCGTCAACGGGGCTTGGTGTCAGGGCTGTGGACAGGCGTGCAAGTTTGACCACTTTTCGGCCCAAACAGGCGCCGAACTTTGACCGGACATATCGACGAAAACTACATTTGAAAGCGGCCTGTACCCGATGTGCCGGTGGTCACCGTCGGACGCCGGAGTCTGGTCCGCCTTCGACGCTCACCGCAGCTTCGGCATCACCTGCTGGGCGGCTCCCCGGTCCCCACGCCCCACGGCGCGCGCCAGGAAGCGATGGTCAGGCAGACGCGACTGTTTGCCGAGCAGGTGATGCCGAAGCTGCGGTGACGGCGCTGGCCCGAGAGCGCCGAAGAGGCGTAATCCTCGCAGCCGTCAGGCCGCCGCAGTCTCCACCTTGCCCGGCATACCGGCCAGCAGGAGCC
>CAZYTR010000097.1:0-19173 GCA_964650365.1 uncultured Alcaligenaceae bacterium | reverse complement strand
TTCATTTTGGCCGTGGCTGGTCAATTATTTCTGACCGCCCTATAGAGTTCCAGAGTTCGCTTCCTTGCCGCTTCGTGGTCCACGATCGGCCGCGGATAGTCTAGTCCTATGCGCACGGCGGCAGCACGCTGCTCCTCCAGGCTCATCTTCCACGGCTCGTGGATCAAATCCGAGTTCACCTTCGCCAGTTCAGGCAGATACATGCGTATGAAGCTTCCGTCGCCATCGAATCTCTCTGATTGCATGACCGGATTGAACACGCGGAAATAAGGCTGCGCGTCGCATCCGGTGGAAGCCGACCACTGCCACCCGCCGTTATTCGCGGCCAGATCGAAGTCATTCAGCTTGGCTGCAAAGTATCGCTCTCCCCAGCGCCAGTCCACGTGCAGGTCCTTGACCAGGAAAGATGCCGCCACCATGCGCAGCCGGTTGTGCATATAGCCGGTGCTGTTGATCTGGCGCATCGCCGCATCCACCAGCGGAAAGCCGGTGCGCGCCTCGCACCATGCCTGGAAGTGTCCTTCGGGGTTGGGAAACCGGATCGCGTCGTAATCCGGTTTGAAAGCGCGCTCCACAACGTGAGGAAAGTGTTGCAAGACGGCAAAGTAGAATTCGCGCCAGATCAGCTCCGATAGCCAGGCGTCGCCGCCCTGAGATTGAACAGACGCCGCGGTGCGCGCCAGCTCGCGGATGGAAATGGTGCCGAATCGCACATGCACCGAAAGGTAGGACACGCCGGGCACGGCGGGGTAATCGCGCTTTGCCCCATAGCCGTCGATTCGACCGAGGAAATCCTGGAACAGCTGTCGGGCGCCGGACATGCCGGTCGGCAGTCTCATCTGTAGAAGATTGGTCGGTCGAAACCCAAGGTCCTCCAGCGCCGGAAGGTTCTTTCGCTCGGCTCGGATCAGCGAGTCGCGATACCGGTCCACAGGGTAGCCTTTGGCATAAAACGGATCGAACTTGGCAAGCCAGGCGCGCTTGTAAGGCGTGAATACCGTGAACGGCCGGCCGTCCCGGGTCAGCACTTCGTTTTTCTCGAAGATCACCTGGTCCTTGAAGGTGTGCAGGGCGCGGCCCTCTGTCGCAAGTTCGCGCGCAATCGAGAAGTCGCGATCGTTGGCCTGCGGTTCGTAGTCGTGATTCGCGTATACCGCCTGTACACCGAGCCGATGCGCCAGTTGCGGAATCAGATCGCGTGCCCGGCCATGCAGCACGTGCAGGCCGCCGCCCATCTCCTCGATCGAGCGCTGCAGCTCCTCCACACTCCACCAGATGAACTCGACGCGACGGTCTTCGCGATTCCCAAGCTGATCAAGGATTTCAGTGTCGAAGACAAAGACGCAGTGGACCCGCCGCGCCTCCTTGAGCGCGTGGTAAAGCGCGGCGTGATCATGGCTGCGCAGATCGCGTCGAAACCAAGCCAATGCAACGTCGTAGCGCTTCACACGGCCACTGGACCTCAACCGAACAGCCGGCGCAGAAGTCGCACGCCACCGCCGAGCAAAGGCAGTTTGGCGTAGAGCTCCTCGCCGGTGTCCCAGTAATCGCGGTGGTATACCACTTTGCCGTCTGGCCCGAAACGCAGGTGGCTGACGCCGCGGATAATCTGCGTTGCGTGCGACTGCCAGGGCTTCATGCGGAAACTCATGTCCCAGACCAGGAACAGCCCTTGAGTATCGCCGATATGCTCCTTTACGATGAAATGCGGATCGGTGACCTGCCGGAACATCCGCAAAAAGATTTCCTTGATATTGTCAAGGCGAACCACTTCGTTGAAAGGATCCTTGAAATAGGCGTTGTCCGCGTAGAACTCGCCGAATTCGGCAACCCGCTCGGGAGTGAGCGTCTGGTAGAACGCCAGCAGTGCATCCAGCCTGCCCTGGTCGATCGCGCTCACAGTCCGGTAAACCGGTGTATCAGCGGGAAATACAGGCGGTAAGGTAGCAACCGCAGGATCTTGAGCCAGTGCGTGAAGCGCTTCGGGAAATGAATTTCGAATTCACCGTTTTCGAAGCCGCGCACCATTGCCAGTGCCGCATCCTCAGCGGAGATCAGCGCCGGCATCGTGAACTCGTTCTTGTCGGAAAGCGGCGTCTTCACGAAGCCGGGATTGATCAAATAGACGCTGATCCCTCGCGGCGCCAGGTCCAGATACAGCGTTTCGGACAAATTAATCAGCGCGGCCTTGGTCGCCCCGTAGATCAGGCCGGTGGGCAGTCCGCTGTAGCCGGCGACGCTGGACACGATGCCGATTCCACCGCGGCCGTTCCGGACAAACTCCGGCATCACCGCCGCCAGCGCGTGCAGGACACCCATCAGATTGGTCTCGATCAACTCGCGCGCCACGCGCGTGCTGACTTCCCAGGCCCGGATCGGGCGGTGATTGCCCGCCAGGGTGACCAAAAGATCGAGTCCCTTCCAGGCGGTCATGATGTCGGCGAATGCGGCAGCGACCTGCGATTCGCTGGTAACGTCGAGCGGCAGCACCAGTACCTGGCCAGGGCCTGCAACCGCAGCCACATTCTCCAGCTCTGCGCGGTTGCGCGCGGACAGCACTACACGCGCGCCGCGCGCCATCAGCGCCTGCGCGAACGCGGCACCGATGCCACTGCTCGCGCCGACCACCCACACGCGCGTTCCGGTCCAGTCTCGTATCGGTCTGTTGAATGCCATTAGATCATCTCACCGCAAAGTTTCTAGGACTTCCGCTTGTGGAAGAACAAAGTTACTTCGCCGAGCCGGAAGCCGAACTTGCTCATCGCCGAGGCATTCAGCATGACCTCGTCGTCCATTAGATACATCCAGTCGTCGAAGTCAACGTTGTAGGTCTTGCCGTCCATTTCGAGTGCCAACACATAGCGCCAACGCAGCGCGTTCCCGTGCGCTTCTCCGACGGCTTCGCCGATCACGTCGGCGGCGCTGCCCCTGTAACGATGAGCATCCAGCCTGGTGATGGTCCAGACCCGGCGGCTGGTGGTACCGTCGGAGTAACTGAAGTCTTCCACCAGCGTACCGACATTGTCGTTCCAGCTGCCGTCGATCGCCACCTTGAAGCGTTTCACCACCTTGCCGGAGCGGTCACTGAACATTCCCCACGCATCCAACTTGCCATTGAAGTATGTTGCCAGGTCGAGCGCCGGCTTTTCCTCACGGTAGACTTCCACCCGCGGCGCAGCGCATGCCGCCAGCAGGAACGACATTGTTGCAAGAACCGCGGCTCGAAAACTCATACGGGACCTCCTTGACTCAGTTGTAGCGGCCGGCCGGAACGGGCGCCGTCGATGGGGGCGAACCAGAGCAGAGTTGCCGCGGCCAGCTTGATCGCGCAGGGCAGCAATGCATACACTGCAGGCAACGCTGCGAAGGCGTCCTGTGCCGTTCCCGGCCGGTAGCCCAGGTATCCCAGCAGCGGAAGAGCAATGCCGGCCGCCACGGCAAGATTGAGTTTCTCGATCATCTGCCAAAGACCGAAGTAGGCGCCGTCGGGGCGCTGACCCGTCGATTCCTCTTCGACATCCACCACGTCGGCAAGCATCGACGCCGGCATGGCGAGTTCGGCACCGTAGGCAACTCCGGACATCGCGCACACCACGGCGAAGGCCCAAAGATCTCCCGCGCCAAGCGAGTACGCCCAGACAAAGGCCGCCACTGCTAAAAACATTCCCAGCAGCCAAGCGTACCTCTTTCCCAGGCGGCGCGATGCCGCGATCCACGCCGGCATGCCGAGCGCGCCGAAGAGGAAGTACAGCCCCAGAAAGACTCCCGAAAGATCCGCTCGCTGGAGCACGTCCTGCACGTAGAACAGGATCAGCGTGGCCGGTATCGCACCGGCAATTCCGCTGAGCACGAATATCGCCATCAGCCAGCGGAAGCGCGCATTGCGAAACGGCGCGTACATCGCTGCCCACGCCTGGCGCGGCTTTGCCTCAGCCGCGACCACCTGGCGCGGAGAATAGCGCAGCGTCACGAAACCGCAAATGAACAGCACCGGCAGGAACAACAGGCTGAACACCCTCAGCCCCTGCGCTTCGTCGCCGGTCGAGAGTACCTCCGGGATTGCTGCCGCAATCAGCACACCGAGCACGCCGAACGCGCCGCGTGTTGCAGTCACCCGTGTGCGTTCGTGATAGTCGGTGGACAGCTCGGCACCGATGGCGAAATAGCTGATGCTGGCCATACTGAAACCTATATAGACAATCAGAAGGCTCACGATCAGCCACATCGCGAGTCCCGTTTGCCCCGGGCCAGGCGGATGGAACATCATCACGAAACCCATTGCGAGCAGCGGCAGCCCGAGCATGACCAGCAGCCTGCGCCCGTGGCGGGACTGTGTTGCGCGGTCGCTCAGATAACCGAAGATCGGATCCTGCAAGGCGTCGAACAGCCGCGCCACAAGCAGGATCATTCCAACCAGTGCCAGCGGCATGCCCAGCGTACCGCCGTAGAACTTTGGAACGTGCACGTATATCGGCAAGGCCGCCATTGCCAGCGGCAGCGAAAAGGCAGAATAGGCAGCCAGTTGCCCGCGCGTGAGGGTCGCGCTTTTCAAGTGCCGCCGAACAGCGATCTGCGCAGTCCCGGTTCGCGGGTGCGTGCATCCAGCCAGATCGCGAAAAATGCCCGGGCGAACTCGGGGTTTCTGATCAAACCCGTGGAACGGCCCTGGTGGTAAAACTCAGCGCCCAAACCGGGCCGGTTCACGCCGGTGATGCGCTCACCTTTGCTCACGTCGGGGAACACCCGCAACATTTCCTCGCTCCACCGGGCAAGCTTCGCTTCGTCGAGATAGCCCAGCCGCTTCATTTCGTCGAGACTCGTCTCGACCAGACGCCGGCCCTTGATACTGCGCGCGTAGCGGATATCGAGAGCAAATTCGCCGTCGACGTTCCATCGCTCGCCGTTGACCCACAGAGCGGCATCGTAGATGTGCAAGCCCAGCCACCGCAGCCGTCCTTCGCCGGCAAGACGCAGTTCGGGAAAGTCGCTGGCCACCTGCTCCGGCAAGGGCATGGCCGCACCATTCAGGGACAGCCACAGCAACAGGAACGCCAGCAACCGAACCCTAGTCACGCCGCAACTCCACTTGCAACACGTCGGTGCTTCCGGCCCGGAAACCGGCTTCGCAATACGAGAGATAAAAATTCCACAGACGCTCAAAGCGTGAGTCGAATCCGAATCGGCGCAGATCTCCGGCCGTTCGCGCGTAGCGTGCACGCCAGCGCTTGAGCGTCTCGGCGTAATCGAGACCGAACGCGTACACTGTGCCCGTCCGCAAACCGGCACGCTGCGCGTGCCTGCGGAAGATGCCCGGCGAAGGCAGCATTCCGCCGGGGAAAACGTACTGCTGGATGAAGTCAGTGCCGCGGCGATACTGTCCATACAGACTGTCGGCGATGGTGATGGTCTGAACAACCGCGCCGCCACCGGGCCTGAGCCGGTCGCGCACCGCGGAAAAGTAAGCCGGCCAGTAGCGTTCCCCCACCGCCTCGAACATCTCGATCGACACTACGTGATCGAACGTGCCGCCGACGTCGCGATAGTCGGTCAGGGAGAACCTGACCCGGTCAGCGAGACCGGCGCCGCGAATGCGCTCCTGCGCGAAGCGCAGTTGGCTCGCCGACAAGGTGATTCCAAGCACCCGGCAGCCCCGGGTGCGCGCGGCGTACTCGGCGAATCCGCCCCAGCCGCAGCCGATCTCGAGAACGTAATCATCTGCGCCTATGTCCAGGGCTGTGAGGATTCGTTGGTACTTGGCGGTCTGCGCCTCTTCCAGGGTGCGCTCGGGCTCCCCCTCGAACACTGCCGAGGAGTAGGTCATCGTGCCGTCCAGCCAAGTCTGGTAGAAATCATTGCCCAGGTCGTAGTGCGCATGAATGTTTCTCCTTGCGCCGCCGCGTGAATTGGCATTCAGCAGGTGCCGCAGACGGTAGACCAGCCCTCCCCACCATTTTCCGTACAGCGCTCTCTCGAGCACCGCGCGATTCATCGCCGCAAGCAGGAGCAGCGCGGCCAGATCCGGGGAATCCCAGCGTCCGTCGATATAGGCTTCGGCAAAACCGATGTCGCCCGACCGTATCACCTCGGCGAACACGCCCCAGTCGGAAAGCCGCAACTCGGCATCCGGGCCCGGCAACTCGCCGGGGAAACTGAAAATCTGTCCGCCCGGCGAAACTAGTCTAAGCGTGCCGTGCTGCAACCTCGCGAGGAGCGACAAAAGCACTCGGCTGGAGCGGGGCACAGCCAGGGAAACCTGCCTCACCGCGATGTGGCCCGGGTTCATCGGCTGACCTCTTGTTTCGGCGGCGCGGGCTTGGCAAACCATGGCACGCCTTTGCACCACAGCTTCACCGCTTGATAGTGGATGCGAGCGATCACGCCGAGCGTCATCCATGGGTAAAGAAAAAACGCTCGCGCCAGGCTGGCGAGCCCGAACGGCACCGCGCTGCCCCACACCGAAGTCAGCAACAGGCACCCCTGCGGGTCTTTGTAGTCGATGCGGATGCAACTCGCCCGCGCATCGACTTGGAACTGGAAGGCATAGCTGCCGGAAACTTCGCAGAACGGCGAAACGTGCAGCGCCTTTCGCGCCACCAGAGAATCGCCGGCCTTGATCGGCCTTCGGTCCGGGTGGGCAAGCAGATAGCCGTGGTGCTCGCCGAAAGTGTTGTTGACTTCGCACAAGACCGCCCGCAACGCGCCGGCTCTGTCGTGGCACATCCAGAAGCTCACCGGGTTGAATACGTAGCCGAGCATACGTGGAAAAATCTGTAGGTAGATTTCTCCGTCGGCATCGGGCACACCCGCGCGCGCCAATTGCTCGCGGATCCACGGCTCCGGCGCCGATCCGTCGCGGGCACCATGGTCGCGAAAGTGGAAACTGAATAGATTCCAGCGGTTCACCGAGAACAGCCTGTTTTCGAGTTCGCCTATTGCGCTCAGTGGAAACCGCAGGAAGAAGACCCGGTACCGGAATGCGTTGCGCTTCGGCCGCAGCCGGGCATGCATCACAGCGCCGAAGTAGACCTGTGCCATCATGCCGCCAGTTCGCCGCGTTGCCACGGTGCCCCAACGCCAAGCGCATTGGCCACCGCCACGCCCGACTTCAGGCCGTCTTCGTGAAAACCGTAGCCGGTCCACGCGCCGCAGAACCATGTGCCGCGCCGGCCCTGGAGCGCCGGCAGTTCGCGCTGCGCCTCGACCGCGCCGCAGTCGAAAACAGGATGTTCGTAGTGAAAACGATCGATCACGAGATCCTCGCTCACCGGATGCGTGGGGTTGAGCGTGAGGATCACCGGCCGCTTGAACGGTAACGGCTGCAACATATTGATGTAGTAACTGACGCTTACCGGCCGAGATTCGGACCCGACATTACCGGCGACGTAATTCCAAGCCGCCCACGCGTCGCGGTTTCTTGGCAGCAGCGACGCATCGGTATGCAGCACCGCATGGTTGGGTTGATAGCTGATGCGCGACAGGACCCTCTTCTCGGCGTCAACTGCGTCGGCAAGCAGCCTCAACGACTGGTCGCCGTGGCAGGCAAGAACAACCTGCGAGAACGCTTCAGTTCGGCCGTCGCGCCCGGCGATTTGTACGCCTCCGGTGTGCCGGATGACTGATTCGACCGGACAATCGAGACGCACGTCAGTAATCTGGGCTGCCATTCGCCTAACGTAATCACGGCCGCCGCCGGCGACGGTCTTCCAGGACGGCCGATTCGTCAGTTGCAGCAGGCCATGGTTGTGGCAGAAACGCAGGAAAGCATCTGCGGGATAGTCGAGCATCTGGCTGGTGGGGCAGGACCAGATGGAACCACCCATAGGCAGCAAATACCAGTCGCGGAACGCGCGACCGTAGGAACCGCGTTCCAGGAAGTCACCGAGCGAGCCGTCATAGCCGCGGCCGGACGTCACGATCAGCGTGCTCTCTCGATTGAAACGCAGGATGTCCTTGAGCATGTGCCAAAACCCCGGCTTGATCAGGTTGCGTTTTTGAGCAAAAACCGTCGCCAGCGAACTACCGGCCCACTCCAGATGTTCCTCGTCTACCCTCACACTGAACGACATGTCACTCGCGACTTGCCCGACCCCAAGATGCGCAAACAGCCGCACGAGGTCCGGATAGGTACGATCGTTGAAAACCAGGAAGCCCGTGTCCACCGGCGCAGTGAACCCCTCGAGAGCAACGTCCACGGTGTGGGTGTGCCCTCCGAGATAACCGTTAGCCTCGAACAACGTGACCCGGTATCGCTTGGAAAGCAGCCAGGCCGCCGACAAGCCGGCAATACCCGAGCCAATCACCGCGATGCGATTATCCACGTTCATTCAATTTCGCTTCCTGAGTGGCATTTTTTTCTATTTCCGTTACAGAAATTTCGACGGACGCACGAATGCGCAGGCGCTCGCTGAACTCTTTAAGACGGCGAAGATCCCGCAGTCTCATCGCATTTCTTCTGCACGCGGTCACGGCGCGGGACTCCTGCGCCTTCCGGCAGATTTCCGTCACCGATTTGCAAACCTCGGGCGATCTCCGCAACTGACACCACCTCGCCCTTCAGCGCAACTGCGAGCCGGTTCTCCACAATTGGGTTGCGCGCCGCGACGGGAGAATAAGCGAGTCAGCGTCCGCATCTCCGGCCAGGGCATGAGCCGCGAACGCGTATTGCCGCCCGCAACCTCGGAATGAAGACGCAGATAATCTTCGACATCCTCACCTGCCGGTTCACCGCCGCCGCAGAGTGCTACCGGGTTCCCATTGCCCGCTGGCGGAATTTGCATGACCTTCAGCGTCGCCTGCAGGGACTTGGATATCGCCGGGGGGTCGGGCAGTTCATCACAAGATTTTGTGGTCACCGACGGGCCTGCCAAAGCGATCGCTGCCCATATCGCAGCCAGCCATTCTATCATTTTGTCCTAGTCAAATTGAGAAGTTATGGCTATAATCGCACTTTCTTAACGGATTTTCAACTATTTGTCCTAGACACTATTAATAGAGGGCTATGGAAAATCCAAAAAAGGAAGAAATCCTGATCAATATCAGCGCCGTGGAGCGCGACACCGGCTTGACCAAAGACACATTGCGCATGTGGGAGCGTCGCTACACTTTTCCGCAACCGCTGCGCGACCTGAACGGAATGCGTGCATACAGCCCCGGTCAGGTAGAAAAACTCCGTTTAATCAAACGTCTGATGAACCGCGGTTACCGGCCGGGGAAGATCATTGGGCACTCCGTCGAGGAGTTACAGGAGTTGGGCGGTCAGCCATCCAGCGAAGCAACCACTCACCAGGATGTCGACGTCCTGCTACGCCTGATCAAGTCCCATCAGCTCACCGAGCTGCGCCGGCATCTGGTCCAGACCGCTGCCCGGCAGGGCCTGCAGACCTTCGTTCTCGAAACGGTCGCTCCGCTTAACGTCGCGGTCGGCGAGGCTTGGATGCGCGGCTACCTTGCGGTATTCGAGGAGCACATCTACTCGGAACTGATGCGGAACATGCTGCGCAACTCGATCGCCACGATCCAGCCGCAAGGACGCGCACCGCGGGTGCTGCTGACCTCCCTGCCCGGAGAGTTGCACGGTCTGGGCCTGCTGATGGCCGAGGCGTTGCTAGTAGTGGAAGGTTCCTCGTGCATACCCCTCGGCACTGAGACGCCGGCCGCCGACATAGTCGCCGCCGCACAAGCACATCGGGCGGACATCGTAGCGTTGTCTTTCAGTTCCGCTTATTCGGAAGCAAAAGCGACCGACGGCCTGCGGGAATTGCGCGCAATGCTGCCCGCCGCGGTTTTGCTGTGGGCTGGCGGGGCCGCCGCGGCCCGCATTCGCAAGCCGATCGTCGGCGTGCAACTGATACCGAGCCTGGAGCAGATGATCGTACTGACAAAAGAATGGCGCGCCGAACACGGTGGCATCTGATCGCCGGCCGGGCGGCTTCAACGCGAGGGCGCCCGGCTCGCGCGAACAGGGTATACTCGCGCCGCCTGAAAGGGCCTCCGCACAGACCGCGAGCCGCGATTGACGCGGCGGGGAGCGCCCACGATCGAGATGCAAGCTCAACTGCGAGTCCTGCGTTCTTCCGGCGGATAGCCTGCATTGAAACCAAAAAACCTGCCGCAGACCCCCTTGTGACAATTAACCGCAAGAATCGCGAGCCACTATGAAACCCTCGACGATGCTGTATCCGGAACTCTTCAAGGCATTTGAGAGCGTGCGCTGGGACTTGGCCAGGGACGTGCCATGGGACAGCTTTGACGGCGACAAACTCTCCGAAGAACAGGCTCTCACCATCAAGATGAACGCCATTACCGAGTGGGCGGCCCTGCCCGCGACGGAAATGTTCCTGCGCGACAACCGCCACGACAGCGACTTCTCCGCCTTCATGTCGGTGTGGTTCTACGAGGAGCAGAAGCACTCGCTGGTGCTCATCGAATATCTGCGCCGCTTCAGGCCCCACTTGGTGCCAACCGAAGAGGAGTTGCACGCAGTGCGCTTCGACTTCGACCCGGCGCCGCCGCTGGAAACCCTGATGCTGCACTTCTGCGGCGAGATCCGCCTGAACCATTGGTATCGATGCGCCGCGAAGTGGCACTCCGAACCGGTGATCCGCAGGATCTACGAGATCATCTCCCGAGACGAGGCGCGCCACGGCGGCGCGTATTTGCGCTACATGAAGAAGGCCGTCGCGGACTTCGGCGACGCGGCCAGAATTGCGTTCGCCAAGGTCGGTTTGCTGATGGCGTCAAGTCAGCGCAGCGGCAAAGCGCTGCATCCGACCAACCTGCACGTGGCCAAGACGCTGTTTCCGAACGACACGGTGCAAAGCAAGCTGCCCGACCCGGATTGGCTGGAGCGCTGGCTCGACTCGCAGATCAGCTTCGGCTGCGACTGGGAAGCGAAGGTGGTGAAAATGATCCTGCACAACCTGTCGAGCCTGTTCAACGTGCCGATCCACACCGTGCAGGAATTGTCCCGCTACCGCAAGCAACTGGTCAGGGCCGCGGCCTGACGGCCGGGGCGAGCACGGCCCCGTCACCCGCCTGTATCATGGCGCCACCTGGAACTGGCGCCATGACCCACCACCCCACCTTCGAAAAGAAAATATGTCCGCCCGGCGAACTGCCGGCGCGGTTGAGCGCACTGTCGCGCCCGCTGGTGTTCACCAATGGCGTGTTCGACGTGCTGCACCGCGGGCACGCCACTTATCTTGACGAGTCGCGGGCACTCGGCGCCAGCCTGCTCATAGCGCTCAATTCGGACGCATCGGTGAGGCGGCTGGGCAAAGGGCCGGACCGGCCCATCAATACTCTGGAAGACCGTCTGGCGGTGGTCGCCGCGCTGGAAAGCGTGAGCCTCGCCACATGGTTCGAGGACGATACCGCGCTCCAGCTCATACTCGTTTGCCGTCCCGATGTCCTGGTCAAGGGCGGCGACTGGCCGGTTGATAAAATCGTGGGCGGCAAGGAAGTGGCGGGCTGGGGCGGCAAGGCCGTTTCCATTCCGTTTCGGTTCGAACGTTCCACGACATCGCTGATCTCCCGCATCCGCAAACCCTGACTCATCATCTTTTCTGAAGGAAGCTTCCATGCCTGCCAGACCGCGTTTCCTGCGTGACACGTGGGGACTGATCAAGCCTTACTGGTCCTCCGAGGCGCGCTACTCCGCCTGGTTATTACTCGCCGCGGTAATCGGCCTGACACTCGCCATGGTCTACATGAACGTCCAGTTCAACTCCTGGTACAACGAGTTCTACAACGCGCTGCAGGAGAAGAACAAGGAGGAGTTCTTCCGGTTGATGCTCCGGTTCGGGATCCTTGCGGCCATTTACATCACGATGGCCGTTTACGCCTTCTACCTGAACCAGATGCTGCAGATCCGCTGGCGGACCTGGATGACCGACGTCTACCTCCAGCGCTGGCTCGCCGAGCGTACCTACTTCCGCATGCAGCTCACCGGCAGCCCCGCGGACAATCCCGATCAGCGTATCGCCGAGGACTTCAAGTTGTTCGTCGACGAAACTCTCAGTCTGTCTCTGGGCTTTCTCAACGCCGTGGTCACGCTGGGCTCCTTCGTCGGCATCCTTTGGGTGCTGTCCGGGCCGCTGGCGATTCCTTACGATGGCCGCGACATCGTCATCCCTGGCTACATGGTCTGGGCAGCGCTCGTCTACGCCATCGTCGGCACCTGGATGACCCACAAGATCGGCAAAGCGCTGATCGGGCTCAATTTCAATCAGCAGCGCTTCGAAGCCGACTTCCGCTTTTCGCTGGTGCGCTTCCGCGAAAACAGTGAGGGCGTGGCGCTGTACGGCGGCGAGGATGACGAATTCAGGAATTTCCGCTCACGCTTCGGCAACGTAGTCAATAACTGGTGGCTCATCATGAAGCGCCAGAAGATCCTCAACTCTTTCACCATCGGCTACAACCAGCTGGCGGTGATCTTCCCGTTCGTCGTTGCCGGCAATCGCTATTTCGCCGGCGCCATCCAGCTCGGCGGGCTGATGCAGATTTCCAACGCCTTCGGACAGGTGCAGAGTTCGCTGTCGTGGTTCATCGGCGCCTATAACAGCTTCGCCTCCTGGAAAGCCACCTCAGACCGTCTGCTCGGCTTCCACTATGCGATCGAGAAGGCTCGCGAGGACATGCGGCAGCAGTCGGGCTTGCGACAATCGCAGGATGGCAGCGACGAACTTGTCATCGACGACCTTGCGCTCAGCCTGCCCAGCGGCGAGCCGCTGATTTCAGCTTCAAGCGCGACCATAAAGTCCGGCGAAAGCCTGCTGATCCGCGGGCCCTCCGGGTCCGGAAAGAGCACGCTGTTCCGGGCAATCGCCGGAATCTGGCCATTTGGAAACGGGCGAATGCGCATGCCGGCGGGCTTCCGCGTCCTGTTCCTGCCGCAGCGGCCTTACCTGCCTATCGGCACGATTCGTGACGTCGTAAGCTACCCCGCGCCCCCGGATGAGTTCTCCGACGAGAAGATCAAGGAGGTGCTGAATGCGGTCGGGCTGCCGCAACTTGCGAACCGGATCAACGATCACCAGCACTGGTCACTGCAACTCTCGCCCGGCGAGCAACAGCGCATCGCCTTTGCGCGCGCGCTGCTGCAGAAGCCGGCGTGGTTGTTCCTCGACGAAGCGACTTCGGCGCTGGACGAGGCTGCGGAGGAACATCTCTACCGGCTGCTGAAGGAAAGACTTGCCGGCGCCACCCTCATCAGCATCGGCCACCGGCCGGCGCTGATCGCATTCCACTCGCGACGGCTGGAATTGAGGGAAGTCGGCGACGGCACCCGCGTGCTGGTCGCCATCTAGAACCCCGAAAGACCAGTTCAAGAGCGTTGACGCAAAGGGCGCAAAGGAAAAAGAAGGTACGCAAAGGAATACCTGATTGATCACGTAAGAGCATCTCGCGACCATTCAGAGTTTTCGTTAGTGCTAAAGACCTTTGGCTTTTCTCTGTGCCCTCTGTGGCTGATCAGGCCTAGCTTTTTCACGAAGGCGGGCATTCGACGGCGCGCAATTCGGAACCCGGGAATTCATTTTTCAGTTCTGCCAGTTTCGCCGATTCCTCTTCAGTCTGGTCGCTGATCAGGAATGCGGTCTGGGTCACGCGCTGTTCGCGTTCGCCGATCATCGCCGAGCGCAGGCCCTTCTTCCCCAGCTGCGCAAGGTACCTGGTCGCACCCTCCTCGCTGCGGAACACTCCCAGCGAAATCGCATATCGCCACCGGCCCGGGTCCAGAATCGTAAAGTATTCGTTGACCCCCGCTTCCCTGAGCTCTGTAACCTTGCGTTCCATCGCCGCCTGCGATCGCAGCGGTGGAATGAATACCCAGTAACCCGCGGTCACGCTGACTTCGACTCGGCGTGTGCGCTCACCGAGCGCGAAACGATCCAGGGCGCCCTGTGCACGCGCCAGTTCGCCGGTGCCAAATGCGCCCCATTCGATGCAGGCCGCGCGCGCCGATGCCGTCACCGGCGCGGGCGCAGGTGCCGGCCGCGGCGGCACGATGCGCACCTTGTCCGCATTCATCTGCAGCGCGATGAGCTGCGCATCTGGATTCGGCGCCCTGTCTCTGATGAAGACAAAAACGCCGAACCCGACGTTGACGGCAAGCAGCAGCAGGAAGGCCCACCTCATCGCTGCTCCAGCGCGATCCGCACCAGGCCTTCGAGCACCAGCTTCTCAGCGATTCTGACCGGTCTGCCGAGCCATTGCGCCACCAACTCCGCCGCGCCGCCTCCGATCAACAGGGTCGGTTCGCCGTGCCCGTCCGCCGCCATCGCTGCGCGCATGCGTTCCACCGCGCCGCACAGCGCCTGTATCGCACCGCTGGTGATGGCGTCGCGCGTGCTTCGCGGGAACCTCGCGAAGCTGCCGCGTTCGGAAGACAGGCCCGCGGTGTTCGAAGCCAGCGCTTCGTGCATTAAATCGAAGCCCGGAACGATGATGCCGCCGAGGAACTCGCCCCGCATGCTGAGAGCATCCACCGTCATCGCGGTGCCGGCAGTGACCACCAGACAGGAACCGGAAACGAGCTGGCGTGCGCCAATCAGCGCCGCCCAGCGGTCCGCGCCTAGTTGCGACGGATCCTCGTAGCGGCTGACAACACCGCACTGGGCTCCGGTTGCGGCGACCCACCGAGGTTCGGTCGTCCAGCGGGCAAATAGTTTCTGCAGGCCGGCGCGCACCGCCTCGCCGGCCACGTTGGCCACGACGATTGCGTCCGCGGCCGGCAGAGGCGCCCACACCCGCTCGAGCAGGCCGAGGTCAGCAAGCGCCACCCAGCCTTCATGGACGAAGGTGTTACGGTCATGGAGCGCCCATTTGATTCGGCTGTTGCCGGCATCGACGGCAAGAATCACGGTTCGTGGGACTTTCGTGTTTGGATGGGGTCCTCGCGCTTACTCGGCAGGCCGCAGACTCAGCTCTCCGCCGTAGAACTTGCGCAAGCCGGAGCGGGTCCCGATCATCAGCGCACCGTCCTCGGCGACCCCTTGGACCTTGCCTTCGAGTTCGGTCGTGTCCGGCATGCGCAGACGCACCATTCTATCTTGGTACGCGTGCATCCGGTCCCACTCCCGGCGAAACGGCGCAAAACCCTCTGCGGAAAATTTCCTCAGAACTGCATCGAGTTCGGCAAGGATTCCGGCAAACAGCCAGTTGCGGTCCACTTCGATGCCGATCGTTGCCAGGTCCACCACTGGTTGGTGAATGCGCGCCTTCACCGGTTCCGCCAGCCGCAGATTGATTCCCACCCCGATCACCGCCACGGTAGGCCCCATTACGTCGCCCGCAAGCTCGATCAGGATGCCGGCAAGCTTGAGGTGGCGCCAGAGCACGTCGTTCGGCCATTTCAGCATCGCGTCTTCTGCACCATGCTTTCTCAGCACTCTCGCAAGCACGATGCTGACTGCGAGGCTCAGCCCGGAAAGAAACCCCGCCCCCTGTTCGAAACGCCACAAAACCGAAAAGGTGAGAGCGCCCCCCAGTCCCGAATGCCAGTCGCGCCCGCGCCGTCCGCGCCCGCGGGTCTGCAATTCGGCCACGAGCACGGTACCCGATGGCGCACCGTGCGCGGCGCGTTCCAGCAGGTCTGTATTTGTGGAGCCGGTTTCGTCCACGACT
Source organism: uncultured Alcaligenaceae bacterium (assembly GCA_964650365.1). GTDB lineage: Bacteria > Pseudomonadota > Gammaproteobacteria > Burkholderiales > JACQAP01 > JACQAP01. Next base: position 3,549 of record CAZYTR010000097.1, on the reverse strand, counting down.
TCGATGTCGAAACGCGCCTGCCCACCGAGTTGCTCCATGATCTCGTCACGCGACAACCACTGCACCGGCGTTACCAGGCGGTAGCCGCGCCCATGCACCTTGTGGACCGTGAGGCCGAATTCATCGATGTTGGCAAGCGCATTCGACACCGAACCGCGCGAGATCCCCAGCGCTTTGCCGATGGCTTCGCCGGATTGGAATTCACCGTTGTGCAAAAGGCGCAGGACTTCGAGCGTGTGCGGAGTCACATCAAAAGAGTACTATTGATCGTGCGAACTATACCCGAACGATCCTTGGTAACGGCGGCATTGACGCAGATCAATGCAGATTTTGCGCGGACGCCGAAACTGAGCTTTCGATTCATTCCGAGGAGGGCCCATATGTACAAGAACATCCTCATTCCGACGGACGGCTCCACCCTGTCGAGGAACGCCATCAAGGCCGGAATCGCATTTGCGAAATCCGCCGGCGCCAGGGTCACCGGCTTCTATTCACCGGAGCCCTACGAGATCCTCGCCTACGGCGAGTACTTCCCTCCTGATCTGATGTCGCACGGCGAATGGGACGAGCGTTCGGCGAAGACTGCGAGGAAATTCCTTGCGGTCATCGAGAAGGAAGCCAAGGCAGCCGGCGTCGCTTGCGAGAGCCTGCATCTAGCCCGGCTCGCGCCCTGGCAGGCCATCGTCGAGGCGGCAAAGAAGAAGAAGTGCGACCTGATCTTCATGGCCTCGCACGGCCGCACCGGTCTTTCGGGCCTGCTGCTGGGCAGCCAGTCCACAAAAGTCGTCGCGCACTCGAAAATTCCGGTTCTGATCTACCGCTGAGCGTCCCTCGTGGCGCGCCGCCTCCGCGCGGAAACGAGGCGCTGGGGCGAGCTGGTGGCGTCGCATGACTGCAATGGTCCGGTGGTGTGGGTCGCCTTTATCCGTTTCATGGCGCACATCCCGAACGCTCTGATCATGGAAGTAGTGCGCGCGTATTTCTCGACCTGGTATTTGGTCAAACGCACGGGAAACGGCGCTACAATCGCGCGGGCATTCGCGCTGCCGGATTCGGCGGGTGGCGCGCAAACGCCAATACGGCGAGAACTATCCACCGACGCGATACTCTGACCTTCCGGACAACCCGACAATCTGATCTTCATGCGCTGGCTCGCTCTCTGTTTCATCCTCCTGATCACCGCACCGGTATCGATTTCACCGGTTTCGGCCGCACCGGTGCAGCGCCCGCACATCGAAGCGGAACTCATCCCCGAAAAAACCACTCTGCAACAGGGCGAGCCGCTGACCGTGGCGCTGCGGCTGAAGATGGAGAAACGCTGGCACACCTACTGGAAGAATCCCGGCGATTCGGGCCTGCCCACGAGGATCTCCTGGACACTGCCGCAGGGTTTCTCGGCCGGCCCGATCCAGTGGCCGGCGCCACGGCGCATCAATGTGGGGCCGCTCACCAACTTCGGTTACGAGGGTGAGATTTTCCTGCTGACCGACATTCGGGTGCCTGCAGGACTTGCCGCCGGCAACGCCGTGCCTGTCACCGCGAAGGCGGAGTGGCTGGTGTGCGAGGAAATCTGCATCCCCGGAGACGCGACCTTCAGCTTCATGCTTCCGGTGAGCAACGAGCCGGCGATCGCTGACCCGAATTGGGCAAAGGCAATCAAGCGAGCCCGCGAGCAGTTGCCGCGCCAGTTGGAAGGCTGGAACCTCGATGCCTACCTGCGCGGCGACGATCTGGTGCTGCGGATGTCGAGCGAGCAGGTACGGGTCGCGCGCATTCACAACCTCACGCTATTTCCCGACCAGGATGGCTGGATCGAGAACGCCTCTGCGCAGCGGATGATCAGGACCGCGGGCGGGTATGAGTTGCGCATTGCCTCCGCAGCCGCGATCCGCTCGAAACCCGGTCCGTTGACCGGCCTGATCGTGGCCGAGCCCGGTCTTGCGAAAGGCGTTGGCGCCGCCGCGGTGGAAGTGCCGGTCGAGTCTGCCGCGGCGCTGGCCGACGAGATCCTCGAGCAGCCGGCCTTGAGCCCGTTTTCCGATCTCGGACTGCTGGCTGCGCTCGGGCTGGCGTTCCTGGGCGGCGTGATTCTCAATCTGATGCCCTGCGTGTTCCCGGTGGTTTCGATCAAGGTGCTCAGCTTCGTGGAACAGGCACGCGGGCATCCGGCAAGGCTGCGCGCGCACGGACTGGCATTTGCGGCGGGGGTGCTGGTGTCGTTCTGGGTGGTGGCGGGAATATTGCTGGTGTTGCGCGCGCAGGGCGAGGCGCTGGGCTGGGGTTACCAACTGCAGTCGCCGCCAGTGGTGGCGGCGCTGGCGGTGCTGTTCTTTGTACTGGCGCTCAACCTGAGCGGCTTGTTCCATTTGGGGATGTCGTTACTCTCGCTTGCAGGAAGATTTCAGTTGCGCAACGATTACGCCGACTCGGCATTGTCCGGTCTGCTGGCCACACTGGTTGCCACGCCGTGTACCGCGCCGTTCATGGGCGCGGCGCTCGGCTTTGCGTTTACGCAACCGGCCGTCGAGGCGATACCGGTGTTCTCAGCTCTCGCGCTGGGCATGTCCAGCCCCTACCTGCTGTTGTGCTTCTGGCCCGCCCTGGTCAGGCGCATTCCGCGCCCCGGGCGCTGGATGGAGACGCTGAGGCAGTTGCTTGCCTTTCCGCTTTATCTGACGGTCGTCTGGCTGGCGTGGGTGCTGGGAAAACAAGCGGGCGTGGATGCCGTGGCGCGTCTGCTCGTGGGACTCACACTGGTGGCCGCGGCACTGTGGATGGTCGGCCGTTGGGGCGTTTCCACCAAAACCGGCGGGCGCGCGGCAATGATCGTCGCATTCGTTCTTGCGGTTGCCGGCTGCGTGTTCGCGTGGCCCGGCGGCCAAACGGGCGAGCCCGTCGCAGCAGAACTCAGCGGCCCGTGGAAACGGTGGACCCCGGACGCACTGGCCTCGGCGCGCGCCGAAGGACGCGCGGTATTCGTCGACTTCACTGCGTCCTGGTGCGTCACCTGTCAGGTGAACAAACGCCTGGTGTTGGAATCAGACGCCTTGCAGGCCCGTTTCGAGGAACGCAACGTCGTGCGGCTGCGCGCGGATTGGACCAGCCAGGACGCGCAAATAACCGCTGCGCTTCGCGAGCTCGGACGCATAGGCGTGCCGGTGTACGCGGTCTACGCAGCGGGCAGCAGGGGCGCGCCGATCTTGCTGCCGGAATTGCTCACCCAGGAACGCGTTCTGCGCGCAATCGACGAGGCGGCACCGCCCTCGTAACGCGTATTGGTTGTTGCGGATCGATGATTGGAGGAAACATGAACAAGTTCGTTGCTGCGTCGTTGGCAATATCGACGGCCGTGCTGGTCTCTGCGGCGCAGGCTGCAGTCGCGCCCGGCCAGACTGCGCCGGATTTCAACCTGGTGGATATCAACGGCAACGCGCAAAAACTCTCCGACTATCGCGGCAAGTATGTGGTGCTGGAGTGGTTCAACTCCGAGTGCCCGTTCGTACAGAAGCACTACAAAAGCGGAAACATGCAGGCACTGCAGGCAAGGTA
>CAZYTR010000096.1:0-1810 GCA_964650365.1 uncultured Alcaligenaceae bacterium | reverse complement strand
TGCACTTCAGTGTCTATCTGAATGCGGCCGCGGTCGATCCGGAGCTTTTCATTTCGTAGCCAAGCGCATCGCCCGCATAGGCTGCGAGCAACTGCCCGGACTTCGTTCGTAGCTCACTTTTTTTTCTTTGCGTCCAGCCGTGCCTGCAGATCTGCGAACGGATTGTGGGTAGCGACCGGCCCCTGTGCCCCGGGACCCCTCGCCCTTGCTGCCTCATCGAGGAGGCGGGCATGCTCGTTTTCATGGCAATAGATGCAGAGCAATTCCCAGTTGCTCCCGTCCAGCGGATTGTTGTCGTGATTGTGGTCCTTATGGTGCACTGTCAGCTCGCGCAGGCGCACACCCGAGAAATCACGACCGCATCGCCCGCAGATCCAGGGAAATAACTTGAGCGCCCGCTCGCGGTAGGTCGCCTCGCGCTCATTGCTGTGCCGGCGCGCTTCGGCGACCACGCGGTCGAGTCGCGACTGATCTGGATTGGGTTGCTTGGCCATGTCCGAGGGCAGGCGAATCGTTGGCGGAACTATAGCAGGACGTATCGGGCCAGGGCCGGACACCCTGCCATAGCCGGCGCCGAGGTACTATTCGCGCGTGAATTAACCGAGTCTGAAATGGAAACCACCCCGCAGATCATCGCAGCGCTGCTGGCGCTTGGAATGGCGCTCGCTTTCATCGTGGCCGACCGGCAGTCGCCCACCAGCCGCATGCTCGCGCTATTCCTCACCGCTGTTGGCGCCTCGATCGTGCTGAGCTCAATGATCGAGCTGCCGTTGATTCGTGGCCACGCCTACCCGTGGTGGGGCGGCATTTTTTCCATGCCCGAGGTCCTTGCCTTCGTCTTCGCCTGTGAATGGGTGCTGCGCGTGCGGCGCACCATCCCCGCACGAAATCTCACCACGCGCTTCGCCGATAGCCAGCTGCGTATCGCGCAAGCGTTCGCTGTCCTCTATGGCGTGCTCGCGCTGTGCTTTCCGCGCCTTCGCGCTGAGCAATTCGTCAATTTGGCCTTTTCCGGGAGCGGGCTCGGGCCTGGATTCTTCCTGTTCGCGGCGCCGCTCGCCGTTTCCCTACTCCTGGCGGTTGCCGCTGGCCTGATCACCCTCAGGCGACGTCCCGACGTTGCCGAGCGTTTGCGCCTGGTCGCATTCGCCGCAGCGTCACCGTTCATGGCTTCCGGCATAGTGGCGCCGGTGCAACTCGCGCCTGTGCTGACGGCCGTCGGGCTGCTGATCTTCCTGGTCGGCGCCATTCAGTACCATGTCATCCAGGGCCAGCGCGCGCAATTCCTTTCCCGTTTCCTCGCACCACAGGTGGCGGAACTGGTACGCGAGGAGGGCCTGAAGAGCGCCACTCGAGAGCAGACCCTGGAGCTCTCGGTGGTCTGCTGTGACCTGCGCGGATTCACCGCCTTTTCGGCGGCGACGGAATCGAAAAAGGTGATCGGAATTTTGCGCGAGTACTACGACGCCGTCGGTGCAGCCGCCCTGATCGTTGGCGGCAGCATCAAGGACCAGGCGGGCGACGGGGTGCTGATCCTGGTGGGGGCGCCGATCCACTTCGAGGACCACGCACAACGCGCGCTGGAGCTCGCCAAACAGATCCGTGCAAGCGGCATGGCGCTCACGGCGAGGTGGTCGGATGGAGATCTGCAGCTCGGCGTCGGCGTCGGCACGGCGAGCGGCTTCGTGACAGTCGGCGTAATAGGCGGAGCTTCACGCCTTGAGTACACCGCGGTCGGACCGGCAGTGAATCTCGCCTCGCGACTGTGTTCGGAGGCGGCGCATGGCGACGTGCTGGTGGACGAGCGCAC
>CAZYTR010000095.1:0-7743 GCA_964650365.1 uncultured Alcaligenaceae bacterium | reverse complement strand
GAAGGGGCGCTTCGGCGCCCCTTTTCTTTTGAGCCCCCTTGATATAATTCGCTCCCTGCAAACCGCGCCCGAAATTCGGGGCGCGTCCCCAAGGCCAAGTAGCTCAGTTGGTAGAGCAGCGGACTGAAAATCCGCGTGTCGCTGGTTCGATTCCAGCCTTGGCCACCAACACATCAGATAGTTAGCGTTACTTCAGCCCATCTTCCGTTCGCCACCGTAGGGAAAACGTAGAACATTTCCTACGTTTTGCCCCAACAGACCCGATTCAATCCGGGCCGCCGCCACCGATAAATGCTCGGTCGCAAACTTGGCGTAACGGTCCACCATCACGCGCGACTTCCAGCCGCCCAGGTCTTTCAGCTCATCGGTCGATGTTCCCGACTGACGATGCCAAGACGCCCCGGTATGCCGCAAATCGTGGAAACGGAAATTTCCAAGCTCCGCCCGCTTTACCGCCTCATACCAAGCCGAGTTTCCTACTGCGCCAGAAAAATGCGCTCCCCGGTAGGTGAAGCAGTAAACCGGATGCTTGCCTTCCTCCGCTTCCAAGACGGCAACCGCATCTCGATTCAACGGTACGCCCCTCGGCGTTCCATTCTTGGTGTGGTCCAGCCATGCCGTGCCACGCTTCAAATCCACACGGCGCCACTCCAAGCCGGTTATCTCAGACGCCCGACACCCTGTTGCCAGGGCGAAGCGCACGATAGCCGCCAGGTGAGGAGGGCAGGCCGCAATCAATCGCCCCGCTTCCTCTCTTGTCAGCCACCGATCCCGCTCAACTTCGCCAGGTAGCAAGCGAATCTTGGGATGGTTGTCGATCCACTGCCATTCATCCCGAGCCATCCGGAGAATTCCCCGAATCGCCGCGAGATAGCGATTCACTGTTGCCGGTTTTATTCTCCGGCGCAGCAACCACTCGCAGACCTGCCAAACCATGTCCCCATCAATTTCAGTCAAATATTTCTTCCCAAGAATCGGGTCGAGTATTCGACAGATGCGCTTTACATCCCTGACGCTTCTAAGCGAGGTCTTTACTTCGAGATACCGGACTACGGCCTCCTGCCACGAACGCTTGGGCTTCACCCCGAAATTCGCTTGCCTGAATGCCTCGCTCTTTAACCTGGCAATCAGGGCTAGCGCTTCTTTTCGGTCTTCAGTCCGAGTGCTTTGGCATAAACGCTTGCCGTTCGGTAATGCAATGTCGATCCACCAGTAGCGCGAGTCCCGCCGCCGATAGAGTCCGCTTTCACGGGCCATGAAATCTCCTTCCTGGCCCGTCCTCGGCGCTTATATTCGTCCAACCACGCATCAAGGTCAATGCGGTCATACACGCAGCGCCGCCCGAACTTAACGACTGGCACACCCAGGCCCTCAAGGAGCGTGATGCCGATCCCGAGATAGGTAGCCGCCTGCTCTTTTGTGAGGCAGCGAATTGCCGGCAGCGAAGGACCAGGCTGTTCCATTTCATTCGCCGTCCTTCGCTTTCCGATACGCCTCCGCATCCTGGGCGATGCGCTTCCGGTCCTCGGGGTTGTTGACGCGGTTATTGATCGTGGACAGTAGCCGCCCCTTTACCTTGGCTTTTCGCTCGACGTACTTCGCAAGGCTTCGGCCCTGGCGACGATGGAATACGTCCGCCTGATGCATCGCCACGCCGAGGCCTTCGCTCCAATCGGTTATCCCTTCGCGAGCCATGAGCGAGGCGATGTATCCGGGGAACCCGGTAAAGATTTGCTCGTCCCGAGGAAAGCCGCTGGACCGAATGCGCTTTAGCGTCGGCTGAGGCATATCTGACCAGTTGACCCCCTCGACCACGCCCCACAGCCGATCATTCGCCCACCGAGACCGATTGCTGTCCGATTCTTCGACTACGGCGAGCCGCAGCCAATCCTGCGTCAGGTAATTCCATAGCGCGCCGAGCTTGCCGAGCAGCTGCGCCACAGAACTGATGCCGAGTTCCTTCAACGCAGCCCGCCCGACTTGGAATTCCTGTCGCCATACCGGGTCAGCCTCTTTCCATCCCCGCGCGGCCCACAGGTCGAACAGGTATGTCTTGTGGCTCTCCTCGTTGACTTCGAGGACCTTGTCGTAGAACCGGCTTTGAACTGCGCCACCGATCCCAATGCGCCAGCCCGAGAAGCGATCCCCAACGGTCCAGTAGCACGCTTTATTCCGTGCCCTTGTTACCCATTGCCGCACGTCCCAGGTATCCACCGGGATTGACGGCACCAGGTCTACGCAGGGGTCCACACGGCTGACGCGCTCATCGCCGTCCACCTGCCCGAGGCTGTTGACCACGTACCGCAGATCCTCTGCCGCAGCTTCGACGCCTACGGAGGTAAGGTATTCGCTCGAAATCTGCGCGTAGGCGAGGGGAAGCGAGCCGCCCTTGCTGACCTGGACGAAGAACCGTTCATCGGTAAGGACGAACCGGAACCGGCCCCGACCGTGTCCCGCCACCGCAAAGAGGTGGTTGCCGATCGTGATTTGCGCGACTGCCTGCTCAGCCTCGTTTTCCGATTTCGCGGACTCCTTGAGGCTATCCAGGCGTTCCAGCATCCCGCCCGATATCGCCCCCCGATACGACAGGTCCAACGAGTCCACGGCCCACCGTAGGACACGGCAAGGCCCGTTCTCATCTCCCATGTATTTCTGGGGTGCTCTGTTAGAAGGTGGCGCACCCTCATCGCCCGGACCGGTGCGTCCGCCCGCGCGGCGCTCCGCGTCGCTGCGGGCGGGCCGCGCCGTGCCGTCCCCTGATTTGCCGCTTCTTCTACCGCGTTCCACTTCGAGACTCCTTGTTGCTGATGGAGTCCCCAAAATAGTGGCTATGCGAACAGGGAAAAAGAACGCGACGACGCCGACAATTAGACGCGACGACGCGTTGAATTATTTGCAGTTACGGGACAAAGAGTTACCGCCGACCGGACGCCGGAGTGTCAACGGCCTTGCGTCGAATTACGAGCCCTTCCGCCGTCCTCTTTTCTTGCTCGGGTCGCGCGGATCAACCTCGCTTAACCAGCGCTGGACGACTTCCAGTTCCCAGTATGCCGCCCCGCCTAATCTCTGTATCTCATCGCGCTCGGCCATGGCTTTGATCGTCAGGCCCTTGTTTTCTTCCACCTTCCAGAGCGCAAGCGCGATCTGCTGCGAGGCAATCTTGGCCCGTTGCACTGGCCGCAGGCCCGGCCGGTCCTGATCTTCCGCAGGCGATGCCGCCACGGCAGGGGCTACCCCTTCCTCGCCTTTGGCCGCGTCCTCAGGGTCGTCGCCCGGCCAGCGATAGTCGCTCCACCCAGGCGGGAACCAAAACTCCGGAAGCGGAATGGCGTGACGTTCGCACCAGTCCTGAAACGCTGGCCGCTCTATCTGCGCGAATCGCAGGAGTTTTCGATTGAACGTCTGACCCGCGATGCAAGCCTCCACGTCGTCCAGGTGGTATCGGATGAAGAACTCCGGAGGCAGGTCGAAGTCCTCTGAAGGCCCTTTCCGCATGGACAGACTCACGCACTCAAGATGCGCCTGAAGAATTGCGTCCATCAGCACGCGGAAATTGTCCCGAATGGGCAGGGGTATTCGCCACCACCAGCGGCCGGGGTCGTGCCTCGCCCAACGGAAGCCAATTTCCCAGACGGATAAGCTGTCGTTCAAGAGTGCCATTTTTTGCGCGGGCATATACTTTTTTGTGAATGGCCAGATTGTACGTATCGGCAGGCCCCGTGTTACTCCAGCGGGGGCATGCGCGCCGTCCCGGCGCTTCGCGGGGTCCGTTCTCGCCGCTGCTGCGAGCGAACGCCCGCGAAGCGTTCGATCCTTAGCCCATGTTCGGCCCAGGGCTGACGATCGCGCATGATACTGGCGGCCACCCCCGGCCCCGGGAAGTTATCGAAGCTCAATTGTGCGGCGCTGTAAAAACCGCCGAAACTTGTCGATTCCGGGTGTTTTCGTATGTCCGCTTCATTCCGACCCGAAGCCGACGTTCACCGAGTCCGGCTCCAGGCCGATTTTTTTCAACAAGCTGACGGCCCCACGCAACGTCGGCTTGCGATCCGGAGCAATGGTCGTTCGTGCGATGTTCACTGGGAGTCGTTTGCCAGTTCTAAACGGTCCGAAGATCCCTGGGCAGGTCTTCAACACGCGAACCGAGGATTTTCAGCCTGTCAGCGAGGTGGCTCAGTGGGTGAGCCACCTATTTTCTAACGCTGATACTTTGCCCTTCGAATCAGCGCAAACACACGTCAATTTTTGGGAAGAATCCTGTCGTTCCATTGATTTCATTTCGCGAAAATACGATAATGATAGGTAAGGTTGATTTGGCTATTTGCGGGATGTAATTTTCCCGATCCCGCTCCCCGTTCACTGGTAAATGACGTTCACCAACCTCGATTGGAGACTGATCCCATGATCGTAAATCACCTGCATGCCAGTCAGCGCCCTGCGAACAGGCCCACGCTCCGGAACACAAACCTGGTCGAAAGGATGCTGACATTCGCCAACAGGCATCGCGCGACCGGCAATGTTCTGCATGTGCTGGAAACGTGGATCGATGAACTGGACATTCCGGAGTATCACTGGGTTAAGCGGGACCACCCTGAATACGTGCTGACATTTGCCAAACATGTCCGGGGGCAGGAGCTGCGCACCTATGTTGACTACAACATTCAGACCGACTATCTCGGCCTCTACATGTACCTACCTACACGATACGAGCCTGACACTCGCGCGGCGGTCTGTGAAATCATCAACAAGGTGAACGTGGAAGTGCGCTATGGAAACCTGGAGCTTCTTACGGATACAGCTCACTTGCGATTCCGGCTTTCGATTGATGCCGAGGGCATCCGGCTGACGCACACATTCCTGGATTTCATGCTGAGAACAGGGTGCATGGTTTTCGAGCAGTACATGCCCCAATTTCTTCTGGGCCCGAAGAAGCTTGCCGCTTAGATGGGGCAGTCTATGAAGGGAGGCGCGTTCTTTCCTCACGCAGCGGCACCCTCGATGAGGCACAAAGCTGAGGATTCCGGTGAATGCGCCGTTGGTCTACAAAGATGGTGGGGCGCCTGGCGCTATTGGTGGGGCGGCTGGCGCTATTACGCGCCCGCGCGCTTTGCTTCCATTGTCCCCACTGCAGCTGCTGATGAAGTACTTGCAGACATGGGATTTTCATCAGTCGAAGAACTGAACGGAGAGTTTCGCAAGCATCGACGAGGAGAAATCCCGCAGCAATTGCAAGAGAGAGTTAAGCGCATCCTGACGGGGGAAGAGATTGATCTCAAGCATTTCCCCACTGCGATCAGAATCAGCGGTGCGCGTGTCGAGGGAGGCGAGGCAGTCACTGTGCTTGCAAATCCCATCAAGCCGGCTGATGACCCCTCGTCTCTCGCGATCCAGGTGTATGGCTTTGGAGCTTCCGCTCGCGTTGAGGGCATCGAGTTCAATTTGCGGGTAGCGATCTCCGCAGAGAAGCTGTACGTTCCCGCAAAAGACGAGTGGGCTGAAGTCTGCAGAGTCCTGATCGAGAAGAATGGCGACCTGATAGACGAGTGCCTACGGGGAGATGACCTGGCGGTTCTCCGCGACTTCCTGCAAGGCCAAGGTTTGGCACCCGAGCTTCCTGGTCTCAAGGGATTTCAGAGGGAGCTGGGATTCCAGGTGATCTATCTCAATCAGCAATTTCGCATTGGAGTAAAGCCGTATCGGGACGACGTAGGAAAGCTGTTGGATTGGTCCATTGATGGTGAGGAGAAAATCGGATTTATCACCGGTTCATGATGAAAGACCCCGAAGCAGCGGGTCAAGGTACAACTGAAATGACTTTAAAGGAGCCTCGCATGTCATCAGAACTGGTATACAAATTGGTAATTGTCGATCGAGACAAGGAAATTCTGTCCAAGACTCTTTCCTATAGTGCCGTCGTAGCCATCCTGAACGAGCTTCCGGACTTGGCTGAGCATGGAGATTTGTATCAAGTAGCGGCCAAACATCCCTCGCGAGATGTGCGCGGAGTAGTTGCGCAAAAAAATACGATTTCCGCGGCTATCTGCAATGTGCTGGCCAGTGACGCATCGATTGAAGTCTTGAGAAATCTGACCTCGAACGCATCGTTCAAGGAATACGCCACGATGAATTTGCTTAAGAAATTCATCGAGAAGGATGTAGACATTGCAAAGCAAATTGCGTGGAATATCGACGCGTATCAGCGGGCAAACTTGAATAAATTGGCGGTGCTTATTTCTGGCCATCCCGATCCCGATGTACTTGCATGCCTGGCAGCTTGTCGCAGCGCGCCGAAGAAGATCCTGAAAGCGCTCCTAACGCACCTTGATCCACACGTTTCTGCGATGGCACAGGAAAACCTGGGGGAACACGAGCTTAATCTCGCAGAGGCTTGATCGATAAAAATGGCGACCTCATAGACGAGCTTGGTTCATGAAGAAAAGCCCCAAGCAGCGGGTCAAGCTACAACAGAAGTGGCGTTAAAGGAGCTCCGCGTGGCATCAGAGCTGGTATACAAATTGGTAGTTGTCGATGGAGACAAGGAAATTGTGTCCAAGAATCTATCCTATAAACAGGTCGCAGGAATCGTGAACGACTTTCCGGGCACTCCCACATTTCAGTATGGGCATGGAGATTTGTATCAAGTAGCTGCCAAACATCCCTCGAGCAGGGTGCGCGACGCAGTCGCCCGTAAGTATGAGATTTCTGCGGAATTCTGCAATGTGCTGGCCAATGACGCATCGATTGACCTCTTAAAAACCTTGGCGATAAACCCGCAATTCATGGTGCCATTTTTGAAGAATGCCACGATTGATTTGCTGGAGAAGTTCATGAAAAAGGATGTAGAAATAGCGACGACAATTGTGGATGAGGTTTTTGGGAACATTGCTTATTATGAACAGGCAGACTTGAATAAATTGGCGCTGCTGATTTCTGGCCACTCCGACCCCGGTGTGCTTGTACAACTGGCGAGGGGCCCCGACGTGCCGGAGAAGGTCCTGAATGCTCTCCTAACTCATCCTGATCCAGCCGTTTCTACGACGGCGAAGTCGAGTTTGCAGCACCGAGGGGGCGAGCAAGCCCATTTCACCCGCGACCTGTAGTTCGCCGGATTCACCTAGCTTGAGGTAGAGACAATGTCGAAGTGGCTGTTCGGATTGGTCTTTGCAAGCGTGGCATCGGTAGCATCATCGCGGTGCCTGGATGCAAAGGCGTTTCCATATCCTGATGGGGCTACAGGGCAGGCTGCCGACGAAAGATGTCAGAGCGTCGCGTCCTTCGATTGTTCACTTGCGACCAGTCCGACGGAAAAAGCGCTTTGTACTTATCAAACCCTGCGGCGCAACGATTGCTACTTGAACCTCGCTCTGATTGATGCACTTAACCGAGCCGGAGATACGTGCGTACAGGACCGAATTATCGATCACCATAAGAGTTGGGCCGCAGCGCGAAATCGCGCATGCGATTCGAGCGGTGATGTAGTGCGATGTGTCATCGAAAAGTATAAGGAGCAAGCTGCCATTCTGATTGGCTCACAGCGGCGCTCGAGCGTCGGATACCGGCTCGAGAATTTCTCGATCACTAGCGAAGGAATTAGTGCCGAGCTTCCGGTTCCCGCACCCTCATCGACGGTGGCAGGTCGGTCGAACCAGGTCGGCGCCGATGTTCCCACCGAAAAGGCGGATGCGCAGCCCGGCCCCTTGGTGTTGTCAGAGACGAGCCCGCCACCCGCCATCTGGGGGCAGG
>CAZYTR010000094.1:0-3146 GCA_964650365.1 uncultured Alcaligenaceae bacterium | reverse complement strand
GCTTCGAGGTCTCGTCCAGACAAACCAGCGGGCAATCGGGGTCGCGGGGCCGCGTATAAACGGCCAGCACGTCCTCCATCGCCGCTACGAACGCGCTGTTGGCCTTCGGCGGGATGACCCATTGCTGTCGGCGATGGGGCTGAAGCGTGTTTTTTTTAGCACCCGCCCGATCGTGCTGTCGCTGGCGCGATCGACAATGTTGAGTTCCACGACTTTGTTCTCCAACAACCGCAAGCTCCAGCGCGCGCGCCCTTTGGGAGGTTTGGAACAAGCCAAGGCAATCAACTTGGCTTCCTTCTCACCGTCGAAAATTCGCGCAACCGGCGGCGTCGCACGCTGTTTGCGGCTCAACACGGCCTCGAAGCCCTGTTCCACCAGTTGCTTGCGCACCCGGTAAACCATGGGCACGCTGGTTTCCAGAGCCTCTATGATCCGGCCGTCACTCCACCCTTCCCCGGCTTCCGAGACGTCGGCCTTCAACAATATCCGCGCCTTCAGCAGCCGTCGCGCCGGGCTCTTGCCCTTCCGAATCAGCGTCTCGAGCTGCTGGCGTTCCTCGCCGCTCAACCTCACAACATACCGCTTTACCGAAATCTTCTTCGCAGACATGATCACCTCCATCGCTCGATTCAGCGACAAAAGTGAATCACTAAATCCTTTCCAATTAGTTGACGCGGGCCACTAGTTGATCGTTCCACATTCAAGCCCACATTACTGCGGGTGTGCAGCCGCTCAATATGATAGGCCGGCCGCGCCGTCGCGAACGAAATCGACGTAGGTGTTGTCCTCTTCGGTCGGCCATTGCCGCTGGAAATCGCCGAGGAACGCCGGCCAGTCGGGCTTGAGGCGATGCACCTCGAAATAGCGCAGCAGGAACGAGAAACCGTGGTCGATGCCGACCAACATGGGTGTGTCTTCGGCCAACCGTTCGACCAGCCATTACGTGGCGTTTCGCACGACCACGTTAGATGCCAAGAATACTGCGCTCAAAGGGGCAGTTCCACAGTATCAAATCAAGCTCGCTATTAAATTTTGTCGATGGTGGTAGGTGAAGTGGACCCCATACGTGGGACCACTGGAACCGATTTCTTAGTTGGAAGTCGTGCCGCTCGGTTGTCCTCTTTCAAGCTGCCATATCATGTTTTTGTAATTGCTCACGCCTCGTATGGGCGAGGGTAAAGCGAATCGGTGCGGTAAATTGACTCGGATGGCGTGAAGACGGTGGCGTTGTGGCGTCGGATGTGAGTCAACGTATGGATGATTCCGCCGCCTGATTTGGCTGTTCTCAATAGCACCGCGAAAGACGCGCTTATTCTGACGTTGATCGAGCGGCTGAACGATCTGACGGCGCGTTTGGAGGTCTTGGCGGCCGAGAACGCGGCGTTGCGGAAGGAAAACCTGGAGCTGCGCGTCAAGCTCGACTTGCCACCGAAGACGCCGGACAATTCGAGCACGCCGCCCTCGCAGGGACACAAGGCGAGCGGGGCGGCGGCCGCGAAGCCGAAGGCCAAGCCGCATGCTGGGGCGCACCGTCCGTTGCATCCGAACCCGACCCGATGTCGCGATGTTCCGGCGAGCCAATGCCCGCATTGCCGGGCGGATGTCTCGGGCGTCGTGCAGACGCCGGTTCACACCTACGACCGGATCGAGATACCCGAGATCAAACCCGAGGTGACACGGGTGGCATTGCTCGGCGGCATGTGCCCGTGCTGCGCCAAGCCATTCAAAGCCGTGCCGCCGGCGGGGCTTGAACCGGGCTCGCCGTTCGGGCCGTACCTGCGGGCCGTTGCCATCTACCTGCGCTTCACCCAGGCGATTTCGTTCGAGCGGCTTTCGCGGCTGTTCTCCGATCTGCTCGGGCTTGAAATCAGCGAAGGCGCGCTCGTCAACATGCTCGACGACAGCAAACAAGCCTTCGCGCGCGCTGCCAGCCTGATCCGCGCCCGCCTGCTCGCCGGCACCATCCTGCAATCGGACGAGACCAGCGTGCGGGTCGGCAAGCGGACTTGGTGGACCTGGGTATTCCATCACGCCGAGGACGCCTGCTTCGTCATCCACCCCAACCGCAGCAGGGCCGTGGTCGAACAGTTCCTGGGCGAGCACCGACCCGATTTTTGGGTTTCCGACCGGCTCGCCGCCCAGATGAATTGGGCCACGAAGGACCATCAGGTCTGCCTCGCCCATCTCATCCGCGATGCCCAATACGCCATCGATGCCGGCGACACTGCATTCGCGCCTGACTTGCGCAAGCTCCTCAGCCGCGCCTGCCAAATCGCGGGGCGGCGCAATCAACTCGCCGACGCCACGCTGCGAGCCTATGCCTACAAGCTCGACACCGAACTCGATGTGTTACTGCGCATCACCCCAGCCCATGGCGCCGGCCATAAACTGCACCGTGTGATCAAGGGCTGCCGGCGACATATGTTCGTCTTCCTCGCCAATCGCGCCATCCCGCCGACCAACAACGGCTCCGAGCAGGCGCTGCGGCCCTGCGTCATCTTCCGAAAGGTGACAAACTGCTTCCGCTCAGAATGGGCCGCACACCTCTACGCCGACATCAGATCCGTCATCGAAACCGCCCGGCGAAAAGCCATCGGAACGCTCGAGGCCATTCGCCTAACCTTGAACGGATTGCCCTTGCCCGAAGGTCCCGCCCCGCGCCCATCCGGGTGAGCAATTACATGTTTTTGCTGTTGCGGCTGTGGGCCTGTGGGTAACGCCCTTGCGTTATCCACATGTCCATAGCCTTTTGCCGCGTCGTTGTTCTCGAGCGGCCCATTGCGGAACACTGACATCGGCGTGCGGTACGCCAGTCCCTGATGCGGGCGCCGTTCGTTGTAGAAGGCGATCCAATGACCGATGCCGGCGCGCGCCTCGCGGCCATCCGCGTAGCCCTTGAGATAGACATCCTCGTACTTGAGCGAACGCCACAGCCGTTCGATGAAGATGTTGTCGAGATAGCGCCCGCGGCCATCCATCGAGACGCGGATGCCCTGAGCGATGAGCCTGTCGGTGAAGGCTGCCGAGGTGAACTGGCTGCCCTGATCGGTGTTGAAGGTCCCGGGCGTCCCATGGCGCGCCAAAGCTTCGTCCAGGGCTTCGAGGCAGAAAGAGGTGTCCATGGTGTTGGAGAGCCTGAAGGCGAG
>CAZYTR010000093.1:0-2260 GCA_964650365.1 uncultured Alcaligenaceae bacterium | reverse complement strand
CGGCAGCATCAGCGAAACTCCGGACCGCCGCGAAGCAATGCAGGGCGCCCATGTCATCTACGCCAAGTCGTGGTCGTCCGTCAGTCAATACGAAAATCGGCCCGGGGATGAGGCTCTCCGGAGAGGGTTCATGAAATGGTGCATTGATGAGCCCTGGTTCGAGAATGCGCAAGCTGACTGCAAGTTCATGCACTGCCTGCCGGTTCGCCGCGGTGTAGAGGTGGACGACGGCATTCTCGATAGCCCCCGCAGTGTTGTTATCAAGGAGGCCCGCAACCGCATGGTGACGCAAATGGCGGTGCTCCACCAAATGCTGGGAGGATGATTATTCGCCACGCGGCATAATCGTGGCGGGGGTGCGCGACTGGAACGAGTAAAAGCAATATGCCAAGCCGGACCTCTCCCCACCACCATGCAAGAAACAAGACCTGACCCCTCGGATTTGAAGAGGAAACAAAAACCCCGCCACTCGGGCGGGGTGTGAAGTTGAACTCGTATCAAGTTGCCGTCGCGGCGGCTTTCCCCCGGTTCTGGGATTGACGCATCACCTCGGCGGTATTCCCCGCCATCCAGGGAATTTCGGCCGGCCAGTAGTCCGGTGACCGCTTGCCGGACTTGATGGACTCGACTGCAAGGACCATCAAGGTCGCGATGATCTTTTCCTGACGCAGCAGCGTGTAATCCATCGCCACCCAGTCGACGACTTCGTCGAGGGCCTGTCCGTTCACGTCGCGTTCGTAGGGTTCGTACCAGCCGCGCTGGTCCGGGCGGAACGTCGTCTGGATCCCGGTCTGCTTGGCCGCCACGCGAAAGGGCTGTTCCCCCGCGGGGCGGTACACGACGGCGAGCAGGATCTGGTTGCGCGAGAACGCATAGCGGGAGTTCCCGGTCAGGACGTAGTTCCTGGCTTCCTTCTCGGGCATGCCTTGCTGGACCAGCAGGCGTTGCAGGGCGCGATTGGCCTCGAAAATCGCTTCCGGTCGATAGTGGCCGTAGATGCCTTCCTGGCCTTTGACGTCGCCGGATTTCGGATCGACGCGCTTGTCGTCGATGGAAACGCCGAATGTGGCCTTGTATGAGTCATCCAGCGGCACGGCATTCGCCTGCAACAATCCCTTGTTCAAATCCGTGAGGCCGGTCCCGACCGTGTAGGGCAGAAACGCGATGCCTTGCGCGAGGCCCGAAATAATCATGATCGGTGAAAGGAACAGGTTCTTCACGCCCTGCCCGAACGTTTCGGCCGCTATCTGACCCTCGGGCGCGCCGCCGGTTGCACACCCGCCCAAAAACATCGTTGTGACCAATGCCGTACCCAGGCCTCGTAACAGGTTCGTTTTCACGTGACACCTCCGTCAGTTGCCAGCTTTGCAGTCAACGCGGACAGCAAACGTCGCGTACGTCCGCGGTTCAACGCGTCCTTACCGGAACCGCGCTGTGGTGCATGCTGCTTGTTGACTTCGGACGCGGGCAAGGCGGAAGACAGAAGTATCTGATAGTGCCAACAAAGGTATCGGATACTGCGACGATCACGTCATTTGTGGTCGCAGCATGCCCTCCGCTCTCTCTTCCCTTGCTGAGAAACCACTACATCAAGTCGCGCACGGCCGTTTGGTCATCGATCACCACAACGGTGCCCGCTGACGTTCACCTTCGGCCGTTTTCTTTCTCACCAGTCATCTCGACAATCGCCGCAACGTTCGCCGGCAACCGGACGGTGAAAGTGCTGCCGCGGCCCGCCTCGCTCGCCACGGTGATATCTCCTCCCATCAAGCGGCACAGACGCCGGCTCAGCGCCAGTCCCAGGCCGGTGCCGCCGTATTTGCGCGTGGTTGCGGCGTCCGCCTGCGCGAATTCCTCGAACAGCCGCCCCACCTGCTCCCGCGTCAGGCCGATACCTGTGTCGCTCACGCTGAAGACTACCCAGGCGGCATCTCCTGTGCCTTCCAGCTCGGCCACGAGTGAAACCTTTCCATCGCGGGTGAACTTGCACGCATTGCTCAACAGATTGAATAGCGTCTGGCGTACCTTGGTCGGATCGGCGCGCATGGTGCCGACTGCCGCGTTGCACTCGACCTCGAGCCGGTTGCCGTTCTTCGCGGCCAGCGGCTGAATGATTGCGGCGATGTCCTCGACCATCTGGGGCACGCTGAACTCGAGGAGCTCAAGCTCCATCTTGCCCGCCTCGATCTTCGACAGATCCAGGATCGCATTGATCAGTTCCACCAGGTGCTTGCCGGCCGCGTCTACCTTCCTCAGATCG
>CAZYTR010000092.1:0-7543 GCA_964650365.1 uncultured Alcaligenaceae bacterium | reverse complement strand
ATCGCGCGGCGCGACCTGGCGCAGGCGCTCTACAACACCATCCTGAACCAGCTGCGGCTCAAGGCCGCGGTGGGCAAGCTTGCCGAGGCCGACCTCGCGGAGATCAACGCGTTGCTCAAGGACGGCAGCAGGTGAGCGACGAGGCGGTGCATGCGCAACGCCGATCCCAAGTCTGAAGAATCGCTGCGGCCTGCCAAGAAGACACTGCGCGCAAGCGTGATCGCACAGCGCGATGCGCTGGACGTGGCAACGCGGCGCCGAGACTGTCAAGCCATTACCGCCAAACTGCTTGCGCTGCCGGAGTATCGCGCAGCTGGTGTGGTTTGCGCCTACGCATCGTTCGGCAGCGAGTTCGATACCGCCGCTTTCTGCTCGGCCGTCATTGCCGCCGGCAAGCGTCTGCTGTTGCCGCGGGTCAATCGCGCGGCGCGCATGATCGAGTTGTGCGAAGTCAGAAGCCTGGGCGAAGACCTTGTCGCCGGCGCCTGGGGAATCCGCGAGCCGGCGGAACGCTGTCCGATAGTGCCGTCGTCTTCAATCGAGTTCCTGCTGGTGCCCGGGGTCGCGTTTACCGCGACCGGCAAACGCCTCGGTTATGGCGGCGGATTCTACGATCGGCTTCTGAACGAACTGAACCCGGGTGTCGCCCGGGTCGTGGCCGCATTTTCGATGCAGGTGGTTGAAGATCTTCCGACCGGCCCGCGCGACCAGCGTGTGCATCGAATCGTTACAGAGCAGTGATTGGGTGATTGAGTGATTTAGTGATTGGGTTACTGAATCGCTTAATCGCTTAATCACTGAATCACCGAATCACCGAATCACCGAATCACCGAATCACCGAATCCCTGAATCCCTGAATCACCATCTTAGAATTGCCATCGTCCGTTCAGTTGCGCCGCGATGCATTTGGGTGAAGCGCCTGCCCGCCTCTGCCATCGCTTGGCGGCGGCCGGCATCGCGAAACAGTGAAGCGACGGCTTCCGCCAACGCCGGCGCGTCGGCAACTCGCAGCGCCGCGCCGGCTTCGATTGCGCCTTCGGTAGCCTCCTCGAAATTGAACGTGTGAGGTCCGACGATGACGGGGCGGCCGACCGCGCAGGCCTCTAGGAGGTTCTGGCCGCCGAGCGGCAGGAGGCTGCCGCCGACGAAAGCCACGTCGCTCGCGCAGTAATAGGCAAACATTTCTCCCATGGAATCGCCGAGCACGACACGAATATCCGTCCCGACCGGCCTGCCGTCGCTGCGGCGCACGAAGGCTTGGCCGCGCTGCGTGAGCAGGTCGCCGACTTCATCGAAACGCTGCGGATGCCGCGGCACGATGACGACGAGTAATTCGGCCATGTTCAAGCCGGCAAGCGCGTCGAGAATCAATGCCTCTTCGCCTTCGCGGGTGCTCGCTGCGAGGAACACCTTGCGGCCGCCGAACAACTCGCGAAGCCGCGTTCCCAGCACCAGCATTTCCGGCGGCGCGGCGCGATCGAACTTGACGTTGCCGGTGACCTTGATCGCTCCGGCGCCAAGTTCGGCGAGCCGCGCGGCATCGCGCTCCGTCTGCGCGCCGATCCCGGCGAGCTTGCGCAGCGCCGCCCCGGCCAGGCTGCGAAAATGTCCGTAGCCACGAGCGGATTTCTCCGACATCCTCGCGTTGACCAGATAGCAGGGAATGCCCGCGTGCCTGCAGGCGTCGATCAGGTTGGGCCAGATCTCGGTTTCCATCACGATCCCGGCCTGCGGCCGAAAGTGGCGCAGGAAGCGGCGAGCGGCCCAGGGGAAATCGTAAGGCAGGTAACACTGGCTGACACGGTCGCCGAAAACACTTTCGCCGGTTTCGCGCCCGGTCGGGGTGGCATGGGTCAGCAGGATCCGGTGCCCGGGGTGCCGCTCCCGCAGGGCGGCAACCAGGGGCTCCGCGGCACGCGTCTCCCCGACCGACACCGCATGCAGCCAGATCACCGGCTGGTCGATCTTTTCTGAGAAGAAACCGAAACGCTCAC
The DNA here is from genome assembly GCA_964650365.1 of uncultured Alcaligenaceae bacterium. Classification (GTDB taxonomy): domain Bacteria; phylum Pseudomonadota; class Gammaproteobacteria; order Burkholderiales; family JACQAP01; genus JACQAP01. The sequence continues at coordinate 5,549 of CAZYTR010000092.1, read as the reverse complement.
CGACATGCCGCAAATATCCGGGTTGCCTGCGCGCGCGCCAGAGCAGATGAAACATTGCCCAGGGCAGCAGCAGGTAGAGAGTCAGCGAATAGAGCAGCCGGTTCAAGCGCCGCTCCGCAGGCGTTCCACTTCCGCGACTACTTCCTCCACCGAGGGTGCATGGCCGATGCGGCCGAGGGCGACGGCGACCGGCGAGCCGTAAACGCCGGTTGCCGCCGGATCGGTGGCGCAGTAAAGGCCGACTGACGGCCTGCCCAGTGCCACGGCGAGATGCGTGAGTCCAGTGTCGACACCGACCGCGACTTGCGCGCGGGACAGCAGGGCGGCCAACAGGTCCAGGCCCAACTTGGGCGGAACCACGGCACCCGGGATGAGCGCCGCGAGCCGGGTGCTGCGCAGGCGTTCGGCTTCGTTGCCAAACGGCAATATCGACGCGATGCCCTGGTTCGAAAGCTGCGCGCCGAGCTGTGTCCAGCGTTGTTCCGGCCACTCTTTGCTCTCGACGCTGGTGGCGTGCAGCAGCACCGCGAATGGCCGATCGAGTAACCCGCCGGGGAGCTGCGTTGCCAGCTTTGCGACGTCCTCGGTCCTTGGGACGATCCCGTACTGCAAGCTTTCGGGAAGCGGGTAGTGCAGCGCCTGCGCAGCGAGCAGCCGGTTGCGCTCGACCGCGTGCAGGGACCAGGGAATCGAATACGTGCGCTCGTAAAAAAACCGCAGGGGTTCGCGCGAACTTTTCCAATCGAGCCCATGACGGCGGCCGTGCGCCATGCGGCTCAGGATCGCGCTCTTGAGCAAGCCCTGGCTGTCGATGACCGCGTCGTAACGGTCCCGGCGCAGCGCCTGGCGGAAATCGCCGAACGCTCTGCGGGTGTCCTTAGCGAAAACGCGCTCGCGCCAGCGGCGAATCGCCACCGGAATGACTCGCCTCACCCGGGGATGCAGGCGCGGAATCGCGGCGAATGCTTCTTCGACTACCCAGTCGATCCGCGCATCGGGCCGCGCGGCGAGAATGTCTTCGACGACGGGCAGGTTGTGGACGACATCGCCCATCGAGGAAGTCTTGACGAGAAGTATCGCTGGCACTGGAGAGACTGGTGGTCGCGGCTCAGTTGCGCTTGAAGTCGTCCTCGAAGCGCACGATATCGTCTTCCCCGAGGTAGCTTCCGGATTGCACCTCGATGAGATGCAGGGGCACCTTGCCCACGTTCTCCAGACGATGCCTGGTGCCGAGCGGGATGTAAGTCGATTCGTTCTCGGACAGCAGCAGCGTTTCATCGCCGCGCACCACTTTCGCGGTTCCCGATACGACCACCCAGTGCTCGGCGCGATGATGGTGCATCTGCAGCGATAATTTCGATCCGGGCTTGACCATGATGCGCTTGACCTTGAAGCGCTCGCCGTTATCCAGGCCTTCGTAGTAGCCCCACGGCCGGTAAACGCGTTTGTGCACGAGATATTCGTCGCGCTGCCTGGATTTCAGCGATTCGACGATTTTTTTCACGTCCTCGGAGCAGTCCTTGTGGGTGACCAGCACCGCGTCGGCGGTCTCGACGATGATCAGGTCCTCGACGCCTACAGCCGCAACCAGCCGGTCCTCCGCCCGCACATAGCAATTGCGCACATTGTCTGTCTGGACATCGCCGAGCGTGACGTTGCCAGCCCGGTCGGCCTGTCCCGCCTTCCACAGCGCGGTCCAGGAACCGATGTCGCTCCAGCCGATGTCGGCCTCTACGACCGCGGCGTCTTTGGTGTTCTCCATCACCGCGTAATCGATCGATTCCGCAGGCGACGCGAGGAACGCAGTTTCGTCCAGGCGGATGAAGTCGAGATCGCGCGTGCTCTTGCTCCACGCCTGCATCGCGGCTTTGAGGATATCCGGGCGGTACTTGCCGAGCTCCTCGAGGTAGCGCGACGCCTTGAACACGAACATGCCGCTGTTCCAGTAGAAGCGGCCCGAAGCGATGTATTCGCGCGCATGCGATCGATCCGGTTTTTCCACGAACCGCGCAATCCGGTAGGCGTTCTTTTGGCCGGGAATGGCGTCGCCGCGCTCGATGTAGCCATATCCGGTTTCCGGTTCGCGGCCAACGATGCCGAAGGTGACCAGGCGCCCTTCAGCGGCGAGCGCCGCCGCCTCGCCGAGAGCGTCATGGAATCCGCCGACATCGCGGATCATGTGGTCGGCCGGAAGTACGAGCATGACCCCGACCGGATCGGCGTCGGCTATGCACAGGGCAGCAACGGCGACGGCCGGTGCGGTGTTGCGGCCCGCAGGCTCGAGAATCTGCGTCAATGACGTAACGCCGATTTCCCGCAATTGCTCCGCGACAAGGAAGCGATGGTCGTTGCTGCACACCACCAGCGGCCGCTGCTGCTGCGCCAGCCCACTCAGTCGCAGCAGCGTCTCCTGCAGCATTGTCTTGGGCGAAACCAGCGGCAGGAACTGCTTGGGAAACAGCGTTCGCGAAAGCGGCCAGAGGCGCGTACCCGAACCGCCTGAAAGAACGACTGGAAAGATCATCTGGCTTCCGCTGATTGAAGGCTTGGTCGCATCGGGGTTTTCTTTCCGGGGAAGTGCAAATCGCTTAGAATCGCAGCCGTGATCGGGATCATTTCTGCTTCATTATTTCGCTTTGCGCCGATTGGATCCTGGTCGTCGCCGAAAACCGTCTGCATTGGCCCACATGAGTATACAGATGTGCCCGTCACCACAGAATGAGTAGAGTCGCGCTCGTCACCGGCATTACCGGCCAGGATGGCGCATACCTTGCCGAGTTCCTGCTCGCCAAGGCTTACACGGTGCACGGCATCAAGCGCCGCACCTCCCTGTTCAACACCGATCGCATAGATCATCTTTACCAGGACCCGCACGTAAGCAATCGAAATTTCATCCTCCACTATGGAGACATGACCGATTCCAGCAGCCTGGTGAGAATCGTCCAGCAGGTTCAGCCGGACGAAATATACAACCTCGCGGCGCAAAGCCACGTGGCGGTGTCCTTCGAAGAGCCCGAGTACACCGCGAATTCGGACGCGCTGGGCGCGCTGCGCATGCTGGAAGCGATCCGCATCCTGGGATTGGAAAAGAAGAGCCGCTTCTACCAGGCTTCGACATCGGAGATGTATGGCCTGGTCCGCGAAGTACCGCAGAAGGAGACCACGCCGTTCTACCCCCGCTCGCCTTACGGCGTCGCCAAACTCTACGCCCACTGGATCACGGTGAATTACCGCGAAGCCTATGGAATGTTCGCCTGCAACGGCATACTTTTCAATCATGAAAGCCCCGTCCGCGGAGAGACTTTCGTCACCCGCAAGATCACTCGAGCGCTGGCCCGCATCAAGCTGGGGCTGCAGGACTGCCTTTTTCTTGGCAATCTCGACGCCAGGCGCGACTGGGGGCACGCCAGAGATTTCGTCGAGGCCCAGTGGCTGATGCTTCAGCAGCCCGATCCGGAGGATTTTGTGATTGCCACCGGCATCCAGCACAGCGTGCGCGACTTCGTCGATCTCGCAGCGCGAAAACTTGAAATGCGCTTCAAGTGGTCCGGCAAGGGCCTCTCTGAAAAAGCTGTGGACGACGCGGGCCGCATTCGCGTGGCGGTCGATCCGCGTTACTTCCGTCCGACCGAAGTGGACACACTGCTGGGCGATCCGTCGAAGGCGAAGAGCAAACTCGGCTGGTCCGCCCGGGTAAGTTTCGAACAACTGGTAGAGGAAATGGCGAGCGAGGATCTGAAGGCGGCGGAACGCGACGAGCTGGTCAAGCGGCACGGACACAAGCCGTACGACTATCACGAGTGATTCGGTAAAGAGTGATGGGCAATGGGGCAAATCCCTGTTTCCCATTCCGAGCCCTTTGATCACGGAGTTGCGGACCATCGCATTGCACTCACCCAAACGCTTGTGGTCTATACGCTCGCAGCGTATAGTGCAAGAATGATCTTCGTCGAACTGACTCCGTTCGTCGATTTCCGTGCCAGGTACTGGGTCGATGAGGATTTTCGCGGTTTGCAGAATTATCTGCTTGCCTCCCCGGACGCCGGCGATGTAATCCGCGGTGGAGGGGGGATTCGTAAGCTGCGTTGGTCGGCGCAGGGGCGTGGGAAGCGGGGTGGGGCGCGAGTGATCTATTTCTGGCACGTGCCGGGTGAGCGGATGTATCTTCTCTACGGCTACGTCAAGAGCGAACGCGAAGATCTGACGCCAGGACAGATCAAGGCGCTGGCGGAACTGATGAAGGACTTAAAGCATGGATAAGCAGCACTTCGACCAATTGGTGAAGGCGGTTCGCCAGATGAAGCGACATATGGCTGGCAAAGCCGTGCGTGGCGTGCGGACGACGGAGCTTATCGAGCCCGACGTGCGAGCGATTCGCGAGGCGGCGAGGATCAGTCAATCGCAATTCGCAAGGCTGATCGGCGTAAATCTGCGTACTTTGCAGAATTGGGAGCAACGGCGTACACGGCCTTCCGGCCCGGCGCGGGTGTTGCTCAAAATCGTAGCGTCCGATCCAAAGTCGGCGATCGAGGCGCTGAACGCCTGACCCTTTGTGAATGAAGTTTCGAAGGCTTGCCGGGTAGGCTAGCGAAGAGATGATTGCCTTTCTCCGTTCACCATTTGCCGTTCGCTGCTCTCCGGCGCGTCGATAGATGAAGCTCGACGCGAGAATCTACGTCGCCGGCCACCGGGGCCTGGTGGGCTCCGCGATCATGCGGCGTTTGCAGGCCGCCGGTTACCGCAACCTGCTTACCCGCAGCCATGCCGAACTTGAGCTCACGGACCGCGCGGCGGTGCAAGAGTTCTTCGAGCGTGAGCGGCCGGAACACGTTTTTCTGGCGGCGGCCAGGGTCGGCGGCATTGTCGCCAACGAAACCTATCCCGCGGAATTCCTCCGCGAAAATTTCGAGATCCAGGACAACGTTATCCACGAAGCCTGGCGCAGCGGGGTCAAACGCCTGCTGTTCCTGGGTTCGTCCTGCATCTACCCGCGCGATTGTCCTCAACCGATCAAGGAGGAGTATCTGCTCACCGGGCCGCTCGAGGCGACCAATCGTGCATACGCAATCGCCAAGATCGCCGGCGTTGAAATGTGCTGGAGCTACAACCGCGAGTACGGCTGCCGTTACCTCGCCGCCATGCCGACCAACCTGTATGGGCTGGGTGACAACTATGACCTGCAGAAATCACACGTCATTCCTGCGCTGATTCGCAAGATGTACGAAGCCGGAAACAGGGGCGCGACCGAAGTCGTCGTATGGGGCACGGGTTCGCCGATGCGCGAGTTCCTTTTTTCGGAGGAGGCGGCAGATGCCTGTCTCTATCTCCTCGGCCTGCCCGAGGAAGGCTACCGGACCCTGTGCGAAAGCCGGTCCCGTCCACCGCTCGTCAACATCGGCTCGGGCGAGGAATTGAGCATCCGCGAACTCGCACAGATCATTGCCAGGATTGTCGGTTTCGACGGCAGGCTCGTGTTCGACCCTTCCAAACCCGACGGTACGCCGCGCAAGCTGTTGGATGTTTCGTTGCTGGCGGGTCTGGGTTGGAGA
>CAZYTR010000091.1:0-4224 GCA_964650365.1 uncultured Alcaligenaceae bacterium | reverse complement strand
AGCTTTGACGTCGCAGTGATCGGCGCCGGCCCCGGCGGCTACACCGCGGTGATCCGCGCGGCGCAACTCGGCCTCAACACGGTCTGCATCGACGAGTGGAAGAACGCCAAGGGCAAGCCCAGCCTCGGAGGTACCTGCCTGAACGTCGGCTGCATCCCCTCCAAGGCGCTGCTGGAGTCCTCGGAAAACTACGAGCGAGCGCTGCACAAGTTCGGCGAACACGGTATCACTGTCAAGGATGTGGCCGTGGACATTGCGACGATGCTGGCGCGCAAGGACAAGATCGTCGATACCTTCACCGGCGGCATCGGCCTGCTGTTCCGCAAGAACAAGGTCGCCTCGATGCACGGCCGCGGTCGCTTCGTTGCCGGCGGAACCGCTTATCAGATCGAGGTCAGGAATGGTGATGCGGCGGAGGTGATCGAGGCCAAACACGTGATCATCGCCACCGGCTCGGTCCCGCGGCAGTTGCCGTTTGCGCCTGTGGACAACGACCGGATCGTCGACAACACCGGTGCGTTGTCGCTGCCGCAAGTGCCCAAACGCCTGGGCGTTATAGGGGCGGGCGTGATCGGGCTGGAAATGGGCAGCGTGTGGAAGCGCCTGGGCTCGCAGGTGACCATCCTCGAGGTGCTGCCGAATTTCCTGCAGGCCGCCGACGAGCAGGTCGCGAAGGAAGCACTACGGATCTTTAACAAGGTGGTGGGTTTGGACATTCGTCTCGGTGTGAAGATCGGGGCGGTCACGACCTCGAAGAAAGGTGTGGTCGTCGAATACGCCGATCCGGCGGGTGAACAGAAGGCGGAATTCGATGTGCTCGTCGTGGCGGTCGGGCGCGTACCGCAATCGGCAAGCCTTGGCGCGGAAGCGGTCGGTCTCAAGCTCGATAGCCGCGGATTCATCGAAGTCGACGACCACTGCCGCACCAACCTGGCCAATGTTTACGCGATCGGGGACGTGGTGCGCGGTCCGATGCTCGCGCACAAGTCGTCGGAAGAGGGGGTGGCGGTTGCCGAAATGATTGCCGGCCAGTCCGGATACGTGGATCTGGAGACGGTGCCATGGGTGATCTATACGGCGCCGGAGATTGCCTGGGTCGGCAAGACCGAGCAGGAACTGAAAGCCAAGGGCATCGAATACCGGTCCGGCCAGTTTCCCTTCACCGTTAACGGCCGTGCCCGCGCCATTGGTGAAACGGCTGGCTTCGTGAAGATGCTCGCGGATGCCAGGACCGACCGCATCCTTGGCGTGCACATGATCGGTCCGTACGCATCGGAACTCATCGCGGAGGCCGTAGTGGCAATGGAATTCGGCGCTGCCGCCGAAGACATCGCGCGCATCGTTCACGCGCACCCGACCTTGTCCGAGGCACTGCACGAAGCGGCGCTGGGCGTGGACAAGCGCGCGATCAATCTCTGATGCCCCCCCAGCCGGCACGGGAGGCCGAGCAGGAGAGTCTTTCCGTTCTCGTCGGGCAGGTTGCCCTCGAGCACGGATTCACCCTTGATCCCGCGCAAATCGACGCGCTCGGGCACCTCGAGCGGCTGCACGGTGAATTGGTGGAATCGGAACACGTGGGGCGTTCGTGGCTGCGCATGTTCCAGCGCCCTCGCCCGGTTCGCGGACTGTACCTGTGGGGAGGCGTGGGCCGGGGCAAGAGTTTCCTGATGGACACTTTTTTCGAGGCACTGCCGGTCGAACGCAAGCGCCGCGTGCACTTCCACCGCTTCATGCAGCACATCCATCATCGTCTGAAGATGCTTCAGGGCAGGGAAAATCCGCTGGCGCACATCGCCGCCGAAATTGCCGCCGAATCCCGTCTGCTGTGCCTCGACGAGTTCCAGGTCTCCGACATCGGCGATGCGATGCTGATGCGCAATCTTCTTGCCGGCTTGTTCGACCAGGGTGCGGTCCTGGTGACCACCTCCAACCAGCATCCGGATGAACTATATTTGCACGGACTGCAGCGTGGCCAGTTCCTGCCGGCGATCGAATTGCTCAAAACGCACCTCGAATTGGTCCAGGTGGATGGCGCTACTGACTACCGGTTGCGCGTGCTGGAGAAGGAAGGGGTCTTCCACTTTCCTCTCGATGCCGTTGCGGAAGCCGCGATGGAACAGACTTTCGAATCGGTCGCGGGCACCGCCGGCAAGCGCGATGTCGATCTGGAAATAGAAGGACGCCTCTTCAGGGCCAAATGCGTGGGCCCGGGCGTGGCCTGGTTCGAATTCGAATCCCTATGCAACGGGCCGCGCGGCCAGGCCGATTACATCGAGCTGGCAAGACGTTTTCATACCGTCCTGATTTCACAACTGCGGCGCTTCGCTGCCGCGGACGCCGACCGGCGCAAGCGCTTTACCTGGCTGGTGGACGAGTTTTACGACCGTCGCGTCAAGCTGATTCTGTCCGCGGAGGATCGCCTGCCCGAGTTGTTCCGCGAGTCCGGTGCCGGCACCGAAACCGATCGCACCGTAAGCCGGCTCACCGAGATGCAGGCTCGCCAATACCTGAGCGAGCCGCACCTCTCTTGAAGCAAGACCACGCAATCAGAGGACAGGAAGCATGACCACACTCAAGGCCTACCGGATATTCAACGAGGACGGCAAAGTCGCCGGCCGCTTCACCGACATGAAGCTGGATGAGCTCGATGCCGGCGACGTTGTCATCAAGGTCGCGTACTCGAGTGTCAACTTCAAAGACGCGCTCGCTGCCAGCGGCGCCGGCAAGATCATCCGCCGCTTCCCCTGCGTGGGCGGGGTCGATCTGTCAGGAACGGTGGTGGAATCCGCCGATGCGCGCTTCGGAAAAGGCGATGCCGTGATCGCGACCAGTTACGATATCGGGGTGGCGCACGACGGCGGCTATGCCGAATACGCCCGCATTCCGGCCGGCTGGGTGGTGCCGATGCCCAAGGGCCTGGATCTGTTCGAAGCGATGGCGCTGGGGACTGCGGGATTTACCGCCGCGCTCGCAGTCGAGCGCATGCAGCACGAGGGCTTGAAACCGGCAAACGGCCCGGTGATCGTGACCGGCGCCACCGGCGGCGTGGGCAGCATCGCGGTGGACATTCTTTCCGCATGCGGTTATCGCGTGGTCGCGCTCACCGGGAAGGAAGCGGAAAGCGATTACCTGAAGCGCATCGGCGCCGCCGAAGTCATGCTCAGGAGCAGCCTCGATCTTTCCGGGATCAAGCCGCTCGACAAGGCGACCTGGGCCGGCGCGGTGGACAACCTCGGCGGCGACGTGCTGTCCTGGATCGCGAGCACCATGCAGATCGGCGGCACGCTGGCAAGCATCGGACTCGCGGCGAGCCATACCTTCAACACCACGGTGATGCCCTTCATCCTGCGCGGGGTGAGCCTGCTGGGAGTGGACTCAGTGAACACGCCGATGGGGCTACGCGAGAAAGTCTGGCGGCGCCTCGGGGCCGATCTCAAGCCACGGCGGCTGCAAAGCATCGCCACAACGGTAAACTTTGCCGATCTGCCCGGTGTGTTCGACAAGGTGATGAAGGCCCAGGTACGCGGCCGCACCGTGGTAAAGATCGCCTGAAGCAATCGCCGCAAAACCGGGTACGAATTATACGGAGCGACAAAAATAGCGCCGGAGACATTCCCTCCCCCTGGCAGGGGGAGGGCTAGGGTGGGGGTGCAGCGTGTATCGAGTGGCCGGCATTTCACCCCCATCCCAACCTTCCCCCATCAAGGGGGAAGGAGTATTTAGTGCGGCACTATTCATGTCGCAATGTATAGAAGGGGGAGAGATGGGGCAGCGTTACGCCGAGTTCTATCGCCGTTCGATCACGGAACGTGAAGCGTTCTGGGCCGAACAGGCGCGCCTGATCCACTGGCACCGGCCGTTCGATCGTGTCCTCGACTACAGCCGTCCGCCGTTTACGAAATGGTTCGTCGGCGGACTGACCAATCTTTGCCATAACGCGCTGGACCGGCATCTCGCCACGCGTGGCGACCAGAAAGCGCTGATTTACATCTCCACGGAAACCGGCCAGGAACGTGCCTACAGTTACCGCGAGCTGCATAAGGAGGTGAACCGCTTCGCCGCGGTGCTGCAGGGTCTCGGCGTGGGGAAGGGCGATCGCGTGCTGATCTACATGCCGATGATCGCCGAAGCGATTTTCGCGATGCTGGCATGCGCGCGCATCGGTGCCATCCACTCGGTGGTGTTCGGCGGTTTCGCATCTGCGAGCCTGGCGACACGCATCGA
>CAZYTR010000090.1:0-41513 GCA_964650365.1 uncultured Alcaligenaceae bacterium | reverse complement strand
CTCGGTGATCGTCGACATGGCGGTGGAGCAGGGTGGCAACTGCCCGCTCTCGGAGCTGGACAAGACCGTAATCAAACACGGCGTGCAGATCATCGGCATCGCCAATCTGCCGGCACTGGTGCCTGCAGACGCCAGCGCGCTGTATGCGCGCAACTTGCTCAACTTCCTCAACCTGTTGCTGGACCCCAAGACCGGGCAGCTGAAACTTAACCGCGAGGACGAGATCATCGCCGGTTCGCTGGTATGCATTGGCGGGGAACTAGTTAAGAAGGCGTGAGGCGTGAGGCGTGAGGCGAGAGGCGTGAGGCGAGAGGCGTGAGGCGAGAGGCGTGAGGCGAGAGGCGAGTACGCATAACGCCTTACCGCCGTGTCTTTGACGCCACACCCCTTAATTTCTGGAGACAAGAATATGCAAGCTGTTGATCCGATTGTTAGCCATCTGACCGTGTTCGTGCTGGCCATTATCGTTGGCTATCACGTGGTGTGGACCGTGACGCCGGCGCTGCACACGCCGCTCATGTCGGTGACCAATGCCATCTCCGGCATCATCATCGTGGGCGCCATGCTGGCCGCCGGCCCGCAGCCGATCGACTGGGGCACCGCGCTCGGCTTCGTCGCCGTGGTGCTTGCCAGCGTCAACGTTTTCGGCGGGTTCCTCGTGACCCAGCGCATGCTGGAAATGTTCAAGAAGAAAGACAAGCGAACGTAGGTGGGCTTGCGGCAGCGACTGATGCGCGATGGGCGCGTTGCGTCGCTGCTACGGGAAACCACCGGAAACGAACCCGTCTCGGAGAACTGAATGTCTGCAAATCAAGTGGCGCTGGCGTACCTGGTCGCGTCGGTGTTTTTCGTTCTGTCCCTCAAGGGGCTGTCTTCACCGCTGACCGCGCGCAGGGGCAATCTGTTCGGCATCATCGGCATGGCGATCGCCGTGCTCACCACGCTGTCGGTCACGCAGAACTGGATGCTGATCGTGCTGGGCGTTGCGGTGGGTGGCACGGTCGGCGCCGCGGTCGCGCGGCGCATCCAGATGACGGCGATGCCGGAGCTGGTGGCGGCGATGCACTCGCTGGTGGGTCTGGCTGCGGTGCTGATCGCGTTCGCCGCGGTCCACAATCCCGGCGCCTACGGGATCCTGACCGCGGACGGCATCATTCCGCGCGGCAACCGGCTGGAGCTTTTCATCGGCACGTTCGTCGGCGCCATCACCTTCAGTGGCTCGGTGATCGCCTTCGGCAAGCTTTCCGGCAGGATACGCAGCGCCCCCGTGGTGTTCGGCGGGCAGCACTGGCTCAATCTGGCGCTGGCAATCGTCATGATCGCTTTCGGCGTTGCCTTCATGTTCAACCAAAGCTGGACGCCGTTCGCGATCATGTCCGCGATCGCGTTCGTGCTCGGCGTGCTCATCATCATCCCGATCGGCGGGGCCGACATGCCGGTGGTGATCTCGATGCTCAACAGCTATTCGGGCTGGGCAGCGGCCGGCATCGGCTTCTCGCTCAACAACCCAATGCTGATCATCTCTGGCTCGCTGGTGGGAAGCTCCGGCGCGATCCTTTCCTACATCATGTGCAAGGCAATGAATCGCTCGTTCTTCAACGTGATTTTGGGTGGCTTCGGCGGTGGCGATGCAGCGGCTGCGACTGGGGACGCGACGCAGAAAACTTATCGCAGCGGCAGCCCGGACGACGCAGCCTTCCTGATGGGTAACGCCGAGTCGATTATCATCGTCCCGGGTTACGGACTGGCGGTGGCCCGCGCCCAGCACGCGGTGAAGGAAATGGCGGAACAGCTCCACGAAAAGGGCGTGAAAGTCCGTTTCGCCATCCACCCGGTCGCTGGCCGCATGCCCGGACACATGAACGTGCTGCTGGCGGAAGCGGAGATTCCCTACGACCAGGTGTTCGAGATGGAAGAAATCAACAACGAATTCGCGACCACTGACGAGGTGCTGGTCCTGGGCGCCAACGACGTCGTCAATCCGGCCGCCAACGTGCCCGGCAGCCCGATATACGGAATGCCCATCCTGGAAGTGCACAAGGCACGCACGGTGTTGGTGGTCAAGCGTAGTATGGCGGCGGGTTACGCCGGTCTCGACAACGATCTTTTCTACATGGATAAGACCATGATGGTGTTCGGAGACGCCAAAAAAGTCGTGGAGGATATCGTCAAGGCGATTTGAACTTCAGTGTCCTGTTCGGCCGATTCGCGGCTGAAAACCCGACGAGAATCGGCGCCATGCGGTGTTACGAGTCCTCGCCGTGCGTGTCGGAGCGCGGAGGAGGGGCCCCTCTGGGGATCTGACCGAGGAGACACGCGTTAGGCCGGTGGTCGACACGCTATTGGCCGGTTGCACGGTCGCATCCCCGCAGGCGGGGGCCCTGCTCCACGTTCCACCGGCCCCCGCCACTGTCGAGGACTCGCGCCTTGCCTGACGCCGATTTCGCGTGTTTTCGGATCGATGATTGATTTTTTTCCAAATGGATATGAGGTATGCCTTCCAAGGTTCGCATGTTGTCCCACGAATCAGCGGAACAGGACACTGGACGCGCAAGCCGTGAGGCCTAATAATTAGCTTAATTTGCTGAAACTACGGGGCTTCTCGGCGGAGAAGCCCTGATGTCTTTGCCGTATCGCCGTTCCAGGATTCTTCGGTCGATGTTTGGTCGAGAGTCCATTGTTGTATTTCCCCATTCCCGGGGACCGAGAAAGAACAGGCAGGATGGATAAGAAGACGATCTACTCCAAGACCGGCAAAGGGGTTCTGGAGATCAAGAACAAAGTCGGCAAACTTGCCAAGGACTTGGTCAAGGTGCTGACGCTCATCGACGGCAAATCCACTGTCGCGGAACTCATCGCCAAGTCGAGCCTCGGCGATGCCGAGATGGATCGCGCGCTCTTGCAGTTGTCCACCGGCGGCTACATCAAGGAGTTTTCCAACACCTCGGGTGCCGCTCCCAGCACTCCCTCGCAAAGCGCGTATGTCGACGATCTTGACTTTACCACCTCGCTCGCTCCCGGAAAGAATCCCTACCATTCGGCGCAGACTGAATTCCGTCAGCGCGAGTCCGCCGATCGTGTCAAGGCGGAGCAGGAAGCCAGGAAGAAGCGCGAGGACGAGGAAAGGCTGAAAAAAGAGCTGGCGCTGCGCCAGGGCCGCGACGAAGCGGAGCGGCTCGCCAAGGTCGAGGCCGAACGCAAGGCCAAAGAAGCCGCCGGGCTCAAGTTGCGTTTGGAAGCGGAGCGCAAGGCCAAACTCGAAGCCGAGGCATTGGCGCAGACGCAACGGGACTTGGCGAAGATTCTCGAAAACGAACGCAAGGCACTGGAACAAGCCGATCGCAAGAAACAGCAGGAAGCGGAACGCGAGGCAGGGGAGAATGCCGAGCGGCGTAATCGCGAGGACACGGAACGCCGGCGCCGGGAAGAAGAAGAACTCAAGAAGCGCGAGGAGGAAGAACGCCGCCGCCGCGAGGAAGAGGAACGCAACCGCAAGGAAGATGAGGAGCGCCGGCGCCGGGAAGATGAGGAACGGCGTCGCCGCGAGGAGGAGGAGCGTAAGCGCAAGGAAGAGGACGAGCGCAAGCGCAAAGAGGAAGCAGAGCGCAGGCGTCGGGAGGAAGAAGAGGAGCGCAAGCGCAAGGAGGAGGAGGAACGCAAGCGCAGGGAAGAAGAGGAGCGCAAGCGCAAGGAAGAGGAGGAGCGCAAACGCAAAGAGGAAGAGGAGCGCAAGCGCAAGGAGGAAGAGGAGCGTCGACGCGAGGAGGATGAGCGGCGCCGGCGCCGTGAGGAGGAAGATCACCGTCGCGCCGAGGAAGATGCGCGGCGCCGACGCGAGGACGATGAACGGGGGCAACTCGAAGACGAGGAAGCGCGCCGCCGGCGCGGGGATGAAGGTCCGGGCGAGCGGGCGAAGGAGGATGGCCGGCAACGCGAAGAAGAGCAAGCGCGCCGCCGCCAGGACGAGGACGCACGTCGCGAACGTGAAGATGCTGACCGGCGCCGGCGCGAGGAAGAAGAGCGCAGGCGGCGTGAGGACGAGGAGCGTGCGCGCAGCGAGGCGGCTGCGAAAAGCGATCTACCGGAATTTGACCTCTCGGGTCTGAGGTCGATGGAAAGCCAGGTTGCTTCCGAGTTCGAGAAGCAGCAGGAAGAACTGCGCCGCCGCGAAGAGGAAGAAGAGCGCCGTGACCGCGAGCAGGAAGAGTCGCGTCGTGTAGTGGAGCGTGCCGAGCGCGAGGAAGAGGCGCGTCTGGAAGCGCAACGGCGCGAAGCAGAAGACCGTGAGCGGCGCCAGCGCATGGAGCACGAGCGCCAGGACCGGGAAGAGCGCGAGCGCAAGCGCCAGGAGGAGAAAGAACTCCGCATCAAGGAGCAGGAAGAGCGCAGGGTCAAGACCGAGCAGGAGCGCCAGCGCCAGGAGGAGATGAAGATCGAATCCGAGCGCAAGGTGCGCGAAGAGGGATTGTCGCGCCGGCGCACGGAACAGGAGGAACGCGACCGTAAGCGCGCCGAGGTCGATGCCCTGAAGAGGAACAAGGCAATTCGCACGCCGCTTGAGCGCTTCAGGCCGGTAATCATAGGTGTGGTCGTCGTCGTTGCACTGGCACTCGGCGGTATCCAGGTGATACCGATGAATACCTACATTCCATCGATCGAGAAACTGGCGTCCGACCACATCGGGGAACCCGTCACGATCGGCTCGATGCGCGTCTCGGTACTCGGTGGATTCTCGATGACGCTCGACGATGTAAAGCTCGGTAGCACGCAGGACGTCAAGATCGGCAAGGTCGAGCTGTCGTTGGATTTCGGGTCGGCGTTCGGCGCGGTCAAGGACATCAGTAACGTCAGGGTCGAGTCGATGAGCGTGGCTCAAGAGGTGCTCGCGCGTCTGCCGAAGTGGATGGAGACGGCGGTTACCGACAAGAACGTGCAGGTCAAGCGCATAGAGCTGAAAGGCGCGAAGCTGGAATCCCTGACGTTGAAGTTGCCGAACTTCGACGCGGAGTTGGATCTTTCCCCGGAAGGCGCGGTCCAGAAGGCGGCATTGGAGACTGCCGACGGCAAACTTTCCATGCAAATCACGCCGCGCGGCGAGGAATTCGACATCGCCGTGACTGCCGGCAAGGGCTGGGTTCCCCCGATCGGACCGCAGATCGAGTTCACCGATTTCTCGGCCAAGCTGGTGGCTTCGCGCAACCAGGTCCGGGTCGAAGAGTTCCGGGCTCTTCTTTATGGCGGTGCCGCGAAGGGTACGGCGTTGATGAACTGGGGCGGGCCGTGGTCGCTCACGGGCGAGTTGACTACTGAGCGTATTGCGCTGCAGGAATTGATGCCGGTGTTCACACGGGATGCGAAGTCGAGCGGGCAACTGGAGTCCACGCTGCGCTACGCGTTGGCTGCTCCCGACCTCGTTGCGCTATTCGATGGGCCCAGGATTGATGGGACGTTCGTCATCAGGAAGGGGGCCTTGGATGGCGTGGACCTGGTGCGCGCGCTGCAAATGGGAGGGCGGCAGAACGTGCAGGGTGGGGCGACGCGGTTCGAGGAAATCTCCGGCGCGGTCAGCGTCGCCGGCGGCCGCTATCAGTATCGCAATCTCAAGCTTGCCTCCGGTCTGCTGTCGGCAACCGGCGGCTTCGAAGTACTTCCGAGCAAGGACGTAGACGGGCGCGTCTTTATCGAGTTGAGGTCGCAGGCCGCGCAGATCCGCGGCAACTTCGTCGTCGACGGCAACCTCAAGGCCGTCGTCCTCAAACCGAATTGAACGGGCTCAGACCGCGTCGCCCGTGGTGTCGATGTCGCGCAGGATGCCAGGATCGTCGCAGTCGATGATCTCGACGTCGTGGGCGTGACGCTTGATCACTGAGCGCGCACCTTCGTCGCCTTCCAGGCCGAGCAACTCGGCGCGGTAGCGGCTGCCGAAACCGGCCGGGTGGCCGCGTTCGCCCCGGTAAGCGGGCACGGCGATCCGGCCCGACTGTGCGACCCGTCCGGCGATCGCGCTTATCGTTGTAGGCGAGATGAAGGGCATGTCACCCAGCGCGATCACCCAGGCTCCAGCGTCAATGCTGGCGCGGATCGCGCAGGCGAGGCTGCGTGCCATGCCCAGGTGTGCGTCTTGGCAAAGAGTCACGACAATGCCCTCTGCCTCCAGCAGTTTTGTCAACTCGTCATCCCCGACGCGTGCCACAGCGATGACGTCGGGCAACGCCTTCTTGAGATTTCGCAGCGCAGCCACGCCGATCGGCGTGCCGTCGCGGAGCCGATGCAGCAGCTTGCCGCCGCCGAAGCGGCTGCCGCTGCCGGCGGCCAGGAGAATGCCAACGGTCGGCATGAGGCTAGTGGCGCCGACCCAAGGATGAAGGAAGAAGGCGGAGGGGCAAGGATGAGGGATGAAGGATGAAGGATGAAGTGAGACGCAGTTGGTCGGTGCGAGATTCGGGCGGAATCCATGGTTCGTTTTTTGACTTTCCTTCCGCCCTCATCCTTCCGCCTTCATCCTTGCTTACTTCTGGGCTAACTTGGAGCGGGCCAGCGGCGGATTCGCGGCAAAGTACTTGCGGATGCCCATAAGAATCGCCTGCGCCATCGCGTCCTGATACTTTTCGTCCTTGAGTTTCCTTTCCTCATCGGGGTTGGTGAGGAAGGCGGTCTCGACCAGGATGGAGGGGATGTCCGGGGCCTTGAGCACCGCGAAGCCAGCCTGCTCGACGTGCTCTCTGTGCAGTTCGTTGATTCCGCCGATCTCGCCCAGCACTGCCTTGGCGAGTTTCAGGCTGTCGTTGTTGGTGGCTGTCTGCGAAAGATCGAGCAGTACCTGCTTCAAGGTCGGGTCGTCGACGTCGATGTTGACCCCGCCGATCAGATCGGCGTCGTTCTCCTTCTTCGCCAGCCAGCCGGCAGCAGCCGAGGTCGCGCCGCGTTCCGACAGCGCGAACACCGAAGAGCCGCGGGCGTGGGCCTTGATGAAGGCATCGGCATGGATCGAGACGAACAGGTCGGCTTGGACCCTGCGCGCCTTGATCACGCGATTCGCGAGCGGAATGAAGTAGTCCCCGTCACGGATCAACACGCTGCGCATGTTGGGCTCGTTGTCGATAAGCATTTTCAGTTTCTTCGCGATTTCCAGCGTGACGTGCTTCTCGTAAGTGCCGCTGCGGCCCTTTGCGCCTGGATCCTCGCCGCCGTGTCCGGCGTCAATGGCGACGGTGACCAGGCGTGGCACCTCCGCCGCCGGCTTCTTGGCGCCCGGAGCAGCCGGTACCCGCGCGGCGCCGCTTGCCGGCTGATCCGGCTGTATAGCCGGTGTTGCGCTCACGCTGGCCGGCGCCGGGACGACGTTTTTCTCCAGCAGGGCGAGGATTGGGTCCACCGGTTCGACCGGATAGACGTCCAGCACCAGCCGATGACCATAGTCCCCGACCGGCTTGAGCGTGAAGACCTGAGGCTTGACCTGTGCCTTCAGGTCCAGCACCAGACGGATGACGCCGGGCTTGAAGCGGCCGATGCGCACACCGCTCACGTAGGGATCGTCCGGCGAAATCTTGGTAGACAGCACATCGAGAGCCGTGCTCGATTCCACGTCTTCGAGGTCGAGCACCAGCCGGTAGGGATTGGCGATGGTGAAGACGTTGTGCGCAATCGGCGCCCCCGATTCCAGCGTGATGCGCGTGTATTCCTGCGCCGGCCATATGCGCGCGGAAATCACCTGCGTAGCGGCATGCGCAGCCGCCTGTGCTGCCAGAAAAGCGGCCAGTATCGTGGCGAGAAAAACGGCGCACCGGCAGGATCGCTCGCGCCCGCAGTTCTTACCCGGGCCAGCGTTCCACTGCTCTAGATTGCGATCCGTGCCAGACAATTTTTTCCCAGCTCCGTTTGTGCGGCGACCCGGATACGCCGCCCGCCGCGCTCTTCCATCAGTGAAACGCTCAGGTCTGCGATGGGCAGCAGGTCCTGCGCCCGTTCGGGCCATTCGATCAGGCAGACGTTGCGGGAATTGAAGTCGTCCCTGAAGCCTGCCTCCAGTAATTCCTGAGAATCCTCGAACCGATAAAAATCAAAGTGATATAAGTCTAACCTAGAAAGTTTGTAATGTTCAACCAGTGTGTACGTCGGACTTTTCACTTTGCCCTCGTATCCCAGTCCGCGCAGGATGCCGCGGGCCAGCGTAGTTTTCCCGCTGCCCAGCTCGCCCGAGAGCGCGACGAACAAGCCGGGCTGGATTACCCGCGCCAGTTTTTCTCCGAAACCAAGCGTGGCCGCCTCCTCGGGAAGGAACGCGGAAAGCTCAACGGCAGCGCGGTTCACGTGCTTGACCTCTTCGCCCTGGCCGGAGTCCTGGAACAGGCGGAGTGCAGGGTCAGATCAACAAATACGCGCAGCGCCGGCAACTCGTCGGCGACCATCACGAAGTCGTGCAGGTGGCGCAGTTCAATTTGATTCGTGATTGCTATCAAGAATCCTCAAATAATATATTAGACACCGGTGGACGGCGCGTCCAAACTTGCGGCCTGCATCCGTGCCATGGCCGCAGCACCGGCCCCGGGCATGGCAATCCGCAAGCCGCATTCCACAGTACCAGGGGGAGAACATGGCAGATAACTGGCGCAGCAAATTGATCACCGCGGGTGTGGCCCGCTCGCCCAACCGCGCGATGCTTCGCGCCGTCGATTTCAAGAACGGTGATTTTGAGAAACCGATCGTCGGCGTGGCCAACGGGCACTCCAACATGAACCCGTGCAATGCCGGCATCCAGCCGCTGGTGGATCGTGCCATGGGGGCGCTGCGCGAGGCCGGGGCGATGCCGCAAGTGTTCGGCACGCCCACTGTCACCGACGGCATCGGAATGGGCACCGACGGCATGAAGTACTCGCTGGTGTCACGCGAGGTTATCGCCGACGCCATCGAGACCGCGGTCAACGGACAGATGATGGACGGAGCCCTGGTGATCGGCGCCTGCGACAAGAACATGCCCGGCGGAATGATGGCGATGGCGCGCATGAACGTGCCGGCAATTTACGTCTACGGCGGCACCATCAAGCCGGGCAACTGGAAGGGTCAGGTTCTGACCATCGTCAGCGCTTTCGAGGCGGTGGGCGCGTTTACGGCCGGCAAGTTGAGCCAGGAGGACTTCGACGGCATCGAGAGGAACGCCTGTCCCACGGTGGGCGCGTGCGGCGGCATGTTCACCGCCAACACCATGTCGTCCTCGTTCGAGGCCCTCGGACTGAGCCTGCTGGGCTCCTCGCAACTTGCGGCAGTCGACCCGGAGAAGGCCGACTCCGCCGCCGAATCGGCGCGCGTGCTGGTCAACGCCATCAAAAAAAACATTCGCCCGCGCGACATCATCACCCGCAAGTCCATCGAGAACGTCGTCAGCCTGGTGATGGCCACCGGCGGCTCGACCAACGCGGTATTGCACTACCTGGCGATTGCATCGGCTGCGGAAGTCGAGTGGACCATCGATGATTTCGAGCGCATCCGCCGCAAGGTGCCGGTGTTCTGTGATCTCAAGCCTTCGGGAAAATACGTCGCGGTAGACTTCCACAAGGCCGGGGGCGTGCCGCAAGTGCTGAAGATGCTGCTGGTCAACGGACTACTGCACGGCGAGTGCATGACCATCACGGGCCGCACCATCGGCGAGGAGCTGGAACACATCCCCACTGAGCCGCGGCGCGACCAGGACGTGATCCGACCGTTCAGCGCGCCGTTGTACAAGCAGGGTCACCTCGCCATTCTCAGGGGCAATCTGGCGCCGGAGGGCTGTGTAGCCAAGATCACCGGGCTGAAGAACCCGGTCATCACCGGGCCGGCGCGCGTGTTCGACTCCGAGAAGGAAAGCATGGAGGCGATCATGGCCAAGAAGATCAAGGCGGGCGACGTGGTGGTGATCCGTTACGAGGGTCCGAAGGGCGGGCCGGGCATGCAGGAAATGCTGTCGCCGACTTCGGCGCTGATCGGCCAGGGACTCGGCGACTCGGTCGGATTGCTCACCGACGGCCGTTTCTCCGGCGGGACTTGGGGCATGGTGGTCGGCCACGTCGCGCCGGAGGCCTTCGTCGGCGGCGTCATCGCGCTGGTGAAGGAGGGCGACTCGATCACCATCGACGCGCACAAGCAATTGGTCCAACTCAATGTGCCGGACGAAGAATTGACCAGGCGCCGCGCGGCGTGGAAACAGCCGAAGCCGCGCTTCAGCCGCGGCCTGCTGGCGAAGTACACGCACCTGGTGTCCACCGCGTCGATCGGCGCGGTGACGGATCTGGGACTGTTCGAAGAAAAAAAATAAGGCGCGGCGCCACGCCATTTCTGTCAGCGCCAGCGAAGATCTGTACCGGCCGCGCCCGTTCAGCGCGCGAATTCACGGCTGGATGCTGCCCTTACCCCAGCTCTGGTAACGAATGCGGTGGAACTCGATGAACTCTGCAAGGGTCTTCTTCTGCAACGCGTCGAGCACCGGATCGGGCACGCCATCCGCATGCATTTGCGCGAGTTCCGATCCGCTCAAGCCCACGGTGAAATGTGTGCTGATATTCGAGATCCCACCGCTCGTGGCGATGTAGTCGTGCATGCGCGAGTTGTCGATTTGCGCAACGATGTCGTTGACGGCCTTCCCGTCCCTGACCAGCTGTGCCACCTGGTCGACCGTGATTGCGGGGGCGCCTGTTCTTCCGGGGACAGCGGTAATCCAGTCGGGCAATCCGTGCGGACGGGAGAACGTGGTGTGGCGGAACGTGTTGCCCGGGTCCGCCATACCGTTGCCGCCCTGGGCCAGGGTCGAAAGGTTCACGGGCTGCGGATAACACGAGGTGCAGCCGCCCAGCGATTCGCCCGTTGCCCAATAACGGGTCAGCAGATCGACGTCGTTGTAGAACGATTGCTGCAGGTGGTCGAGCACTTGGGGCGAGACGCCGGCATCGGCGAGTTTGCCGAAGTCTGAGCCGCGCAGCGCGTAAGTCGTCCGCGACGCGCGGACGCGGCTGACCACCTGCTCCGGGGGCCCGCCCTTGCTCAGGTTCACGACCTCCGAGATGGGCGTGACCGGACGGGGCGAAAGCGTCGAGCATGCGCCCAGCACAATGGCTACCCAAAGGGCCAGCAGCAGGGCCGGGATTTTCGTAACACCTTGGAAATTCCCAGGCACCATTTTCGTTCTCCTTCCTTGGCAGACGCGGGCACATGCGCGCCGCCCGATGGTCGCAATAACGCTCATCTTGGCACAACGATGACAGGACGGTGATAGCAGTAGAAACAGTCGTGCCAAAGGAACGAGTTCTCGTATCGCAGCCGGGCATCCCAGCGGATGCTTTCCGCGTAGGCGTTCTGCAGATAATCCAGCACCGCGTCGGGTACGCCCTGGTCATGCAATCTGGCGATCTGCGATCCGGTCAGGGGATAGACCGCGCGCGTTTCGTGCAACTCCAGAATGATTTCTTCCGCGGGCTTACCGGCCTGGCTCATCTCCACGACCTGGGCAAGGCTTGGCGGCGCGCGGCGCTGCGGGCCGGCGCAACCGGGGAGCATGGCGACGCAAAGCAGAACCGCCAAAGTCCTGGAATTCCGGCCCGATCCTGGAAGTATCGTGGGAATCATGGATTGTTCCCTGCCTGATAGACCAACCCCGCGGGCGGCACGTTCAATATCCTTGATCGACATCAAACGCTTGTCCGCTGCTGCGGTTAGTTTGGAGGCAATTCTGGTTGACAGAGAGCATTATGAAACTTATCACTATCGCTTTCGCCCTGCTGGTCACGGCCACAGTTGATGTCGGCGCCCAGGAACCGCCGCCGGGACAAATCCTTCACGACACCTATTGCGTCGTCTGCCACGACAGTCGCGTCTACACGCGCGAAGAACGCCTCGCCCGCGACTACCCTGAGATTCGCGCACAGGTCTGGAGATGGCAGCAAAACATCGGCCTCTATTGGAACGATGCCGACATCGAACGGGTTTCCAACTACATTGCCTCGAAGTTCTACAGGGTGTGCCCGGAAGCGTGTTGACCCCGGATCTTTTTTAGGCAGGAATGTCCGGGACCAGCTGGCTCTCCAGCAGAGCGATCTGGTCCTTCAGCAGCAGCTTGCGCCGCTTCAGGCGCCGCATCTGTAGTTCGTCCAGGTCAGGGTCCCGGGACAGGCGCTCGATGATATCGTCGAGATCGCGATGCTCGACCTTCAGGGTCTCGATCTTCCCGCGGATGAACCTGGCTTCTTCGTCCGTGAGCTCCATCATTGCCCCCATCTGCAACGGCCGTTCATTCTGCAACTATAGATCAACCCCGGCCTGTTCGCATGCAGTGGGGTTCTCAATATCTGTTGTAAATTTCCAGGGCCTTCAGCATCGATTTCTCGCGCTCGATGATCGGTATCATTTTCGATTCCTTATCGTCGTACTGCTTGAGCAGCGCGATCACCTTCTCCGCCGCCTCCGCCGGAACCACTACCACGCCGTCCGGATCGGCCACGATGTAGTCACCCGGCCGCACCGCGATGCCGCCGCACTTCACCGCAATCTGCTTGTCGACGCTGACCATGCGTCCGACCGAGGTGGCCGGGCTCACGCGCCGCGACCACGCCGGGAAACCCATGCGCCGCAGTTCGGCAATGTCGCGAACGGCACCGTCGATCACCGCGCCCGAAAGGCCGCGCGCCTTCGCTGTGGTGGCCATCAGATTGCCCATCGCCGCGATTTCCAGTCCATCCTCCATCACGTAAACGAGCACGCTGCCCGGCTCGGCCTCGTCCAGGATCTCGAGCAGATGGTTCCTATACTTGCGGTTGTCGGTACGCAGCACCGGGCGCATCAGCGCAGTGGCGGCACGCCCTGCGATCTTGGCGTCGTAGATGGGCTTCATGTCCGAGGACATCCAGCCGCGCGCACCGGTTGCCTCTTCCAGCGCGTCGGCAATGTTTCCGGTGCTGTTTTCGGCACGCTTGAGAGCGGCGACGATCTCCTCCGGGGTCATCGCGCCGGCGCAGGTCGTCGAAAGGATAATGGCTGTGCCGAGCACGGCGTTGCGGATACGCGCGATGTTCATTCGGTCTCCTCTTTTCGTACGGCTGAACCCGGAAAAAATGGTACACCGAATCGAGGGGGCTCGATTTGAGCCAGGCTTTTGCAGCGCCTATGATGGGCAATCTTTTGGGGAGTCTGGAACCGATGGACAAGAGCGAGACGCCGCGCGGCATCTATCCGATGCTTTACGCCTTTTTCACCGCGCAGGGCGAACTGGACCGGAACGCGACGCGGCGCCAGGTCCAGGCGTTCGTGGATAATGGTGCCCACGGCATCGCGGTGCTGGGCCTTGGCACCGAAGTGAACAAGCTCGCGGATGGGGAGCGGCGGCAACTGGTGGAGTGGGTGGAAGAAGATCTTGAGGGGCGGCTGCCGCTGGCGGTAACGGTGAACGCGCCCACGGTCGACTTGCAGGTCGAGTTCGCAGGATTCGCGCAGGCGCATGGTGCATCGTGGGTCATCCTGCAGCCGCCTCCCGATCGCGGCGTGCCGGAGCAGTTTTTCGTGCGCTTTTTCGGGGCGGTGGCAGACCGTCTGGACATTCCGGTTGCCATCCAGAACGCGCCCGAATATCTCGGCGTGGGCCTCACCGCGGCAGGCATCGACACGCTTGCGCGCAATCATGCGAATTTCCGCATCCTCAAAGGCGAGGGCCCTGCACTCGCGATTCGCCGGATGATCGAGGAAACCGGGGGACGGGTAACGGTGTTCAACGGCCGTGGCGGACTGGAACTGACCGATAACCTGCGCGCGGGTTGTGCCGGCATGATTCCGGCTGCCGATACCTTCGACCGGCAGGCGCGCATTTTCGAACTGTTCGAGGCCGGAAGGCAAGCCGAGGCCGAATCGATCTACCGCGAGGTGCTGCCGGAGATCGTGTTCGTCATGCAGTCGTTGGAGACGCTGCATTGTTACGGCAAGCGTCTGGCTGCCCGGCGGCTCGGATTGGGTGCGGTGCATGACCGAATGCCCGCGCTCGCCGCGGACGCGTTCGGTCTGCAATGCGTCGAACGCTATGCCGCGGCGTTGGGCCCGCTCGCATAAAGGGGTGCGCCGTCCAAATCCGGCGCGCCCGCGGCTTGCGCCGGAATGCACTCAGTGCGGCTTGCCGCGGCCCGCTCTTCCCGCTGCGACCTTCAGCGGCTTTCTTTTCTTCTTGCCCTTCGGGCGGGTCTTGCCATGGCTGCCGCGGAACAGCTTGCCGCGGCGGGTGCGTGCGTCACCACTTCCCATCATCTCCTCCTGGTGTCCTGTTCAGCTGCTTCGCCGCTGAAAACCCGACGAGAATCGGCGGCGTCACTGCGCGCTGATTCCATCGAGTGTGGCGTCGCTGCTACTCAACCTTTGGTCGTGGTCTTGCGGATTTCCTTTTCGTCGCTCCATTCCAGAAGACCGTTCCGGACGTTCCAGAGCTGGAGATTGAACTTGTAGTACACGTCCTTTATGTCTTTGACCTGTTTGACGATCGAGGTGATGTTGCCCTCCAGGCGAAAGGCCGCGCCGACCATCTTGCCGACTTCGGCGGAATTGTTCGGATCGTAGTACTGGCTCTGCTGACGTTCCAGCTCCTCTATCTGCTGCTGCATCGCCGCTGCATCCACCGCAAACCGTATCCGGCCGCTTTTCTGCAGTTCGACGCGGATGCTGTCGGTGATGGCACGGGTATCGATGTATTCGCTGGTCTTGTTCTTCACTTCCTGCACGGTGACGATTGGCAGGTTGCCGCCGGCCACAACCGGCGCGCCGAGCATCGAGCGGGTCATCGATTCGGCGATCATCTGCAGGTCAGTGGAGCCGAACTCGTTGGTCACGGTCTCCACCCCGCGAGCGTCGCCGTAACGGGTTTTCTCGGTGGCGCAGCCGGCGGCGATCGTCAGGGCAGCGAGCAGCGCTAGCAGAACAAGGCGGCGGGGGCGCCTCAAATCGATCATTGGACACTCTCCATTTCGCAAAATTGGCTTCCGGTGCACGAGGGCCATCGTTCCGTCTGTCGACGAGTCCGCGGTTGGGGCTACTCCTGGCTCAGCAGGATAAGGCGGAAGTCCACGGCTTTGTTGATCGGCGCCACGGCGCTGACCGCGATGTTGCTGTTCTCGTACATAAGCAGCGGCTTCCAGACTTCCTCCTCCCAGGCCCGCATCCCTTCGCGGTCGATCCAGCGGAACTTGTAGCTGACGCGCTTGACCTTGGAGCTGTCATTGTTGAGGTTCACGTCGATCTTCTGCAGATCGCCGGCCATCGTGCAGCGTACCTCGGTCGCCTCGATGGTCGTGCGCTTGCCTTCGCGCACGACCTTGAGCCTGACCAGGTCCTCCATCGAGCTTACTTTCGCCTCCCCGATCGGGCAACCGAAGGCAAAGCCGGGCTTCTCGAAGCCCTTCTTGGTGGCGCAGCCGGTGACGAGCGCAGCCACCAGCAGTGCCATGATCGTCCATGTACGGTTCATTTTGAGGTCTCCATCGTGTGGGGCTGCTGTTCCAACGATTCCGGCCTGCCACCGGTTGACGGTGCCGGTGCGGCTCGGGCATCAGTCGATTGCTGGCCGCCCCCAGGGGCCACCGCTTAGGGTGACTGCACAAAAAGCTCGCTGCGCAGCAGACGTAAGCCTACCACGGTATAGCGGCTAGCCAGGTTCAATTGCACGCTGCGTACGCCCTCCGCGGTCTGCAGCCGGACGGTATGTTCGCCGGACGGTATGCTCGCTCGCGCTATCGCGATCTGCGCCGGCAATGAACGCCAACCGCGCTCGTCGGCCGACTCGGTAACGATCGAACCCATCGCTATCGCGAATGCAGCCAACCCGGATTCATCGTTCTGCCCTGCCTGGTATTGCGCCACCGCTTTGGCCGTCGAGCGAATGATACCTCTGAGCACGATTCCCGGCATCTCTTCCTGCAGCGCCCTGCGCGCCATCAGGTCGATGCTGGTGATGCCGACGATGTCGATCGGGGCTTCGCCCCCGATCTGCAGCTGGCCCGGCAGGTAAGCGGGCTGCGCCGGCGCAATGACCGGGAAAGACACCGGCACGATCAGCATCCTGTCCTTATAGGGTAACGGCAGATTGAACTGCTGCGACTTACGTGCCGGGGCCGTGCCGGACTCGACCACGAACAGCACGTCGGTGTAGCCCTCGTTCCTGGCGCCGGTGCGCGCGTCCAGTCCGGCGAGCGCCTGTTCCAGCAACGGCTGGTTCGGCTGCAGTTCGATCGCCTGCCGGTAGCCGGCCGCGGCCAGGCTGGGTTCGCCCAGCGCCTCGTACACGAATCCCGCGAGGTAATGGCTGAACGCGCTCTGATAGCTGTTCCTGAGCGCGTTCACTTCCGGGTTGTCGATGGTCTGCACCGGATAGCCGTTCAGTTCCTTGAAACCGGTCTTCACGCCGTGTTTCTTCGCTTCCTCCTCGGTCTTCCGCAATTCCTTCTCCCGCAGCGCGGCGATCACCGCCTCGCGCTCGTGGGACCTCTTGATGTCCACGCGGGCGGTGTCGAAATCGCCGCGGGATAGTTGGTCGAGCGCCAGCCGCGTGGTCAGCATTACCTTCTCGTAATCGCGGCCCTCATAGGGGCGGGCCTTGTCATTGATCAGCACGCTCGCCACGTTGCCGACCAGTTTTTCCGGATTCGTGGCCGCCGTGCGTTCCCAGGCCTGCACCTGCACGTCCGCCGCCATCCAGGCTTTCCGGCTTTCGTCGTGGCGGTTCCTCAGCCGTTCCAGTTCGCCCAGCTCGAAGTAATAGAGAAGGTCTTTCTTGCCGCGCTTGTTGGTGCGTTCGAGCAGGTTGATCGCGCCGTCCACGTTGCCGCTCGCTGCGAGGTTGAGGGTTTGGTTCAGCTCCGCATCGTAGTTGCGAAAGGCGGCGCATCCGCAAAGCGTCGCGGCCAACAGAAAGGTCGCTGAATTGCTGAGGGTGGCGGGGAGGGAGGGCAAAGGCGCGATAAACGGGGTTCGTGCCAGCGAGAACGCCGCAGCCGCGTCTCAGTTGACGGTGTGGTTGGTTGCTTCCTCGGCGGCACGCGCTAGCGTCGGGACCGCGAGCGCGAGGCCCCATTCCGCCTTCGATGCCGTGTCCTGCATGAGCTTCAGGACGCCATGCAGCAGAGTGTCGCCAAGCGTGAGATCCACGCCCGTGCCTTGGCGCGGCAATAGCGACAGGATGGTCTGACCCTTCTGATTGCGGCGCGCGCGCACTTTGCTCACCACTATGGGGGCATTGCCCAGCGGGTGTTCACGGCCTGGTTCGTTCGTCGCCTGCGAAAATTGGACCTCATGCAATGCCTTCTCATGCTGGAATCCCAGCAAAGCGTTGCGCGCCTCGGGACTGCGCTGCAGCTGGATGTCCGGTCTTGCCTGCGCCATCTGCAGCAGCACCGGCCAGACGCGCATGACCAGCCGGCGCGTCAACCAGAACTGGATTTCCGCGGTTTTGTCGAAGGAAACCCGCAACATCAGGCGGTCTTCCTCGGCGTGGAATTCGACGGTGATGCGCTCGAGGTTCATGGCGACAATATAACGCGAACCGGCGATCCAAAAAAGGAAAAGCCCACTCTCGCAGGGGCCTGGATCGTCCTGGTTTCGCGCTGATCGCGTTACAGCGCCCCGCGGCGCCAAGGACCGGTAATTGCACAGGTCATGCCGCTGCCGATGCTGTTGGCGCCCTGGATGTTGACGAACAGAATTTCCCCATCCGGGCTGTAGCAGGGTCCGGCAAACTCGCTGTCGCTGAAAATATTGACCGCGAATTCGAAAGGCTCGCCACTGCGGCCCATGCCGATCAGGCGATTGATGTCCGTGATCCCGGGTGCAAGCGGATGGGCGTCGCGGTCGCTGCTGGCGTCGTCCTCGCAGAACAGGATGCCGCCGCCAGGCGTCACGCACAGGTTGTCCGGTGAATCCAGTACGCTGCTGTTCGGAGACTCGAACACCAGCACGAGCGTGCCAGCGCCGGAGAAGCCGGGAATGAATTGCCACAGTTGACCACGTGCCGCGTTGCCGCCGCTTGTGGAGACGAAATACATGGTGCCATCGTCGCCGCGGAAAATGCCCTCCAGGCGCTTCCAGCGCGCGCCGCCCTTGGCCAGCCCCTGTGCGAAGCAACTGGTGGAGGAGGTGACGGGATCCGGATCGGGATTGTCGACGGTGACCCACTCGACCGGAAGTTCGGCGCCCACAGTCTGATTGGTGCTCGTGTCGTAGCCATGGACATCGCGAATTTTGGCCATTTGCAGCATGCCGCCGCTCGACAGATTCTGCAGATCATTTGGCAGGAAGCGGTAGAAACCGCTGTTGCCGCCGGAATCCTCGGTCTGGTAAACGATGCCGCTCTCGAGATCGGCAACGGCGGCCTCATGCGCAAACCTGCCCATCGCGCTCAATGCCACCGCCGGTTCGGGGGCATTGATGTCCGCGCGTACGAAAAAATTGTAACCGTGCTTCTTGCCATAGCCGTTGTCGGGGCCGCTGGTCGTCTCTTCCGAGGTGATCCAGCCGGCATCCCCGTAGGCGCGTCCGCCGGAGCAGTTCACCAGAGTGCCGTTGATGCTGATGAAGTCGCGGACGATGCGCTTGTGCGTCGGATCGTAGTCCACGGTTGTGCAACCACCACTGGCCAGCACGTCGTAGCGAGTGGATTCCGGTCCGACCACGCCGAAAGTGAAGTCGCCGGCCGCGTTGCGAAGTTCGTGATTGCGAATCAGGCGAATCGTGCAATCGGGACCCGTGAACGCGCTCATGCCATCATGAATCGCCGGCGTCGTGAAGCCATCGCTCATGGCATCCCCGGTCTTGCTGAAAGTCGTGTAATGGAAGCCATCGGGCAGCGCGAGGATGAGGTTGCCATTCTGGTCGGCTACCGGCTTGAGGTCACCGTAGCCTTTGCCCATCGGGTCCTTGCCGCTCCGGCGACCATCCGGATTGCATTCGATTGCATAAGCGGTATGCGCCGTGAGCGCTTGCAGCGTGGTGGTGGTGACGATCCCCCCGGCAACCAGCGTCGAGCGCTTGAGAAACCGGCGGCGGTCCAACTTGACGTTTGCGTCTTCCATGAGGCTTCTGGGGCAGGCGTCCTAGAATTGAGTATTGAACCAAATTTCCCGCCTTCGCGTGTGATGAACCGTGCAGCGGAGTCGAGTGCGCTCAGCCGGGACGAATCCTGGGAAACATGTTTGATGGCGCTCATAACGACTCGTGGCAGGAAACGTGACCGTGGCACGACGCGAACGGGAAGGCCGGCGGACCAACAATATTTGCCCGCCACGGGCAAGTCTCTATAATCCATCAGCCAGCGACACGCGTAATGAAATGTTCGACACCGCACTGATCGTCATCGGCCTGCAGCGCGACTACCTCCCGGACGGGAGGTGTCCGCTGGCGGGTATCGAGCGAACGCTCGAGCGAGCCTCGCAAATGATCGGTCTGTTCCGCACGCGGGCGATGCCGGTAATTCACGTCCGGCACGTGGCAAAAGATCCGGCGGCGGGCTTCCTTCTCGAAGACACGCCGGGCATAGAAATCGATCCCCGTGTCGCGCCGGAAGGCGACGACATGCTGATCACCAAGAACTTCCCGAATGCGTTTCGCGAAACGACTCTCGTCAGGGTCCTTCACGTGCTCGGGGCCAGGGAACTTTTCTTCTGCGGCGCGATGACCAATCTGTGCGTGGATGCCACGGTCAGGGCCGCATTTGACATGGGCTACCGCTGCACGGTGGTCGAGGACGCCTGCGCGGCCGGCGAACTTGTTTTCGGCGGCAATGTCATTCCTTCCCCGCTGGTGCACGGCGCCTTCATGGCCGCGCTGGCGTCCGCCTATGGCGAAGTGGTGGATCTGAAGACCGTCTTCGCGAGACTGACAAGTTAGTGTAGGTCGCCAGAAATCGAAATTACAACAACCTCGTTGGGCGGCCCCAACGCAGACATACGCTTAGCCGGCCCGGGGAACGATGCATGACTTTGCCAGAAAAACCACCGCGGTTGCTGCACTTCCGTGTCTCGCATTACAACGAGAAGGTGCGGTGGGCGCTCGATTTCAAACGCTGGCCCCACCGACGAACGGCCCTTGTTCCGGGCTTTCACGTGCCGCTGGTCCGCTGGCTCAGCGGGCAGAGTCAGCTTCCCGTCCTCGAAATCGATCGCCGCGTGCTGGCCGGCTCGAGTTACATCCTGGCGGAAATCGAGCGTCTGCGACCCGATCCGCCGCTATACCCGGCGCGCTCGGCTGACCGCCAGCGCGCGTTGGCGATCCAGGCATACTTTGACGAACAAGTAGCACCCGATCTGCGCCGCCTTTTTTGGGCGACTTACATCAACCACCCCGCGGCGTGTGCGCGTATGGCGACGGACGGTTCTTCCGCCGGCACGCGGCTCGTTTGGCGCGCCTTCTTTCCTTTGATGCGCCCGCTGTTCCGCCGCAATATGGGCATGGATGCCCGGCGGCTGAGCGAGGCGCGGCAGCGATTGCACTCGCATTTCGACCGGCTCGAATCCGAAATCGGCCCAAGCGGCTATCTTGTCGGTGATCGCTTCAGTGTTGCCGACCTCGCTGCTGCAGCGGTGATGACGGCGATCATCCGGCCTCCGGAGTTTCCCTATCCGTTGCCCGAGCCGTGGCCGCCTGAACTCCTGCAACTAAGACAGAGCGTCGCCGCTCGACGAGGATTTCGCTGGGTTCTGGACACGTATGCTCGCCACCGCGGAGTGTCCAGCGAGACCCCCTCTCGAACAGCGGCCTGAGGAGAACGGAGTCAGGTCTTGTTTCTTGCTCGCTCGGTCTGCAAGAAACAAGACCTGACCCCTTTTTTCGCTGACCCCTTTTTTCGTGCCACAAGTGTCAGCCGACTGACTTGACTCGCCACGCCAGCCGCATGCAGATCAACGTGCAGGCCACCGCAATCAATCCTGCCAGCCAGTAACGCGTCAACGCGCCGTTGGCGGCATGCCCGAGAAGAAGTCCCGAGGTCAGCGAGGCCGCACCCAGCGCAAACTGCTGGATCGCCGAATTGAAGCTCATGAAGCTGCCGCGCAGTTGCGGTTGCGCCGCACCCGTGACCAGCGCTATTGCCGGCACAAACCGTCCGGACACGAAAACCATGAAGACTACCGACGCCGCGATCGCAACCCACACCGGTACCGGCGGCAGATTGGTGGTGATCAACAGTGGCGCGATGGAAATTGTGGCGATCAGGGTGAAGACTTCGCGCTTGCCGTGCTTGTCCGCCATTCTGCCGATGAGGCGCGAGGTAAACACGGTTGCTAGCCCGCCGAAAAGATACATGTAAGGCAGATCGGTTTCCTTCAGGCCCACGTTGGCTACCATGTACGGCGCGATGAAGGGGACCACCGAGAACCCGCCGAAGAGCAGGATCGCGATGAGGGCAAGCGCCCGCCGGTGATTGGCGTCACCGAAGACGGCACGCACCTGTGCGAGCGGGTTGAGGCGCGCCCCGGAGACATGGCCGCGCAGCGGCGGGACGAATTTCCATGCCGCGACCAGCACCAGGGAGGAAACCACGGCGAGAAACATGAAGGGTGCGCGCCAGCTGAACTCGTTTGCCAGGAACAGGCCCAGCGGCACGCCGGCCACTGCAGAGATCGGGAACGCGATCATCAGCATGCCCATCGCGGCGCCGCGGCGGGAATCGGGAATCGTGTCGCCGATGATCGAAAACACGGCCGCTCCGGCCACCCCCCCGAATGCCCCCGTAATCGCGCGCGCGGCCAGCAGCCAGCCATAATTCGGCGCCAGTGCGCACAACAGCGCGCACAGCACGAATCCGCCGTACAGGAACAACAGTATTCGGCGGCGGTCGAAGCGATCCATGTAGAACGCGCATAGCAGCGCGGCCGCGGCAGCCGCGAACGTATAAGCGGAAACCAGCAGGCCGAAGCGGCTCGCGTCGATCCCCCACAGCCGCATCAGTTGCGGTCCGAGCGGCATCAGCACCATGAAGTCGAGTATGTGGGTGAACTGCACGGCGGCAAGAACGATCAGGAGCGCCACCTCACCCCGGCGCGCGGACTCGTCAGTGGCGGAGTCACCCGTTTGCGGATAGCGTGCCACGTTACGCCTCCCGCCCCGGAGGGCTCCGCCAACGCCGTGTCGGTGTGATCTCACCCCGAGATGCGGAGTCGAGGATGCTGAGTCTCAAAGGCATGATCGTGGAAACCGGGTCACTTGATGGCGCCCGGCACGGCAATCGGGCGGCGCCGGGCGGCGAGCCAGAGGATGGCTGCGGCGGTGAGGACCAACAAGGGCAGCGCGCTGTAATTGAGCGTACTCCAGCCATGCTTGTAGAGGATGGCGCCGGAACTCAACGAGGTTGTGCCCATGGCGGCGTAGATCAACAGGTCGTTGATGCCCTGGGTCTTGGCCTTCTCGGCCGGCGCGTAGCACTCGGTCAGTAGCGTCGTGCCGCCGACGAACAGAAAGTTCCATGCGATACCCACCAGCACCATCGAGGTCCAGAAGGCGGCAACCGAGATGTTCGACACCGCCACCGCGATCGCGCCGAACATGAGCATCACGCCGAGGAACATCATCGGCAACACGCCGAAACGCGCGATCAGCCGGCCGGTCACGAAAGCCGGTGCGAACATGGCGATGATGTGCCACTCGATCACCAGCACGGCGGCGTTGTAAGGATGCGCGCACATCTGCATCGCCAGCGGTGCCGCCGCCATCAGCAGATTCATCACGCCATAGGCGGTAATGCCGCCGAGCAACGCGACGATGAATGCCGGCTGGCGCATGATCGATGCAAGGGGGCGCGCCGGACCGTGCCGTTCCTCGTGCGACGGCATCGGCAGATCCAGGCGCCGCAGGATCAGGATCGCCAGAAAAGCAAGCACGATCAGCGACAGGAATGAGCCGAGAAAGGTGACGTCCAGCAGATCCCTGGTGAGTTTGCTGCTCTCGGGACCGAATACACCGCCGACGATGCCCCCGGCGAGCACAAGCGAAATCGCCTTGCTGCGGAAATCCGGGCTCGCGGCATCTGCTGCGGCGAAGCGGTAGAAGCCGCCGGAGCCGGTATACACGCCGGCAACCAGCGCCGCCAGGCACAACAGCTCGAAACTGTGCAGCGCCATCGCCGTGGCGGCTAGCGCCCCGCCCGCCATTCCGAACACGCAGCCCAATATGAACCCGGTGCGGCGGCCGTAGCGCTTCATCAGCAGTGAAACCGGCAATGTCGCCAACCCGCCGCCGATGATATATGCGGTGGCGGGCGCCGTGACCCACAACTTGTTGCGGGCAAGCGTATCCGCTGCCAGCGTGCCGATGGAGATCATCATGATGTTGTTGGTGATCAGCAACGCCTGGCACGCCGCCAGAGCGATCACGTTTTTCCGGCTTGTGTCCATGCGGGTCCCGTCGCTAATTGATGCGGACTTCAGCCCCGTAGGACACGTTGGCTCCGACGTTGGCGAGTTTCACGTTCTGCTGCAACTTGCGTCAGGAACCTGCCGGGAGCGGGCGGATCAATAGTAATCGTAGGGTTTCTTGGGAACCCTGGCGGCTTCCAGCGCCGCGTTTTCGTTGTGATCCTGCGGCCGGTCCCACCAGGTGGCGCGGGCCTTCTCCTGTTTCGCAACCACCTCGGGGTTCCTGGCAAGGAAATCCCGGATGAAGCGGGTGACGTCCGATTCGTAGCCCTTCATACTGCTTTCCGTTTCGTTGATCGAGCCGCAATTGTAAGGTCTGCCGGGTCCAGGTCGCATGCTTTTCGGCCGGCAGGTGTCATTCAGCCGTTTCATCCAAGGAGCGTTCAAGTGTCCCGAAGCCCGATTCGCGTGCCACCCGTTGCCAGGCGCGTACCCCAGGTCACGGTCGCGCACGGCGAGCGTCGCGTGGACGATTATCACTGGCTGCGCAACAAAGCCAGCCCTGCGGTACGCGCCTGCCTGCGCGCCGAGAACGCGTACACCGCGGCGATGATGAAGCCCTCGGCGGGCCTGCAGAAGAAGCTCTACAAGGAGATGGTGGCGCGCATCAAGGAAACCGATGCCGAGGTTCCGTACCGCGAGGGCGCCTTCTACTATTACTCGCGCACGGAGAAAGGCAAGCAGTACCGCATTTTTTGCCGCAGGCACGGCAACCCGGACGCGGCCGAGAACGTGATCCTGGATATCAACCGGCTGGCGAAGGGCCACAAGTTCTACTCCGTGGGAGCGGTCGAAATCAGCCCCGACGGACACCTGCTTGCCTATTCGTCGGATACCAGCGGCTTCCGCGAGTACACGCTGCATCTGAAGGACCTGCGCAACGGCAGGGTTCTTTCCGACCGCATCGAGAAAGTGCGCTCGGTCGCCTGGGCCAGCGACAACCGCACGCTGTTCTACGTCAGGGAAGACAGCACCAAGCGCGCATACCGCCTTTGCCGCCACCTTGTGGGGAGCAAGGATGACCAGCTCATCTACGAGGAGGCCGATGCGCGCTTCTCTCTTTCGGTAGCGCGCTCACGCAGCCGCGCGGTCCTGTTTCTGACTTCCCACAGCGCCACGACTTCCGAGGTGCGCTTTCTTCCGGCCGATGCGCCCGCGTCCGCCTGGAGACTGGTGGCGGCCCGGCAGCCGGATCACGAATACTACGTGGATCATGGACAGGGACTGTTCTACATCGTCACCAACGACAAGGGGCGCAACTTCCGCCTGGTCACGGCATCCGCGGAGGATCCCGCTCCCGGCAACTGGAAGGAGAAAGTCGCGCACCGCGCGGACGTCATGCTGGAGGGCGTGGATGTATTCGCCCGTCATCTGGTCGCGCACGAACGCGCGGGAGGCTTCCCAAGGCTGCGCGTGACGCGCCTCGCGGACGGCGAGACCCATGAGATCGCCATGCCCGAGCCGGTGTATTCAGTCGGCGGCGGCACCAATTTCGAGTTCGATACCGATGTATACCGCTTTCACTACAGTTCGTACGTCACTCCCGACACGGAGTACGACTATCACCTCGACCGCCGCGAACGCAAAATGCTCAAGCAACGCGAAGTGCGCGGCTATGAGCCGGAGAAGTATCGCTCGGAGTTGCATTACTCGGTCGCCCCTGACGGCACGCGCGTGCCGGTTTCGCTGGTGTATCGCGTCGACCGGCGCGGCAGCGCCGCGCAGCCGCTGCTGCTCTATGGGTACGGCGCCTACGGTCATCCGTTGGACGTGGACTTCAGTTCGGCGCGGTTGTCGCTTCTCGATCGCGGCGTGATCTATGCGATCGCGCACGTTCGCGGTGGCGGGGAAATGGGCAAGCGCTGGCACGACGAAGGGCGGATGCTCAACAAGAAGAACACGTTCAGCGATTTCATCGCCTGCGCCGAGCACCTGAATCGCGAGCACTACACCGATCCGGGCAGGCTGGTGATCCAGGGAGGCAGCGCCGGTGGCCTTCTGGTGGGTGCCGTGACCAACCTGCGCCCCGAACTATTTTGCGCGGTCGTGGCCGACGTGCCTTTCGTTGATGTCATCAATACCATGCTCGACGATCGGCTGCCGCTCACCACCGGCGAATACGAAGAGTGGGGCAATCCGAAGGACAAGGTTTACTACGACTACATGAAGTCGTATTCACCCTGCGACAACCTCGCCGCAAAAGACTATCCAGCGATGCTGGTCGAGACCTCGTTCAACGACAGCCAGGTGATGTACTGGGAACCGGCCAAGTACGTGGCCAGGCTGCGGCGCCTCAAGACCGACCACAATCCGTTGCTGCTGCGCATCAATATGGACGCCGGCCATGGCGGGGCCTCGGGCAGGTACGAGTTCCTCAGGGAAACTGCCTTCACCTATGCCTTTGTTCTTGGCGTGCTGGGTATTACCCGCTAACAGTGATTGGAGCGGTTGACACCGGACTAGCTGCGTTTCATAGTGACCACTGCTTCACGCGATTCATCGATCATAAGAACTCGATAACGGGGGGGGAACACCATGAACCGGAAATTGCTGTTTCTGTCGATGGCGGTAACCTGGCTGTGTGCGGGCGCTGCCTTTGCCGATACCACCGACGTCAAGACGCAGTCCCGGATGCTCGTGAAAAAGATGGGCATCCATTGCGTGGACGACGCTAACTGTTTCAACCGCTTCCACCCGGCGATCAAGTCTGTGCTGACCGCCAAGACCGGCCAGCTGATCACCTTCGAGACGCGCGACGCGCTGGACTCCGATCTCAATGCCAACTCGCTGCCGAAGGATGTCGGCGCGGTCGACCTGAACCTGGTACATCCGCTGACCGGCCCGGTGCACATCGAGGGCGCCAGGCGCGGCGATGTGCTCGCCGTAACGCTGATCGACATCGAGCCGGACGAATATGGTTACACCACCGTGGTGCCGGGTTTCGGCTTCCTGCGTGATCGCTTCACCGAGGCATACATCGCCAACTGGAAGTTGAACCGCATGGAAGCGGTGTCGGACCAGCTCCCCGGGGTGCGAATCCCGTTCAACGGTTTCATGGGCACCGTGGGCGTGCAGCCGGGTTTCCCGGAAGTGGATGCCTGGGAGGCGCGCGAGACGCAACTTGGCAAAGCCGGGGGCGTCGCGCTGCCGCCGCAGCCTACGGGCGCGCTACCGACGGCCGTGTGCGGTCCCAACGGCAGCCACAAGGACAAGTGCCTGCGCACCATCCCGCCGCGTGAGAACGGCGGCAACATGGACATCAAGCAGATGGTGGTCGGCACCACGCTGCTGTTGCCCTGCTATGTGGACGGTTGCGGCCTGTTCGTCGGTGACGTTCACTATGCCCAGGGTGATGGCGAAGTGGCCGGCACCGCGATCGAAATGGGCGCCAAGGTTACGGTGCGCACCGAGATCCGCAAGGGCATGGCTTCGCTGATGAAGGCGGGCCCGCATTTCGAAGGCGGTTCGCAGTTGAAGAAACTGGAACCGGACCGCTTCTATGCGACCGTGGCCTACCCGATCAAGAAAGCCGGAGAGGTTCCGCCGCAGCACAAGTACCTCAATGGCGACAAGATTGGACCTCTGATCAATCTGTCCGAGGATCTGACGGTAGCCGCGCGTGGCTCGCTCAACGAGATGATCGACTGGCTGGCCAGGACCTACGGCTGGACACCCGTTCAGGCCTATGTGTATGCCAGCGTGGCCTGCGACCTGCGCATCGGCAATGTCGTGGACGTGCCCAACTATGCCGTTTCAACGATCTGCCCGCTGGAGCATATCCGCAAGTAATGCGGCAGGCATCCTGGAGCATCACGAGGGCGGAAATCCGCCCTCGTTGCATTGTCCGTGGCGCCCGGTTGCGGGAGTAACCCGGACTTCGGGCGCCGCGCTACGAGCACTGACAACATGCGGGTGATCATGAATCGCCGACAGTTCCTTACTCTCGCGGCCGCCTCAAGCGGCAGCGTTCTGCTTTGCGGCCATTCGCCTTACCGGCAGTGGATGGTTTACCGCGAGACCCACTTGGTCATCCTTACCAGCCGTGACGATCTCGGGGGAGACGATCTGGGCGAGAAGGTCGCCGAAATCGTGCGCGGTGCCCTGCCCGACAGCAGGGCCGTGGTCGGGCGAGGGCCGCGCGTGCAGCGAATCGCCAGCCTTATCGCGACCCGGCAGGCGGAGGTCGGGGTTGTGTCGCGGCCGAATGCGCTGGCGATGTTTCATGGCGAGGATCCCTTCCGGCAGTACGGGGCGATCCCGCTGCGTGTGCTGGTCCAGAACGAGGCGTATCGACTGGTGTGCCGCGACGACTTCCTGCCTCAGCATGGCTTTCTCCTCGCCGAGGCACTGATGGAGAATGGCGGGAACCTGGGCCTGTCCATCCCCGGGCGCGAGGCGTTCGACGCCGGCGATATACCCGCACACGTAGGCGCACTGGCTTTCGCCGAGGGACGGCCTCTCGATCCGCGCGAAGCGCAGTAGCCCGCCCCTGCGCTGCGTGCGCAGGCCTTCAACGCGGTCCGTAATTCGATGTAACTCGATGAGGCGAACTTTCGTTGCCTTTGTGCTGGCGGGCCTGTCCCTGGATGCGATTGCGCACGATCTCATCACCGCAGAATCGGCCCAAACCTATCTTGCTGCCGTGGCGGAGTCGCAAAAGACGATCGCCTCGAAGGAGCCGGCGACACAGCGTGCCCGGGCGCATCTGGATCTGGGAAGAACTCTTGACGAGATCCGCGAGCTGCTCAACCGTGATCTGGCTGCGCATGGCCGGGTGCAGGGGCTGCCTTCCAATTTCCTCATGAACGAGCTCAAGGCACGCGGTGCCGAACTGGCGTTCGCCCCGGAATCGAATCGCTTTCTGGCCAACGTGCAGCACTACCGCGAGGCGTTGAAACTGGAACCATCGGGACCGGTTGCCGCCGACGCGGCATTTCGGCTGCTTCAGGGGTCCTTCTACGACAGCTTTACCAGCGATCCGCTCCAGCCCGCCGCGCAGACCCGCGCGCAACTGGCCGAGCAGATCAGATTGGGTGAGGGGCTGTTGAAAATCCATCAGCATCACGGCGAGCGCGAGGAGACTTCTTTCATCCTCGCGATCCATTACGTTCAGGCGGCGCGAGCCGGGCGAGACGCGCAGGAGCAGGCTGCTTTTTCCCGAAAGGCACGCGCGCTTGCCGGGGAATTCCTCAGGAATTATCCGGAGAGCATGCGTGCCGCCACCTTGTCGCGCCTGCTTGAAAGCCTGCCGGCCGGCAAATGAGGGGGTGTCATGGGCCTTCGAAAGGAACGTAGTCCGTCAATGCTTTGCACTTCGCCGGCATGCGGGCTGCGATCGCGTTGCGAGTCAGAGCAAACGCATTCAGGAGGATCGTGGTTGGCAAATCGGCGGTCTTGTTGTCGACGCGCTGCTCGCCGGAAGATCTGAAATCACCTTCCAGAACGTCACCGTTGTTTGGCTGCGGCCCGTCTATCCATTCGAAAATGCCATAACCCGACTTCATTTGCAGGATGAAGAAACCGCATTCGTGGTTCTTCCAGATCACCATGCTCTGTTCCGCAAGCGCGGGGGATGCGCACAGGACACAAAGAAAAACCATGGCGGTCGCGGACATTCGCCTCCCGGCGCGGCGGAAGGTTGCGCCGCGCGTCAGTGAGCTGGCCGCCTTGCCGGGGTTCATCGCTCCAGAGCCTCGAACTTCTTGCGCTTCTTGCGGAACTTCGGAATCTTTTTCTCCATCCAAGCCAATGATATCCCGCAGGCTTCGGCACCGGCGAACAAAGGTCTACCCGCTGGTGTAACATTCTGTTTCGCACAAGAAACCGCCCGCGTGACCAATCCGGGTGTCGTTCGAAGTCCAGGAGCACTCCCATGAAAGTCATCGACCTGCGCAGCGATACCGTCACCAAACCAACAGCGGAAATGCGCGCCGCCGTGGCCGCAGCCGACGTCGGCGACGATGTCTTCGGAGAAGATCCGACGGTTAATCGCCTGGAGGCGATGAGTGCAGCGCTGCTCGGCAAGGAATCCGCGATCTTCGTTTGCAGCGGCACCCAGAGCAACCTGTTGGCGCTGCTGTCGCATTGCGAGCGCGGCGACGAATATATCGTCGGCCAGCAGGGACACACCTACAAGTACGAGGGTGGCGGCGCGGCGGTGCTGGGCAGCATCCAGCCGCAGCCGCTCGACTACGAGCCGGACGGCTCGCTCGACCTGGGTCGCGTCGAGGCGGCGATCAAGCCGGACGATCCGCATTTCGCCAGGACGCGACTGCTGTGCCTGGAAAACACCCAGGGCGGCAAGGTGCTTTCGCTCGACTACCTCAGGCGCGCGCGCGAGTTCACCCGCAGCCGCGGGCTGGGTCTGCACCTGGATGGCGCGCGCATCTTCAACGCGGCGGTGCATCTCGGCGTACCGGTCATGGAAATCAGCAAACAGTTCGACTCCGTGTCGGTATGCCTGTCCAAGGGCCTGGGCGCGCCGGTGGGATCGGTTTTGTGCGGATCGAAAGACCTGATCGCCAAGGCGCGGCGCTGGCGTAAAGTGGTCGGAGGCGGCATGCGCCAGGCTGGCCTTCTCGCCGCCGCGGGCATCTATGCGCTGCAACACAACGTCGAACGACTGGCGCAGGACCACGACAATGCGCGCAATCTTGCCGAGGGACTTTCGTGGATTGACGAAGTGAAAGTCGCACCTGGCGGGGCGCAGACCAACATGGTGTACGTCTCGGTCGAGCCGCAACGCTCGGTGGCGATGCGCGAGTACCTGAAGGAGCGCGGCATGCTGATCAACGGGCGGGGCACCATTCGTCTGGTGACCCACCTGGACGTTGACCGGCCCGACATCGATCGCTTTATCGGCGCGGTGAAGGAATTCTTCGCACAGGCGGCATGAAGAAAGTCAG
Source organism: uncultured Alcaligenaceae bacterium (assembly GCA_964650365.1). Lineage (GTDB taxonomy): Bacteria > Pseudomonadota > Gammaproteobacteria > Burkholderiales > JACQAP01 > JACQAP01. The sequence goes on along the minus strand of CAZYTR010000090.1, from coordinate 11,215 downwards.
AAACGAGTGCTGAGTGCTGTGTGCTCAGTGCTCAAAGGAATTGGGTAACTCAATTGCCGCCAATCACTTAATCACGATTCACTAATCACCATTCACTGGGTCATCTATGAGCACACAGAATGACGAACGCAACATGGCAGTATTCTGCGATTTCGAGAACATCGCGCTCGGCGTGCGCGAAGCGAAGTACGACAAATTCGACATGAAGAAAGTACTCGAGCGCCTGCTGGTCAAGGGCAGCATCGTCGTCAAGAAAGCCTACTGCGACTGGGAACGCTACAAGGAGTTCAAGGCGCCGATGCACGAGGCCGCCTTCGAGATGATCGAGATTCCGCATGTGCGCCAGTCCGGCAAGAACTCCGCCGACATCCGCATGGTTGTGGATGCGCTCGACCTGTGCTACACCAAATCGCATGTGGACACCTTCGTGATCGTCAGCGGCGATTCCGATTTTTCTCCGCTGGTATCCAAGCTGCGCGAGAACAACAAGGAAGTGATCGGCGTGGGTGTGAAGCATTCCACCTCCGATCTACTGATCGCCAATTGCGACGAATTTATCTTCTACGATGACCTGGTCCGGGAAAAGAGCCAGGCGCGCCGAGGCAGTGGCGGGCGCAAGAAGCCTGCAGCCAAACCCGTAGCCGCGCCGAAGGCGCCCGCCGTGGGACCAGTTGAGGTCGAGGACACGGCCTCAGACGACAAGACGCAGAAGGCGATTGACCTGGTGGTCAACACCTTCGAGGCGCTGGTTTCGGAAAGGGGCGGGGACGACAAGATCTGGGGTTCGATGGTCAAGCAGGCGCTCAAGCGCCGCAATCCCGGCTTCAACGAGGCCTATCACGGATTCAAGAGCTTCAACAGCCTGCTCGAAGAGGCCGCGATCAGAGGGCACCTCAACCTCGAGCACGACGAGAAGTCCGGCGGCTACATCGTGCGCGCGCCTTCCGCGGAATCGACGGAAGCTGCCTGATCCAGCGGCTCGCCACGCAGTCCGGGAACCACCTCGCGAGATCGGGAACCGGACCCTCTCGCATCGCTTATCGAAAGGCGACCACGTCATGTCGAAAGGCACCGTCCGACTTCATCGTGTGCTCCGCGCAACACCGGAGCGCGTCTATCGCGCGTTCCTCGATCCCGACGCAATGGCCAAGTGGCTCCCGCCGAATGGCTTTACCGGCAGGGTCCACCACATCGACGCCAAGGTTGGCGGCTCTTACAAGATGTCGTTCACGAACTTCTCGACCGGCCAAAGCCACACATTCGGAGGTGAATATCTCGAACTGGTGCCGCACGAGCGCCTGCGCTACACGGACAGGTTCGACGATGCCAACTTGCCCGGAGAGATGAAAACCACAGTTACCCTGGCGAAAGTCGCCTGCGGAACAGAGTTGAACGTAGTGCAGGAAGGCATACCCGAAGCCATTCCAACCGAAGCCTGCTACTTGGGCTGGCAAGAGTCGCTCACGCTACTTGCAAAGCTCATCGAGGCCGAGATTCCGGGCTGAGCCAGTCACGCCTAACCCCTCGCTCAACGCGGACGCGCGCCAGCAAACTTCCGGGCGCCGGCTAGCTCCACATTCGGCGTAAGACGATTACACTAAGAGTGGAAACTGAAACGAGGGGACAGATAATGCCGAAACCGATTGCGAAGGTCACCACGGAGTTTCTGCAGGCCTTTGCCGATGCATGGAACCGCCACGATGTCGAAGCCCTCATGTCGTTCATGATGGAGGATTGCGTCTTTGAAGCCTCGGCAGGACCAGAGGTCTGCGGCGCCCGGTACGCTGGCCGTGAGGCGGTGCGGGCTGGCTTCGCGGAGGTCTGGGCAACCTTCCCCGATGCGCACTGGGGCAACGCGCGCCATTTTGTCTGTGGGGAGCGGGGGGTGTCGGAGTGGACGTTCACGGGAACACGGGCGGACGGCACCCGCGTCGAAGTCCAGGGCTGCGATCTGTTCACGCTTCGCGACGGCAAGATCGCCGTGAAAAACTCCTACCGCAAGAACCGTCCGCCCCTCGGCACCCGGAAGAGCGGGTAGCAAAGCCACGCCCAACCGCGCGATGCAGCGAACCTCGGGTCTTCGCCTGCCGCTTCACGGCCGCCGATCGCGAATGCATGTGCCAAAATCTCCCGATGAACGATGAATGAGTTTGAAGAAAAGGTACAGAACGCCAGAGACGCGGTGGAGGAACTCATCGCGTTTTTCGTTCGCTGCAATGTCAATTTGGCCAAGTACTATCACCCGATAAGTGACGCTCTCAAAGACCTGGACGTGGATCGTGCGCTCGCCATGGAGAAGGACATTCCGAAGGTGAATATGGGCGGCCTTCTAGACCTCTACATCTGCACAGAGAACGGCCACATAACGCGCGACGAGGAAAAGGATAATAGGCTTTTCGCCACACTCGTTGAGCAAGTGTCGGAAACGTTTTCAAATATGAGGCTCTACATCGGGCATGGCTTTAACAATCCAACTGTGCCCATTGTCAAAGGGAAATAGGGGTATTCAAGCGCCCATGGGGTCAGGCCTGCATAATTGCATTATTTCTGCAGTTATGCAATTATGCAGGCCTGACCCCGCTCTTACGATCTCACAGCCTGACCGCGCGCTTTTTTTATGCCCTCGTGCGGCGTTGAATTGCCTGTTACCTGAAGGGGCAAACAGATTAAAGAAATCACGCTAAGTGACCGCCTGAAGGGTAATTACCAGGACTACTACGAAGGCGGAGATTCAGAATGGCGTCGATTGGGCGCCCTCGGCAAGGCAGACAACATTGTCTCGCTTTGCAAAAGCCTGTCTCAGGATTCCGTTCTGGAAATTGGGGCCGGAGAGGGATCTATCCTGAAAAGACTTTCCGAATTGAACTTCGGGAAAAATCTTTACGCCCTGGAAATCTCCCCGTCGGGCGTCGAGACAATCAGGAAAAAGGAAATTCCCCGATTAGTCGAGTGTGGATTGTTCGATGGTTATCGTGTGCCCTATGTGGACGGCAAATTCGACATTGCCATTCTGAGCCACGTGATTGAGCACGTCGAACATCCGCGGCACCTTCTTTATGAAGCTTCCCGCGTAGCGAAGTTCGTTTTCGTGGAGGTTCCACTCGAAGACACAATAAGCCTGTCAAATGATTTCGCCTTTGACAGGGTTGGACATATCAACTTCTATTCTCTGAAGACAATCAGAAGATTGCTTCAGTCCTGTGGCCTCGAGATATCAGGCCAATTAGTAACCAACGCGCCAAAGACGACGTACACATACCTGAAAGGAACTAGAGGATTGTTAAATTACTACGTCAAGCAGTTTCTGCTTCAATTCTTCCCGAGATTTGCAACGAGCCTGTTTACTTACCACGCGGCCTTGATTTGCGAAACGCATACAAGCTAGGACCGAAGTTCTAAAGTTGGACGCCCGCCGAACACTTATGAGATCCGGCTGTGTCAAGGGTCATCCCCCACAGTTTAGGCTAGCGTGGAACTGCAGGGTCGAACTTTCAGTCGGCCAACTCGATCAGAACGGGCTGATGGTCCGACGCCTGAGTCTGCGTATCCACGGCGACCGTGCGAACACGTGACGCCAGATCGTCGGTCACGAAAATGAAATCGCAGCAGTAGGGGTGCTCGGCCCAGCCGTTTTCCTGCAGTCCGACCGTATGTGTGTGGGGCTGTTTCGGGTGCGCGATTTCCCAGGCGTCCATGAGGCGCGGCACGACCGCGCCGAATGCCGAGGTCATGCGCTGATGTTCGGGCGCGTCCGGCTTGAAGTTGAAATCGCCGGTGAGGATTGCAGACGCAGGGCGCGGCAGCGCGGCGAAAGGCTCGCCCGGTTCTCCGGCGGGTCGCGGGAACGCTGCGTGCCTGCAGGCTTCCTCATGCAGTCGCCGCAGTGCCTCGACCTGTGCCATTCGCTGCATCACCGAGTAATACTCCAGGTGCGTGGTCATTACCCGCAGTGGCCCCCACCGGGCCTGCACGATGCCTTCCACGGCTATGCGCTGCATGCTCGGCACCTCGGGGTCGGGCGGCCATGGAAGCAGATGACGAAAGACCTGGATCACCGGCAGTCGCGAAAGAATCAGATTGCCGAAGTGGCTGCGGTGGCCGTGGCCGTCATCCACGTCGGTGGCGATGCCGTAATGCGCGGAGTAGCCGGGCAGCAAACGCGACAATTCCTCGACCTGGTTTTCGCCGCCGCTTCCCGCCAGAGCCGGAAAATTCACCGCCACTTCCTGCAGGCACAGTATGTCGAAGTCGGCGATCTCAGTGGCGGTGCGCGCAATCCGCGCGAGATCGACCTTGAGGTCGATACCGCGGCCCCACTGGATGTTCCAGGTGATTAGCTTCATGGATTTCGCTTCGGTGGATTATCTCATCGGGCGAAGGCACAGGAACACGAGGCGCAAAAAACAAAAACCCCGCTTGCGCGGGGTTTTGTAACGGACGATCGGCTAGCGCAGCTTCAGACAGGAAGCGGGTCCTCCTCATATTCCGGCCGTGCTTGCGGTTTCATTTCCGCAGGCTTCACCGGTTTGGCCTGCTTTTCGGCTTCGTTTTTTTGCCTATCTTCTTCGGCCAGCTTTGCCCAGTACAGGGCTTCGAACTCAAAGCACATGGTGCACCTCCTTCGTCGGAGTTGAGGGTCACGCAGTTCCTGGTGCTTTTATTCTTGGCCGCATGCTAACGCCACCGCCATGCCGAATCAACCGTAATCTCGGCGCCTATTGCGGCACCGCAGCAAGTTCCTCCTGCGTTTTCGCCATCACATCGAGGATAGCATCGGGCGGCTGCGCACCGGAAACGGCATAGCGCCGGTTGAAAATAAAGAAAGGCACGCCTTCGACGCCGAGCGATCGCGCGTGCTGATCCTGGTCCTCGATGAGCGCGCTGTCCTCGTCACTGGCGAGGTAGGCGCTGATCTCGTTGCGGTCGAAGCCGGCGCGCGCGGCGATATCGGCGAGCACGTCGTCGCGCGTCAGATCGGCGCCTTCGAGGAAGTAGGCCTGGAACAACGCCTCCGCCATCGCATCCTGCTTGCCTGCGGCGCCCGCATGATGAATCAGCCGATGTGCGTTCAGAGTGTTTGGCTGTACCGTTATCCTGTCGAAGTCGAAGACGATGCCGGCACGTGCACCGGCATTCGCGACCCTGGCGTAGATCTCCTTCGCACGCTGTGGGCCGCCGAATTTTGTCGCGATGTACTCGGCGCGCGGTATGCCGCTGCGGGGCAATTGCGGATTCAGCTGGAAGGGGTGCCAGCGCACTTGAGGTCGTTCTTCGCCAGGATGATCCCTGCGCCACGCCGCGAGTGCGGATTCGAGGTGGCGCTTGCCGATGAAGCACCACGGGCATACCACGTCGGATATCACGTCAATCATCAGGGTCATGGGAATTCTCGGTGCAGGAATGAGCGCAGTCTATCACCGCGTGCCGCGGGACGTGGCGGGCGGTCAGTTGCACACCATTCGTTTCACTGCGTGGCCGTCACGCCCGTACAAAACGCGAGGGTCGAATACGGCGGTGCAGCCGGTCACGCCCGGCGGCAACACTGTCACCAGGTTGGCCGAGGTGCGTTCGTAAGTACACATTAGGTGGAAATTGCGCCGACTCTCCGGAAGACGCCAGGAGATGCGTAATTCTCCCAGCGTGCTCCTGGTGGAATAAGGTTTGACCTTGTGCTTCTGCGAAGGCGGTCCGTCGAACACGGTCACGCCGGTGAGCTTCAGCGGCGGGTCCGTGTAAGTCAGACTCCAGTCCGCCGAGGGTGTGACGGCCTGCTGCCGCACTTCGAGCGAGTCGGGACAGATTACCTCGGCACGGGCGTTGAGTGCGAAGACAGTGGCTGCGGCGGCAAGAACGAGACGCATGGTGGTTCCCTCAATCGTCAAAGTGATGCGAGAAAGGCGAGCAGGGCCTCGCGTTCCTGTTTGGGCATAGTGCGGAAGGCGTCGCGCGCTGCCGCGGCCTCGCCGCCATGCCAGAGAATCGCTTCGGCAAAATTGCGCGCCCGGCCGTCGTGCAACAGCATCGCGTTGCCATTCACTTTCTCGCTCAGACCGATGCCCCACAGCGGCGGCGTGCGCCAGTCGCGCGGTCCGGCGCGGTAATCCGGCCGGCCGTCGGCGAGTCCTTCGCCCATGTCGTGCAGTAGCAGGTCGGAGTAGGGGCGGATTACCTGGTGGGCAATCTGCGGCAATGCCGGGTAGTCGCCGGTGTGTACTTCCGGGACATGGCAAACCGCGCACCGCGCCTCCCCGAACAGCTTCTCGCCGCGCGCCACTCTGGCATCGTCGAGATTGCGCCGCGCCGGCACGGCGAGCGCACGAATGTAGAAGTTCAGCGAATCGAACGGCCGGTCGGCCTGTTCCGGAGTGCCGATTCCCGGACTGTTGTTGCACGCCTTCTGCACCGGCGGGCAATTGGCCCGCGGGAACATGCGCGTCGTGACCCCCATGTCGTTCAGGAACGCGGCGGCGTTCTGCTGTCTGAGCGTGGGTTGCCCGGCTTTCCAGCCGAAGCGCCCCAGCGCCACGACCCGTTTGTCGGCATCCCAGACGTAATTCGGACGCCCGTTGAAGCCCAGCGCCGCCTGCCGGCGCGCGATATCTAGCAGCGTTTCCTCCGGGATTGCTTCGAGCAGTCCCATACCGAACACCGGCGGGGCGACTCGCGGCGAGATCAGGATTTCGGCTCCGAGCGGACCGAAAGCGAGCTTGCTGAAGCGCACGTCCGGGAAGCGCAAACGCATTGTGTCGCCGCCTGCGATTTCAACCTCGTGTTCGCGCCAAGCCATGGTGACGTGGCCTTCCGGTGGCACCTTGCCGAGTACGCCCTGTTGCTGGAGCTGGTCGCCGTAATGCGGATGCGGCCTCGGACCGCCGTGTTCGTCTTCTCCGGGCCGCGAAAGCCTTACCAGCATCGAGACCGATTCATCGTCTTCGTATTCGGGCGGCCGGCCGCGACCGTTGCCGGCATGGCAGTCGGCGCAAACCTCGCCGTTCGATGTCGGACCGCGGCCCCAGTTGCCGCCGATTGCGAGCGGCACCACCCAGCGTTGGTGGAACTCCGACCTGCCGTTGGCGAACTGCTGAAGCTGTTCGGAGCTGAGCGTGGGGCCGGGAGCTGAGTACGCCTGGTCGGATTGGTCCTGTACCGTGAAAGCGCCGCCCGACAGCGCCACCAATTGCAATTCCCCTGCCGCAGCCAGCCAACCGGCGGCGGCGAGCGCTCCGCCCAGACTTGCAGTCTTGAGAAAATTCCTGCGTTTGTTGCCCATGGTGGTCGCGCTACTCATGTCTCGTTCCGATGATGCGTGAGTATAGCGCCCGATGCCAGCGCGTTTCGACGTTAGCGCGTGATCATCAGACCGATGCGGAATTGGTTGTGCACGTGCTGGTTGTAATCGATCAGGCTTTCGCCGTAGCCGCTGAAGTACTGCAAATGAAGGTATCCACCCAGGTTGCCGAATGTCGGCTTCTTCAGAGGGTAGGACGCGTCCAGCTGGAAGCTGTACGCTTCGGAACGCGTGCCCTTGCGCAGCGTCGAGGCGAGCTGCAATCCATCCGTTTCGCCGATCTTTACCAGCAAGTCCACATACCCGCGGTACTCCGAGATGTCCGGATTCTCCTCATCTTCGAGGTAGTCGTATATCTTTGGCGAGACCGAGATGAAATAGTCGCCCTCGAGTGGAAAGGTGAGCGTGGGCCGCACGAAGGCAATGCTGATAGAGCGCGAAGAGCTGCCGTCCTCGCCGTTCGACTCGTGCTCGTATCCGCCCTGGAATCCCAGCTTTGTTCCCCTGAAAGTCCATTGCGATACCGTGTCGTCGAGGAAGAACAGGCTCGGTCGATAATTGGAATCGTGGAATGGCTTGGAGTCCGAATCAAGATCCCAGATCGAGTTCTGCGAGTAGCCGAGGTAGATCTTCTCCAGCAACGGCGTCTTGGAATTCGGATTGAAGAAGCGGAACTTGAGGCTGACTTGATAGCGTGCGTTGGTCGGCCCGTTCGAGCCTGCCGAGATGTAATTCGGCTCGTAAGGCGAAAACGCGGAGGCGAATCTGGCGGCGTCCGGATCGAGCGCCGCGGCGGGTGCAGGCGTTTCCGCAGCGGACGTAGCCTGCGCAGCCGCGGATGGCGGCGGCTCCGGTGAGGGCACGACTTCGGGCGCACTGATACTGAACGCCAGCGGCGAGCCCTTGAAGTCCACCGGCTCCAGCACGATCTCGCCGACCAGACCCTCGGGCAGCGTGCCGGCATAGCGCGCGCGATGAAACGCGCCGGGCGCGAGCCGCACTCGATCCTGTCGCGGCGCGATCGCCTCGAGCACCACCGCCGGCGCGTCTGTTCTGCCGCGAGGACGCAGCGTGAGCCGCGCTGGCAAGTCGAAACTTTGTTCCTCTGCAGAATCGTTCGGAAGAAACAACGTCACCTCGATCTGGCCACCGGGAGCGACCGTCGGGCTTTCGGGTGCGAGCAGGAAGTCACCGCGGGCGACACCCGCCGCCGACCAGGCAATCAATAACAGCAGCAGTGAACAGCGCAAATTGACCTCGGTGGCATTCCCTTCAGCACGACCGGAGTTTAACCGTCGCAGGGGATAGCCATTTAGTATTGTTTACGCCAGTGTTGCCAGTCCATAAACGGCGAAACCGAGCAACACAAGGCCGGAAGCGCGATTGATCCAGGCCATGACCGGTGGCTTCATCAGCGCGGCCGACCGGGTGACCAGCGTGGTGAGGACGATCCACCACAGCATCGAGCCCGCGAATACGCCCATGGAGAAGACGACGGACTGCGAAGCGGTGGCCAAAGACGCAACCGATGCAAAGATGCCGGCGAAGAACAGGATGGTCGGCGGATTGGCGAGCGTCAGGCCGTAAGCGGTCGCAAATGCGCGCAGCGCGGACCCGGCGACGGATTTCCGCGAATCGGCAACCGGCCGCGCGAGGGCGATTTTGACGCCCAGCACGATCAGCAACAGCGATCCGATCAGCTTGATCGAGACGGTGCCGGCCAGCAGCAGCGATGACACGGCAGTTATGCCGAACGCTGCGATCGCCGCATAGGTGAGGTCGGCAGCCGCGATGCCGGTCCCGAACGTCAGTCCGGCGGGCCGTCCATGGTCCAGCGTGCGATGTATGCACAGCAGGCTCATCGGGCCGACCGGAGCGGCAACCGCGACGCCGATGGCGAGCGATTTCCAGAAAAGCCATGCGTCCATAGTTCTGATTTTATCGTGCCGGAGGTATGGCGGCGCCTTTGGCTCGTCCTATTTCCTATGATTGCTGTCAAGGATGCCGCCTGACGAGAGTTGCGCTGAATATCGGTCATCAAAAATCGCACCAAAATAAGAAGATGGTGGAAGGCCGAGGCCCGAGGTGCTTTAATACGCTTCAATATAGGCAGTCGAATTGACGTCTGGCGTCACGAAGGAGGCGGGCGTGGAGCTGAGTCATCTGGGCGTACTGTGCACCGATGAGGTGACAGAGTGATCCGACGACTTTCTCGCCGAGCGTTTGTGAGCAGTGTTGCCGCACTGGCCGCCAGCTCCGCGATCGCAGTTGTGCCGCACGGTGCCCGCGCTCAGCAGCGGGCATCGCCGCGACGCATCGGAGTCCTTCTCGTGGGCTTCTCACCCGAGAGCAAGGAGCCGCAGCAGTTCCGGCGCGGGTTACAGGACGCAGGATACGTCGAGGGACGCGATGTGGTGATCGAGTGGCGATACGCCAACGGTGATTACGCTCGGGTACCGGAGTTGGTCGCCGACTTGGTCCAGAGCAAAGTCGATGCGATCGTCGTGGACAGTACGGTTACAACCCAGGTGGCCAAGCGTTCCACGTCCACAATCCCAATCGTCATGGCCCTCGTCGCTGACCCAGTCGGATCCGGCCTGGTCACGAACCTCGCGCATCCTGGCGGCAACGTCACCGGGCTCTCGCAACTGACGGTGGACCTCAGCGCTAAGCGGCTGCAACTGATCAAGGAGACGATCCCACGGCTCTCCCGGGTCGCAGTCCTGTGGAATCCAGACACGCCGTACCACCCGAAGGTGATCGAGGATCTCAAGGCGGTAGCGCCCTCGCTGTCGATCAAACTGAGTTTCGTGGGTGTGCGCACACCCGAGCAGTTCGGTTCAGTATCGTCGGCTGTCCGCCAAGCGCGCGCCCAGGCACTGTACGTGATCGACGATCCTTTCTTCGATCTCCATCGAACGACGATTGCCAAACTGGCCTTACAGGCCCGGCTGCCAACCACGTTCGGGCAGAGGGAATACGTTGACGAAGGCGCGCTGATGTCCTATGGGGCGAGCTACGCGGACTTGTTCCGCCGATCAGCCGGGTACGTCGATAGGATCCTCAAGGGCATGAAGCCAGGCGATTTGCCCATTGAGCAGCCGACCAAATTCGAGTTCGTCGTCAACCTCAAGACGGCCAAGACCCTTGGGATCATGATCCCGCAGTCGATCCTGCTGCGCGCTGACGACGTGCTTCGATGATGCACCGCTGTCCTGACGCGGTGATCCAGCAATGACGCCCGACCAGCGCGCTGTACCTGACCGCCCAAGAGCGTGGTTCTTGGGTTCCCGCCGCGCTGCGCGCAGCGGCGGAAGGTTAGCGTGGGCGTTCGGCGTGAGTCCACGATGGTCGCGGATCGGAGTATCCTTTTCACCATGAAGATAGCTACCGGAAAGGTTGTCGGCGGCAAGGTTGTAGTCGAAGGCGTAACGCTGGAAGAGGGTGCGTCGGTGACGGTTTTGGCCAGAGACGGCCTGGGCGGGTTTACCCTTACCCCTGAGGAGGAGGCCGAACTGCTGCTTTCTATCGCTGAGGCCGATCGTGGGGAAACGGTTTCCGCCGAAGAGGTGCTCGCGAAGCTTGCCCGTCGTCACGGCTGAATAGGCCGTGAAAGTTCGAGTTACAAGGCGAGCCCAAGCGCAGATCGACCGCGCTGCTTTGTGGTGGGACCAGAATCGCCCTCTTGCGCCCGAAGCCCTGGACCAAGAGCTTGCGGAGGCGTTCACCGTCTTGAGTGCCGAACCTGGCATTGGCGTGCTAGCGTCAAATGTCCGGGCGGAGGGCGTCCGGCGCGTGCATCTCGCGCGAGTTCACTATTACCTTTACTACCGTGTCCGCAGTGGCCAAGTTGAAGTGCTGGCGCTTTGGCACACGAGTCGCGGGATCGGGCCCTTCCTCTAGCTATCGAGCATGACGCCGAAACAG
>CAZYTR010000089.1:0-3640 GCA_964650365.1 uncultured Alcaligenaceae bacterium | reverse complement strand
CGGTCGCCGATCTTGAAGTAGCCCTTGAGCAGGTCGATCACCGGCAGGTAGCTGGTGGCCTTGCCGTAGGAGACGGACGAGGTTTCCAGAATTAGCCAGTCCTGCACCCGATGCGAGCGGGTGAACTCGTAGGTGAGCCGTGACTTGCCCACCCCGGCCTCGCCCACAATGGCGACCACCTGCCCCCGGCCGGCGCCGGCCTGGCCGAGGACCCGGCGCAGGTGCTCGACCTCGGCGTCGCGGCCCACGAAGCGCGTGAGGCCCCGGAGCGCCGCGGCCTGGAGGCGCGTGCGCGCCGGCCCCGCCCCCGTCAGCTCGAAGAGCTCGATCGGGTCCGGGAGGCCCTTGACGGGAATGGGCCCGAGCGACCTCACCTCGACGTAGCCCTCGGCGAGCCGCACGGTCTCTGCGGTCAGCCGCACGGTCCCGGGCGGCGCCAGCTGTTCCATCCGGGCCGCGAGGTGGGTGGTCTGGCCCACGGCCGTGTAGTCCATGCGCAGATCGCTGCCGACCGTGCGGACGACGACCTCTCCGGAGTTGAGACCGACCCGGATCTGCACCTCCACCCCGTGCGCGCGGCGCGTGTCGTCCGCGTAGCGCTTGAGCGTCTCCTGCATCCGCAGCGCCGCGTAGCAGGCACGAACGGCGTGGTCCTCGTGAGCGAGCGGCGCACCGAAGAGGGCCATGATGCCGTCGCCCATCACTTGATTGACCGTGCCCTCGTAGTGATGCACCGCCTCCATCATGCGTTCGAGAACGGGATCGAGGATCTTGCGCGCCTCCTCGGGATCGCGATCGGCGAGCAGCTCCATCGAGCCCTTGAGGTCGGCAAACAATACGGTGACCTGCTTGCGCTCGCCTTCGAGCGCGGCCTTGGAGGTGAGGATCCTTTCGGCGAGGTGCTTGGGGGTGTAGGAATCCGGAGAGCGCGGTGGCGCGATCGTGTTACCGGGGCGCAACCCTTCGATCGCCTTGAGCAGCTTTTTGCGGTGGCCGAGCGAGACACCCAATTTCTCCAGCTCGACATCGGTTAGCAGGCGCAGGGCATCGAGGTCGACGTCGTTTCCGGCGAAGACCGCACCGTAGCGCTCCAGCCCAAGCTCCCGCAGCCAGGTTGATAAGGCGTCCATGTCAGCCGCGACGCAACCCGATACAGCCGCTCGCCGGAAAGTGGCGCTCGGTTCGGCCCGCGAGGCCGAATCTCATGCGAGGAACTCAGATAGATCTTTATGGCTGAAGGGGTTCACGAAACGCACCCCTTCGATCAGAGCGAGATCCTGGAAATCCTCGCTAAGCAGGACGCTCACGCCCGCCTCCTGCGCGGTGGCCCAGAGCATCGCATCCCAGAACGGCATCTGAAATCGACGAAGGCCGTCGATGGCATGGCAGAGCGTGTTCGGACCCGCCGCAATTACCGGGAAGAGCGCCTGCCAGTCCTCAATCCGCTCGCGCGCCTCTTCGGTGGACAGGCGCCCTTTGCGGGTGACGACGTGGAAGAACTCCGCCAACGCCTGCACGGACACAACCGTGTCCTGCTCGACCAGAATATCCAGCAGCGTGTGAACGGTTCGGTACTTGTTTCGGTCGGCGGTGTCGATCGCATACACCAAAAGGTTGGTGTCGATCGTGACCTTGGCCATGCTAGCCCTGGGACCGGTCGTAGAGGTCCTCCCGGCGCACGCGCCCGATCCTGAGCGCCCGCGCGCCGGCCTTGAGCCGCGTGAGCGCTGCCCGTTGCTCGCGCGACAGGCGCTTGCGATCGGGGATTCCGGTCAGGCGCGCGACCGGCTTACCGCGCCGGGTAATCAGGACCTCGCTACCTTTTTCCACCTGCGCTACGTAGCGGGAAAGATGCTGGTTGGCTTCACGCAGACTTACCTGTTGTTTCGCCATCGAAGGGCCTCGCTCTCTATAAAGTGGGGAGATTGTAGGACGTCCTACATTCTGGGTCAATTCCGTGGAAATCAACACCGCATCGATGGATCAGCTCTGCGAGCAGGCCTTTGCCGGTCCCCGTTTCGCCTTGCAGCAGGAGCGGCGGGAGGTGTTGGGCACGCTGACCTCGATCGAGCAACTGCTGGATCTGCGCGCGCAGTGCCGCGATCGCGGGACTCACACCAAGCAGATCGTCCATGGAGGGCATAGCGCCCTACCGTACATCCGCGATCCACCACCGGCTACCGGTGCATTTTCACCACTTTTCGAAATTTTAATGACGCTAACTCATTGTTTCCTTGCATGGCGATTCATGGCACGGAGGTTGCATGTGAGGTAGTACAGAAGTGATGTGACCAGAAAGAAAATCCATCACCCAACTGACATGGGGATTGCCATGAACAGGAACCCGAGAATTCGTCTGATGAGCATGGTTGCCGCCGCCACGATTGCTGTCTTGAGTGGCCCACTGGCTGCGGAAGACACCTACCGGGTCGCGCTTTCTTCTGGCGAACTCGATCGTGTTAGTAAAATGCCGATTCGGCAACTGTTGCTTGCGACACTCACCGTGAGTCGAGACCTGAAGGAGCATGACAAATACCACTGCGCCTACGATCCCTCACTTGGCCCGACAGTTTGCGACCATTTGAATACAACGAGTGGACAGTATGAGGATTTTTACCAGTCCACCATGTCGTCCTGCGAGAAATCGGAACTTTGCGAAGGGGCTAGTCTAGGGATTTCGACATGGGACTACATGGTCAGCGACACGCGCATCTGCAAGCATCCGATTACCGGTTCATGCGTAAAGGAAACGTTGAGTGAACAAGATATCCGGCAGGAGTTGTTAGACTTGCTGGATCTTCAAAGGAAGATCCGGGTCAGCTCAGGTTTGACTGATTGAATATTGGTTTTCGCCGCAACAAGTGTGGCTGAGGCACTTATGCAATTAGCCAGGCCTGACCCCACTCGTTCTTAGATGTAACGCTGCCGCTGCGCGGTTGGGTGATGGAAGACAAGCGGGTGGCCGGTGAATTCGTGGGGACCGTGCAGCGGCTGAGCGCGCGGTCGATCGACGCCCGCCTCGAAGTCGAGGTCGCGGTGCTGACCAACGTCAAGCTCCGGCTGCGCGATCCCCGCAGCGGCCAGGAGTCCGGGGATGTCTACGGCAAGGTCGTCGGTGTGACAACGCAGCCCGATGGCCACGTGGTGCGCATCCGTATGACCTCGGTGGATGCGACCGATCAGAAGCTGATCGACTCGCTGCTCGGGCGCTGACAGACCCGCGCGGACTCTCCAAGCGGCCCGTCGCACGCCTCGGATCCGGATGGTTACGGGAAAGCAAGATTCTGGTCAGCCTGACCCCACTACAGTTCTTAGACAAATCACAAAATCGCAAACCTGACCCTGATCTGACCTGATCTGACCTGACCCTGATCTGACCCTGATCTGCTAAGCCCAGAAGCGATCACCGAAATGTGGGCGGCACTCTAACCAAATGACCTGAGCTTACACCGGCCTTTACAGACGCCTATTTACGGCCTATCTTGGCGTCGCTACGAAGCTGGCCCGCAAGGAGGTCGCTAAGATCAACGGGGCGATCGCCGACGGCAGGAATCCGGCTGATGACATCCGGACCCGTCGGGGAGACTGGAGCCTCAAGCAGCCGTTCGGCGACTACCTCGAGAATCACGCCAAGCTGCAC
>CAZYTR010000088.1:0-4728 GCA_964650365.1 uncultured Alcaligenaceae bacterium | reverse complement strand
CATGACTTCGCCGATCTCCACGTACTTCGAGTACGACTTCACCGCGTTCATCCGGCCGCGCATGTAGGGATCGAGCGACAGCCACAGATTCTTCACCAGCACTTCGCCGGGTCCGGGTTTCGGAACATCGGTTTCGACGATGCTGAAGTTCGATTCCTCGACCCAGCCGCTGGGGCGGCTGGCAAGCAGCACCTGCATGTTCCTGGCCATGATGACTCCCTGATGTAGTGGCAATTCGTATAGCATTCTACCGGACGCAACTCCCCCAACTCTTTAAATTGCTGCACGCCGCCATGATCTATGCGCTGAATCTATTCAATCTCGTTCCGGGCAAGGAGAACGACTACCGCGACTACAGCGTCAAGGCCGGCAGGATCATTTACGGCCTGGGCGGGAAAGTGGTGAGCGCCGGCACCGGTCCGTTGCGCGCTATGCACGGCGATACCACTCGCCGCCAGCTTATCGTGGTCGAGTTTCCCAGCCTGGAAGTGTTCGAACAATTCATTGACGAGGCGGAGAATCAGAACATCCACCACCTCCGCGAGAATTCGACCACGGACTACATCTGGACGCTGTACCACCCCTGGGACATGAAGAAGTGGGTGAAAGAGGGGCGCGATTGAGGAAAGACCTCTGGGCGCGACGCTCGCATGCCCTGCAGCACGGTTTGCAGCTTGTCGCTATGACCGCGGCAATGGCGCTGGCGTGTTCGGTTCACGCCCAAACTGCCGCACCGCAGAAGAGCGAAAGCAGCATCACGCTCTACGGTGGATACCGTTGGGGCGGCAGTCTGACCGACGTGAACACCGGGTCGACGTGGGACCTGATAAACGATTCCAGCTACGCACTGGCTGTGGACATCGGTGTCGACCGGCAGACGCAAGTGCAGCTGTTCTACAGCCACCAGCAGAGCGCGCTCAGTACCGGAACATTCGCGCCGACGGCGAACAATATCGGGCTCGACATCGACTACTATCACGTGGGCGGCACCTACTTCTTTGAGGAAGTGGGCGCCGGAGGTTACGTGATGGCTGGATTCGGCGCTACCCACATGCGCCCCGATCGTGGGGACCTCAATTCGGAGACGTTCCTTTCTGGCAACATCGGCATGGGCTTCATGCTTCCGCTCGGCAAGTACGCCGGGTTGCGCTTCGAGGCGCGCGGTTATGGCACCCTCATCGACAACGAAAGTACGCTGTTCTGCGGCGACAACAGCGGCTGTGTCGTTACAATCAAGGGCGACGCGATGTACCAAGGTGAAGCGCTGGCGGGCTTGTCGATCCGGTTCTGAGCCGGCCGGCCGTCTTCGCTACGCCGAGTTTGACAACGCAGAGAATTCGATCGGAGATGAGTTCGAGTTGGCCTTGAAGCCCTATCGCCGGCGGGCGAAAAACTCATTGAGGACCTCGAACGCCTTGCCGAAAGTGCCGTTGCCGACCGCATCAATAAGGCCAGCCTCATCGCCATTGGTGACCTTGCACTCGGCGATCCAGATGCCGAATGTCTGGTTGCCCATGGTGACCGGGTAGAGCGTGAGCTGGGCCACGTAGTCCTTCACGGGCAGCGGCGAAGTGAGGATGCAGTATCTGAAGTAGTGCTCTGTGTCCGATAGCGCCAGCAGCCGCTCGCGAATGGTGCCGCCGCCACCGGCGATGTCGAAATTGCGCACGCAGCCGACCTGGTCGCTCGGTAGCCCCCCTTCGATATGGCTGCGGGAAAACTTCGGATGCCACTCGGGCAGGTTGTTGAAGTCGCGCACCTTGGCCCAGACTTTTTCGATCGGGGCGTCGATCACCGCGCTGGTGCAGATCCTCGTGGTCATGGTGTCTCCCTATTTCCTTGCGAGTTTGCGGTTCATCGCCGCGAACCCGACGACGAAGACGTTATCGCCGATATCGTTTACCTGGACATCTTCCGGTCCGGAGCTGACGTCGAACTCCGCCCACCACTCGGCAAGGGCCCTGTTGCCCACCGTGATCGGGGTCACGCGCATGGTCGCGACGTAGTTCGCCACCGGCATTGGTGAAACCAGGATGTTGTAGGTGAGCGTGCGACCGGAATCCGACAGCGTCAGCAGCTTCTCCCGAAGCAACCCGCCGCCGTCTTTGAGGGTGAAGCGGCGCACGCAGCCGACGCGGTCTCCCGGCGGACCGCCTTCGATCTCCGATTTTGCTATCGCCGGGTGCCACTTCGGCAGCCCGTTGAAGTCCCGCACCAGCGCCCAGACCTTGTCTGCCGGCGCATCGATCACCGCACTGCGATATACGTTTGCCATGTTTTCTCCTCCTCTTTTTTAAGTCAAAGCAAGCTCTCACCGCAGAGGACGCAGAGGACGCAGAGGAAAAACAAAAACGAGGGAAAGCAACTCGGGTATGCAAGCGAAATCACTGTTCGCGAACCTGTGCCGCCAACTTTCGCGGCTATGGATCATGAGCCAATGAAAAGTTTTCACCCGAAATTATTTTTTTGCTCTTGCTTTTCCTCCGCGTCCTCTGCGTCCTCTGCGGTCAGTGTTGCTCTTGCATTTCAGAATTGGATTGCCTTGAACTTGCGAGTTTGTTCGGTCAGCGCGACCTCCGTCGGCAGGCGTTCCATGCTGCTGGCGCCGTAAAAGCCGTGGCAGTTCTCGGTGCGCTTGAGGATGTAGTCGGCATTCTCGGGCGAGGCGATCGGACCGCCATGGCAGAGCACGATCACGTTTTTGCGCACCTTCATTGCCGCCTCGGCGATGGCGTCGATTTCCTTCACGCAGGTGTCCAGGCCTTTGGCGGTGGATGCGCCGACGCTGCCGCCGACGGTCACACCCATGTGGGCGACCACGATGTCCGCTCCGGCCTGGGTCATGTCCTTCGCTTCGCCGGTATTGAACACGTAAGGCGTGGTCAACAGGTCCTGCTCGTGCGCAAGCCTGATCATGTCCACCTCAAGTCCGTAGCCCATTCCGGTTTCCTCGAAATTAGCGCGCATCACGCCGTCGAACAGGCCGATGGTCGGGAAATTCTGCACGCCCGAGAATCCCAGGTACTTCAACTCCGCGAGGAACTGGTGCATCAGCACGAAGGGATCGGTGCCGTTCACTCCGGCGAGCACCGGCGTCTTCTTCACCACCGGCAGGACTTCGCAGGCCATCTCCTTGACGATCTGGTTGGCGTTGCCGTAGGCGAGCAGTCCCGCCGCCGAGCCGCGTCCCGCCATGCGGTAGCGCCCGGAATTGTAGATGATGATCAGATCGATGCCGCCGGCCTCCTCGCATTTCGCCGAGAGTCCGGTACCGGCGCCGCCGCCGACGATCGGCACGCGCTTGCGCACCATGTCCTGAAACTTCTGGAGGATTATTCTTCTTTCGATTGCGGGCATTCTCGGTACCTCTTTATCTGATGATTTCGCGGAAATTTTCAGCCAGCGCGGCGGAGAAGTGCAGGTCATTGATGTGATAAGGCAGGCGCGTTAATCGGCGCGACTGCGTCTGCCGGAGCGTCTTCTCGAGAGACTGAAACAGCGCGTCGTCGGCCTCCGGATCGTAAAAGGCCTGGCCCGGCGCATCCAGCGCGGACACGCCTTTCTCCGGGATAAGAAAACGCACCGGACCCTCGCAGGCATTGAGCCGTTGCGCAATCCAGGCGCCGATTGCGCGGCACTCGGAGGCGGTGGTGCGCATCAGCGTCACGTTCGGATTGTGCTTGTAAAGATTTCGCTGGCGAAAGCGTTCGGGCACGGTGTCCATCGCCCAGAAGTTCACCATGTCCAGCGCGCCTGCCGAGCCGACGTAGGGAACGCGGCTGCGCGCAATCGCGCCCAGGCGATCGGGCCCAGCGGAGAGCACGCCGCCAACCAGGTGATCGCAGACTTCGGTCGTGGTCGCATCGATCACGCCTTTCAGCATTCCGCTCTCGGCCAGCTTTTCCATGGACCGGCCGCCGGTGCCGGTGGCGTGAAACACCAGGCAGTCGTAATCGCTGCCGAGCTCGGCGACAACCTGCGTCACACATGCGGTTGTGACGCCGAACATGGTGAGCCCGATCGCGGGTTTCGCCGCCACTTCGGGCACCTTGTGCGCCGCCATTCCGGCGATCGCGTGCGCGGCGTTGCCGAGCACCACGCGGCTGATCCGGTTCAGCCCGGCCACGTCGGTCACCGAGTACATCATCGTGATGTCGCCGGCGCCCACGAACTGGCTGACGTCTCCGGCGGCGAGCGTCGATACCATCAGCTTCGGCAACCCGACCGCAAGCGTGCGCATCCCCGCGGTGACGATCGAGGTGCCGCCACCGCCGCCGATGCCAATGATGCCGGCCACGTCGCTGCAGTCGGCCAGATAGCGGGCGAATGCTTCCCCCATCGCCTCGACCGCGATTCCGCGGTCGGTGCTGCCGAGAACGAATTGCGCGCCTCGCGGGTGGAAGGCCGCGATCTCCGCCGCGGCCACGTCCACTGCAACCTTCGGCGCCTTGATGCCGACATCGACCAGCAGCGCAGGCACGCCGGCCGCTTCAATCAGCGACTTGACGTACTGCAGTTCGTGGCCCTTGGTATCGGCGGTGCCGGCGACGTAAACGTGTTTCATCAGGTTCGACGTGCAAATATCGGGCGGGACAAAGAGAATGCGCAGGGACGGGTGGCCGCATGGCGCACCCGAACGCGAGCGCAGCCGCCGCGGCGGCCGTTCGAATTGCCTCCTCCAAGCTGTTTTGCCGCTTCCACGTCGGTGCTGCGGCGCAGCGCGGGGAA
>CAZYTR010000087.1:0-2471 GCA_964650365.1 uncultured Alcaligenaceae bacterium | reverse complement strand
CTCATCGAGCGTGGTTGCGCCGACGCAGTGCAGTTCGCCGCGGGCCAGCGCCGGCTTGAGCATATTGCCGGCGTCCATGGCGCCCTCGGCCTTGCCCGCGCCGACCATCGTGTGGAGTTCGTCGATGAATACGATGATGCGGCCTTCTTCCTGTGAGATCTCCTTGAGTACGGATTTGAGCCGTTCCTCGAATTCTCCCCGGTACTTGGTACCGGCCAGCAGTGCGGCCATGTCGAGGCTCAGTACGCGCTTGCCCTTCAGCGTCTCTGGCACCTCTTCGTTGATAATGCGCTGAGCCAGGCCTTCCACGATCGCGGTCTTCCCTACGCCGGGTTCGCCGATGAGCACCGGGTTGTTCTTGGTCCGGCGCTGCAGGATCTGAATAACGCGGCGGATCTCGTCGTCACGGCCGATCACAGGATCGAGTTTCCCAAGGCGCGCGCGCTCCGTCAGGTCCAGGGTGTATTTCTTGAGCGCTTCGCGGCTTCCTTCCGCCTCCTGGCTTTGCACGCCCTCGCCGCCGCGCACTGCCTCGATGGCCCGTTCGAGCGCCTTGCGATTGACCCCGTGGCTCTTCAGCAGTTTGCCGGTTTCCCCCTTGTCGTCCGCCAGCGCCAACAGAAACAGCTCGGAGGCGATGAACTGGTCGCCGCGCTTCTGCGCTTCCTTGTCGGTAAGATTCAACAGGCTGGTCAGTTCGCGCGAAACGCTGATCTCCCCGCCTTGACCTTCCACCTTGGGCAGCCGGCCAACGCTGACCTTGAGGGCTTCCTTCAGTGGTGGAACATTTGCTCCGGCACGGGCGAGCAGCGAGGCCGTCCCGGCGTCGTCCTGCTCGATCAGCGCAAGCAACAGGTGCTGCGGTTCGATGTACGGATTATCCTGGCCGACCGCCATGCTCTGGGCATCGGCCAGCGCCTGCTGGAATCGGGTCGTAAGTTTGTCAAAGCGCATCGCCATTCCTTGGTTTCAGGTATTGCCGTCTAAATTGGGCGCTAAACAGCCGATTTCAACGGTTCGGATTCGGCCTGGTTGAACGATCCGGTCGTTTGACGTTGCCTGCCGGACGCAAAACTGGCAGATTTAGCCGAGAGTTGTTTCCCAGGGCTACGCGATTACATGAACATGGTGGTTTCGCCCCCCGCGCTGAAAGCGCTCGTCTTCGATGCTTACGGGACTTTGTTCGACGTGCATTCGGTGATCGCCGAGTGCGAAGTGTTGTTTCCGGGCAAGGGCACGTCGCTTTCTCAGCTCTGGCGCGTGAAACAACTCGAATATACCTGGCTGCGCAGCCTGATGGGCCGCTACGCCGATTTTTCCGCGATCACCCGCACCGCGCTGACAACCGCGTGCAACATTCTGCGGCTGGAACTGAGCGAAGCCGCAGCCAGACGCCTGATGGATGCCTACCTGGTATTGAAAGCCTTCCCGGACGTCATGGACACGCTTACCCTGCTCCACGGACGTAAGCTCGCCATTCTCTCCAACGGGTCACCGGCAATGCTGCACGCTGTAGTTCGCCACGCCGGGCTTGAACAACTGCTCGACGCTGTGCTCAGCGTCGATGCGTTGAGGATCTTCAAGCCCCATCCAAGCGTCTACGCTTACGCCGCGGAAACATTGCAGGCGCCCGCAGGCGCAATCGGTTTCGTGTCCTCGAACTTCTGGGATGTGGCTGGCGCGAGCTCCTTCGGATTCCGTACCTTTTGGGTCAATCGTACTGGAACCGCACCCGACGACCTCGGCTACGAGCCGGCCGCCGTGCTGTCCCAACTCAGCGATCTGCCCACCCTGCTCAAGTGACGTTCTCGACAATAGAATTCCGCCTTCAGTTTAGGGGAAAGCCATGGATTTGGCACCGGTGATCAGGAGCGACGTTGCGCAAGCGCTGGCCGAAGACATCGGCAGCGGCGACGTTACCGCCAGGCTGGTGCCCGAGGACCGGGCCGCCCATGCGCGCGTCGTCATTCGGGAGACAGCGGTACTGTGCGGAAGCGCGTGGCTTGATGAAGTGTTTCGCCAGGTCAACCCTGAGACGCGTGTGATCTGGCACGCGAAAGACGGCGACCGCGTGTCCCCGAATCAGGTGCTATGCGAAATCGACGGCCCAGCCCGCAGCCTGCTCACCGGCGAACGCACTGCACTCAATTTTCTGCAGACCCTGTCCGGTGTGGCCACCCGCACCCGGACGTTCGTGGATGCGATCGCGGGAACGAAAGCAACCATTCTCGATACCCGAAAGACGCTCCCGGGGCTGCGTCAAGCGCTGAAGTACGCGGTGCGCTGCGGCGGCGCCAGCAATCACCGCATGGGTCTCTACGACGGGATTCTGATCAAGGAAAACCACCTCGCCGCAGCCGGGGGAATCGGCCCGGCGCTCCGGCAGGCCAGGCAGGTCGCCAGGAATGTCCCGATCCAGATCGAGGTGGAATCGATCACTCAGTTGAACGCGGCGATCGAATCGGGGGTCA
>CAZYTR010000086.1:0-18232 GCA_964650365.1 uncultured Alcaligenaceae bacterium | reverse complement strand
TCGGTAAACAAAGTGATCCTGATCGGCAATCTGGGGCGCGACCCCGAAGTGCGCTACATGCCCAGCGGCGACGCCGTGGCCAACATCAGCATTGCCACCACCGAGACGTGGAAGGACAAGAACGGCGAGAAGCAGGAAAAGACCGAGTGGCACCGCGTGGCGATGTTCGGCAAGACCGCGGAGATCGCCGGCGAATACCTGAAGAAGGGATCGCAGGTCTACATCGAGGGCCGGCTGGAAACCCGCAAGTGGACCGACAAAGAGGGCCAGGAGCGCACCACCACGGAGATTCGCGCCGATCGCATGCAGATGCTGGGCTCGCGCTCCGGTGGTTCGGAACGCATGGCCCCGCCGGAAGACGACACTCCGCCGGCCGCCGCCGCACCCGCGCCGGCGAAGAAATCCGCCGGCGCGGCCAAGGGCAGCAGCCTGGAGGATCTCGAGGACGATATCCCGTTCTAGGGAAATACTGCGCGGCGGCTGTTGCGGTGGGGAGAGCTGAAGCGCGACCGTGAGCTCGAGGTTCTTAAGGCTGCCTGAAGAGGAAGGCTCTCACCCCAGAGATTTTCCGGACTGAATCGCACCTCTTGAGATCGGCGCACGGGACCCAAACAATACGAACCTCCCCATGGCCGTCTTCCCCATTCGTTTCGATCCCGAGCGCGCGCTCGAACTGGTTTTGTACGTCGCCAACGAGTTGCGCTACCCGACGCTGCATTCGGTCTCCAAGGTGGTGTATTTCGCCGACCGGGAGCACCTGTCGCGCTACGGCAGCCTGCTGTCCGGCGACAACTATGTGGCCATGCGGCACGGCCCCGTGCCGAGCGCGATTTGCAATCTTCTGAAGGCCGCGGCGGGACGTCAGGAACCAATGATTCCTGCCGAATTTTACGAACTGGTCGGCAAGTCGCTGAAGGTCGTGGACCGGAGCCGCGTTCAACCGTTACGGCAAGCTAATTTGGAGCTTCTCAGCGCCTCGCAGCGCGAGTGTCTCGACGCCTCCATCAGGACCAATGGCCCGCTCAGCTTCGCGCGACTGACTGCAAAGAGCCACGACGCAGCGTGGAAGGCTGTTGACGAAAACGACTTGATTAAAGTCAAGGCGATCGCCAAGACGCTGCCGAACGCCAAGCAGGTCATGGCCTATCTGGAAGACTAAAGGCCTGCAGAGATGGCGAAGCTCGGCGACGCCTTCTCCGATGAGCAGCGCCGCGAATCGGTAAGGCGTCAACTCCTGCCTAGCGCTGTCATTTACATTGATGTCGTGTTTCCGGAAGGCCGGAAACCAAAATATCTCGTCATCGCCCACGTAGACCACGAATGCAGCACCTTCGTCGTCAATTCCCGGGTACACCCTTTCATCGAGACAAATCCTTCCCTTGCGGTTTGTCAGGTCCGTATCGATGCCGCCAGACACGCCTTCCTCAGGCGAGACTCGCATGTCGCCTGTCACCAGATTCTGTGGCTGCCGACTGCGAATGTCATCACCGAACTGGCTGCCGATATGAGGCGAATCAAAGTCCGGCTGCACGAAGACGTGTCGGCGGAGTTCATCGCAGCCGTCAAGCGGGCACCGACATTGTCGCTGGCAGAGCAAACGACGATTGCGGAGGCGCTTGCTCAGTAGGGGCACGTGGAAAAATGAAGGGAGGCGGGGCGTAATAAGGATCGAAGATTGAAAGAGTGCGGAGCAGCTTTTTTTCCGAGGGCGCCAAAATAAAAGGGCCTCTGTCGAGGCCCTCTTACGCTTGCCCCTGCGGGCAATCCACCTCCGCTAAAGCGGATTGAGGCGATTATGGCGATTGCGGGCACGCAATTCAAGTAGGAGAGGGAAAGATGCGTTGGGTAGCACCGACCGAGAAGGACACCGCCAACGAGACGCTGGAGAAGCGCATGTGGGATGCGGCTGATCAGCTGCGTGCCAATTCCGGGCTGAAGGCGGGAGTGGAGAAATTCCGCGCCGCCGGTATTCGCGCGCCGTGTGGCGCTGTTGCGTGACGTTGTCAGATATGACAACATGCGCATCCGGGATGGAACGGTGACCAGACCCACCCGGCCGGTTTCATGGATCAACGCCGCCCGCAAGGCGTTCGAGTCCTTTCCGGAGAGCGCGCAAGCGATCTGCCTCGCGGCACTCACGATCGCTGCAGAGGGCGGGAAGGCCGATGTCGCTAAGCCGATGAAGGGCCTCGGTTCGGGGATCTTCGAGATCGCTCTGGCTTACAGGGGTAATGCGTTCCGGGTGGTCTATGCCGTGCAGCTCGGGTCCGACTTGTGGGTGGTGCATTCGTTTCAGAAGAAGTCCACCCGGGGTATCAAGACCCCGAAGCAGGAGATTGACCTGATCCGGGACCGATTGACACGACTGAAGGAGATGTTGCGATGAAACACGAACGGCTTGAAGTCACGCGCGGTAGCGGGAATGTCTATCGAGATCTCGGCCACGCGAACGCCGACGTGAAGCAATTGAAGGCGCTGCTCGCAGCGGAAATCCTGAAGGCGCTCGATCGCGAGAAGCTCTCCGTGCGCCAGGCGCAGGCGCGTACCGGGATTGCCGCTGCGGACTTCTCGCGTATCCGGAACGCCGACCTGGGGCGCTTCACGCTGGACAGGTTGATGTCGATCATCAACCGGCTTGGTTCCCGCGTAGAAGTTAGGCTGAAGGTGAGGCCGGCGAGCCGCGGCGCGCACGTCGCGACAGCCTGAAGGGGAAGAACTTCATGCGCTGGGTCGCACCATCCGAAAAAGACACCGCCAACGAAACGCTGGAAAAGCGCCTGTGGGCCGCGGCGGACCAGTTCCGGGCGAATTCAGGGCTGAAGGCGGGGCAGTACTCGACGCCCGTCCTCGGGCTCATCTGCTTACGCTTTGCAGAAGCGCGCTTTGCCAAGCGGCGCGCCGAATTGGAGAAGGCCGGGGGGTCCGCGCGCAGGGGTACGTCGCGCATTGACGATCCCAAAGCGTACATGGCCGAGGGCGTCCTGTATCTGACGCCTAGTTCGCGCTTCGATTACCTGCTGCAGCGGCCGACGTTTGCCGCATGCACCGGATGTGGCTGGGCGACATCTACCAGTGGGCCGGCGAGTACCGGAATGTCAACATGACGAAGGACGGGTTCACGTTCGCCGCCTGCCGAGCAGGTGCCGAGATTGATGCGCGAATTCGATCGCGGACCGCTGCAGGACTATACGCCTTGTCGTTTCGCAGCTGCCGCGGAGCAGGCACGAGCACTCGCGGTCGTGCATGCGGAGCTGATTTTGATTCACCCGTTTCGCGACGGAAACGGCCGCTGTGCCCGTCTCCTGGCCATGCTGATGGGATTGCAGGCGGGACTGCCGGCTTTGAATTTTTCAGGGGTTCGCGGCGAGGAGAAACGTCGATACATCGCCGCGATTCACGCGGGGATGGAGCGTAACTACAGGCCGATGACGGCAGTGTTCGAAAGGATTGTCACCCGCACGCTGCGGGTGACACGCCCAAGTCAGGCGCGGGTGAGGCGGACCTTGCCGTTCGATTTGACGCGAACGTCAGAGGCGCGCCTCGCGGTGGTACGGGCGGTTTTTTTGAACGGTGAGCGAATGCCTTCGATCGCAGACGAGCTGGCAACAGACTGGTACACCGAGTCTTGCCGGACTGCGGGGTCGCGCATATAGGTATTTGCAGTGGAGAGCTTCGGACTCATGAGCAAATTATAGCAGCCAATGGAGCCTCGTTCCGGCCCATGAATCACCATGTGAACGCCATCAGCGGGCGCCTGAGCCTGCGTCCGTCGTGGCGGCACTCGCTCGAAATCCTCGACCGCATCCACGCGGCGATGCTCCTCCAAGCAGGCGGTCGCACGAACGCGCTGCGCGCGCTCCTAAAGGCCGAGCAGGAGGACGGCCCCGACTTCCTGCGCCTCGCCAATGCCTTCTCCGCGCTCTTTCCGAAGGGGAGCGAAGAGAAGCGATTGGTCGACGCGATGCTGCTTGCGGTGCCACGATGACGAAACGAGGGACGAACGGGTTGGGCACGACAATGAAGAAGCGGAAGACGGCGGTGAAACCGCGGCCACGGGCGATGCAGATATTCACGCTCGATGTCGCCATCCTCGGCGGTCCAATGACCGAGAGCTTCGCTCGGAAGAATCGGAAGATCTCGCGGACGATCGAGGCCCGAGGCGACCATACGCTTGCGGACCTCCACGGTGCGATCTTCGACGCCTTCGACCGCGACGACGAGCACCTGTACGAGTTTCAGTTTGGCGGCAGGCGACCGATGGACCCCGAGGCCAGGCGCTACGGGCCGCCGATGGCCATGGTCGATCCCTTCGGTGAAGAGGAGGGCAGCGCAGACGCGGAGCGCACGACTCTCGACTCCCTCGGCCTCGCAACCGGCGACGTGTTCGGCTACTGGTTCGACTTCGGCGACGACTGGTGGCATCAAATCGTAAGTGCTCGCGATCGCCGAAGGCGCGCCGCGTGTTGGCCCTCCCATAGTGACGCGACGCGTCGGAGAGAGCCCACCGCAGTACGTGGACTGGGACGAAGAAGCGTGAGGGCACTGCTCCTAGAGGATGGGCGATGGGCGCGAAGATCGTAAAGCTCCCCCGGCCGGCGGAGCCCAACATCCGCTTCGCTTAGAACCGGGTCGGACCAACGCAACGTAATGATTCGGGGAAGTAAGAAGGTCATATAAGATCGGCGGAGAAGCTTAGACGCGTGTTTTTAGAGGCAATATGGATGCTCTAAGGGATTGAAGCCATGCCCTGGGCGGCCGCGAACGATTTCCTGCTCGTCTCGCAGATGACGATCACCGGGCCGCTCTATTCCTGCCGGCCCGACCGGATCGGGTTCGTGCACGGGGCCGCTGCCCGGCGCCAACGCTGATACCCGCTTGACCCATGACTTGACCCACGCTTGACCGACTCGTATCAGGCACCCGGCTACACCGCGGCATCATTCGGGCGTAAAATATCCCACTGCATTCCACATTGAACATGCTCAAAGCCAAATTCGATCAGCGGAAAGCGCTCCACGCGATGATTTTCGTGGTGACGCACCTGCCGAAGCCGGCGAACGTGTACAACGTTCTCAAGTGTCTGTACTACGCCGACCGGAAACACTTGCAGGAATACGGGCGGCAGATTTACGGTGAGACGTTCTATGCGCTCGAGCACGGTCCGGTTCCCAGCGCGGCGTACGAAATCATCAAGTACGCGAATGGGCGCGCAAAGTGGGATCTACAGTTTCACGAGGCCTTCGAATTGCTCGATGTGAATGACATTCATGTGAGCGCAAGAGGACCCGTGGACACTGAGCTTCTCAGCAGGTCTGACATGGCCTGTCTGCTCGATGCTGCTCGGAAATACGGCACGATGTCCTTCAGCAAGCTCAAGAATCTGAGCCACAAGGGAAAGGCGTTTGAGAACGCCGACGCGAACGGCGAAATGAAGCTTGCCGATCTGGTCGACGAGCTTCGGGATGCCGACGCCGTTGCTTCGCATATCAAGGATCGGAATCCCGGCGAAGCGCATGCAAAGAGGGATTCGGCGCATCACGCCAAACCGCGCGCGGTGTGATCCAGTCGCTCGAAGAACTGGTAGTTCCGGGCCGCATCTTGCGGCTTTTTTGTTCCTTCACCAATCCACCGAAAGAAAAGTTCGTCGTGGTCGTGGCGACGAATCCGTTCTGCCTTGGGTTCCTGATCAATTCCAACCCGACCGCTCTGCAAAAGAGCAAGAAGCATTTGTCGGACGAACTGATAAGCGTTAGCGCGCGGGATGGATACGCGTTTCTGACAAATCCTCAACCGTCGGTCCTCGACTGCACGTTCGCCGCCGACCTCGACCTGGGCGAAACGCTGGCTCAAATCGCACAGGATCCTTCAAGGGTGCATGGCCTCATCACCGACGCGACCCGAAAGCAGATAATTGATGTTGTGGGCGAGTCAATGACGCTTGAGGGCGGCATTGCGAAGATCATCGTCAAGAACCTGACCGATTCGTGAACGCAAGCGCCTATACGGAAGACAAGCTTGTCGAGCAGCCCGCTATCGGACTGCAAGTCGAGATTGGCTTGCAGACGGTGTCGGCGATGGAGGAAGCATTCGGCTTCGCCGAACCCTCACCCCAGCCCTCTCCCAAGGGGAGAGGGAGTGTATTTTTGGGGCGCGAGGCGTCGGGCGAGGCGGTACTGATGCCGCGGTTACGAGCGGCGCTAGATAAGTTAAATCGGCAGTTGCCGCCTGATGCGGAGTCGGGCATAACGACGGGCGTCGGTGCAGGGCCCCGCAAGCGTGGGTGGAGATTCATTGGGTTTTCCGGGAAAATAGCCAGAACTGATGGCCAATCCCCTACCGCCGTCCTGAGAATGAAACCCGAGGCTTTTAGATGACTTTGCTCAACGTCACACTCGACGACAAGTACATACTGCAGGAAGGCCGCGTTTTTCTCACCGGCACGCAGGCGCTGGTGCGCATGCCGATGATGCAGCACCTGCGCGACAAGGCCGCTGGCGCAAACACGGCGTGCTACATCTCCGGCTATCGCGGCAGCCCGCTGGGCGGCTACGACCAGCAATTGTGGGCGGCCAAGAAGCTGCTCACCGGGCACAACATCGTGTTCCAGCCCGGCGTGAACGAGGACCTTGCTGCCACGGCGATCTGGGGCACGCAGCAGGCGCATTTCGAGGGCGACAACAAGTACGACGGCGTGTTCGCGATCTGGTACGGCAAGGGCCCGGGCGTGGACCGCACCGGAGATGCGTTCCGCCACGGCAACCTCGCCGGATCGGCGTCGTTGGGCGGCGTGCTGTGTCTCATGGGCGATGACCACACCTGCGAGTCCTCCACCACGGCGCACCAGAGCGAATTTGCGATGGTGGACGCGATGATCCCGATCCTCAACCCTGCGGGCGTGCAGGAAGTGCTCGACTATGGTCTGTACGGCTGGGCGCTGTCGCGCTACTCCGGTTGCTGGGTGGGGCTGAAGTGCATGAAAGACACGATCGACGCGAGCGCCTCGGTCGACGTCAGCCCGGCGCGCGTGAGCGTCGTAATCCCGACCAATTTCCAGATGCCCGCGGGCGGGCTGAACATCCGCTGGCCGGACATGCCGCTGGAGCAGGAAGCGCGGCTGCATACCTGGAAACTCGAGGCCGCCAAGGCGTTCGCGCGCACCAACACGCTGGACCGGGTCGTGATGGATTCGCCGGAAGCAAAACTCGGTATCGCCACCTGTGGCAAGTCCTACATGGACGTGCGCCAAGCGCTGGCCTATCTCGGCATCGACGACGCGGAAGCCGCGCGCCTGGGCCTGCGCATCTTCAAGGTTGGCATGACCTGGCCGCTCGAGCCCAGCGGCGCGGTGAAGTTCGCCGAGGGGCTGCAGAAGATCATTGTCGTCGAAGAAAAGCGCGCGCTCATTGAATCCCAGTTGAAGGAAGTGCTCTACGGTAAGCCGAACGCACCCGAGGTGATTGGCAAGCGCGATGAACTTGGAAAAATCCTGTTCCAGTCCAACGCAGCACTCGATCCCAACGAGATCGCAATCGCCATCGGCCGGCGCATCCTCGAGCGGGTGAACGATGCGCAGCTCGCGGCGCGTGTCGTGGAGCAGGAGCAACTCGCAGCGCGCGTGCCGGAGAAACCGGCGATGGATCGCACGCCTTACTTCTGTTCCGGCTGTCCGCACAACACCGGCACCAGAGTGCCCGAAGGCTCGCGTGCGCTGGCGGGAATCGGCTGCCACTTCATGGCGCAGTGGATGGACCGCGACACCGCCGGGTTTACCCAGATGGGCGGCGAAGGGGCGAGCTGGGTCGGCGAAGCGCCGTTCGTGAAGACGTCGCACGTGTTCCAGAATATCGGCGATGGCACCTATTACCACTCGGGGCTGCTGGCAGTGCGGGCAGCAGCAGCTTCAGGCGTCAACGTCACCTACAAGATCCTCTACAACGACGCGGTGGCGATGACCGGCGGCCAGCCAGTCGACGGCCCGCTCACGGTGCCACAGATCACATTGCAGGTGTACTCCGAGGGCGCGAAGAAAATCGCCGTGGTCACCGACGAGCCGCAGAAGTACCCCTCGACGGTTGAATGGGCGCCGGGCGTCACCGTGCACCATCGCGACGACTACGACCAGGTGCAGCGCGAATTCCGCGAGGTCGCGGGCCTTTCGGTGATCATCTACGACCAGACCTGCGCGGCCGAGAAGCGCCGCCGGCGCAAGCGCAATCAGTATCCGGACCCGGCCAAGCGCGCATTCATCAACGACCTGGTGTGCGAAGGCTGCGGCGATTGCGGCGTGAAATCCAACTGCGTGTCGGTGCTGCCGCTGGAGACCGAGTTCGGCCGCAAGCGCATGATCGACCAGTCGTCATGCAACAAGGACTATTCCTGCGTCAACGGCTTCTGCCCGAGCTTCGTCACGGTGCACGGCGGCGGCGTGCGCAAGGGCAAGGGCGCCCCGGCCGGGCAAAATGTCGACACGTTGTTCCCGGCTGTTCCCGAACCACGTCTGCCGTCGCTGGATCAGCCTTACGGAATCATGGTGACCGGCGTCGGCGGCACCGGGGTGGTGACCATCGGTGCGATCGTCGGCATGGCGGCGCACCTGGAAGGCAAAGGTTTCGGCGGCCTGGACATGGCCGGGCTCGCGCAGAAGGGCGGCTCTGTGTGGAGCCATTTGCAGATCGCGGCCGATCCGGCCGACATCAAAACGGTGCGCCTCGGCTCCGGCGGCGCCAGGCTGGTGCTCGGTTGCGACCTGGTGGTGTCGGCCAGCCAGAAGACGCTGGATACCGCGCGCACGGGCACGCACGTGGTGGCCAATACCCACCAGCAGATGACCGGCGATTTCACCCGCAACGCGAACATGCAGTTCCCGGCGCAGTCGCTCAAGCGCACCATCATCAAGGGTGTCGGCGAGGGCAACGCGGAATTCGTGGACGCCACGCGGATCGCCACCGCACTGATGGGCGACTCGATCGCTACCAACATGTTCATGCTCGGTTACGCGTTCCAGAAGGGCCTGGTGCCGGTGTCGAGCGCGGCAATCAACAAGGCGATCGAATTGAATGGCGCTGCAGTGAAAATGAACCAGGCGGCTTTCCTGTGGGGACGACGGGCCGCGGCGGACCTCGCGGCGGTGGAGCGGATGGTCGCGCCGAAGCAGGCCACGGCTGCAACCACGACAATGTCGCAAACGCTCGAGGAAATGATTGCGCGGCGGGTCGAATTCCTGAGCGGTTACCAGAACGCTGCGTACGCGGACCGGTATCGGTCACTGGTCGAGCGCGTCAAGCAGGCCGAGATCGCCAAGGCGAAAGGCCTCACCGGGCTCGCCGAGGTGGTGGCGCGCTATTACTTCAAGCTAATGGCCTACAAGGACGAATACGAAGTCGCGCGGCTGTATGCCGATCCGGTATTCATGGAAAAAATCAAGTCGCAGTTCGAAGGCGAGTACAAGCTGCATTTCCATCTGGCGCCGCCGCTGTTCTCGAAACGCGATCCGGTGACCGGAGAGTTGCGCAAGTCTGAGTACGGTACCTGGGTGTTTTCGGCATTCAAGCTGCTCGCGAAACTGCGCGGATTGCGCGGCACTGCGCTGGACATTTTCGGCTACACCCCTGAGCGCAGGATGGAGCGGCGGCTGATCGGCGAATACGAAGCGGTGATCGGGGAAATCATCGGCAAGCTGGGACCAGACAACCATGCCTTGGCGTTGAAGATCGCCTCCATCCCCGAGGAAATCCGCGGCTACGGCCACGTCAAGGAACGTAATCTCAAGTCAGCCAAGCTGCAGGAAGCGGATCTGTTGCTGGCGTTGCGTTCGCCGGAGAAGGTCAAGTCGGCCGCGTGAACGCGCACATCAAATGCGTTCGACGCAAAGAAAAAGGTCGTGGACCAGATCAAGATAAGTCTTCGCCACATGCGCTGCTGCCGGAACACGTACCGGTCACCGAGTCGATGAATCACCGTTGTTGCGACTATCCGTTCGTGTTTTTGTCCTTCCATCCAATTTTGCTTTGCTTTCCTTTGCGTTTCATTTGCGCCTTTGCGTACCCCTCAAGGGGGTATTGAAAATAATCTTTGCGGTGAAAAGATTACGATTCACGCGAAGTCGGGCGTGATGACGTCGAGCTGATCCGTGACCAGCGCGTCCACGCCCCAGTCAAGCAGGTCGAGCGCCAGCTCGGAATCGTTGACGGTGTAGGCGAGTACCCCGTAGCCGGCGTCGTGCACAGCTTTGACCAGTGCGGCGTTCAAATAGCGGTGGCTGGCGTGCAGCGACACGCACTGCAGCCGTTGCATTTGCGCCAGCCAGTTGACCGGCACGTCGACCACCAGCAGCGCGCGCGGGAGTTCGGGTGCTTCGACCGCCGCGGCTTCCAGTGCGATCGCGGAGAAAGACGAGAGCAGCGGTGGCAGTTCGGCGCCGCTCCACAGCAGCTTCGCCAGTCTCGCGACGACCTCCCCGGTTTCGCGCTCCCGTCTGGGACAGGGTTTGATCTCGACATTGGCCCACAGTCCGTCCTGCTGGCACAACGCCGCGGCAGCGGCGAAGGCGGGCACCGGTTCGCCGACGAATTCGTTGCCGAACCATCCGCCCGCATCGAGTTCGACGATCTCCTGGTACGGATGGTCGGCGACGGGTCCCTGGCCATCGGTGGTGCGGTCCAGGGTGTCGTCGTGCATCAGGATCGGCGTGTCGTCCTCGCTGAGTTTGACGTCGAACTCCACGCCCCGGAACCCGAGATTGCGCGCAAGTTCCAGCCCCGCGAGCGTATTTTCAGGGGCGAGCACGCCGCCGCCACGGTGGGCGATGATGCGTGGATAGGGCCAGATGAATCGGGCTTCGGTCACGATGTCGTTGCCTGAAATTCAGGGTGCCTGATTATAGCGATTGGCCGGCAGACTCCGTCCCGTCTCGATTTCAGCGCTGCAAATCCCGCCCTGCCCACCGGGCGCGTGTGCTTGATACGGTATAATTTCCGTTGTTTTTGCGAGGGATACCATGCCCATCTACGAATATCGATGTACCAGTTGCGGGCACGAGAAGGACGTTCTGCAGAAGTTGTCGGACCCTCCGCTGGCCAAGTGCCCCGCCTGCGGCAAGTCGACGCTGAAAAAACTGGTGAGTGCCGCAGGTTTCCATTTGAAGGGCAGCGGCTGGTACGCAACCGACTTCAAGGGCGCTCCCAAACCCAAGGACGGGTCGCAGGAGGCGCAGGACAAGAGCGAGAGCAAGGCCAAAAGCGAGGGCAAGGACAAGCGCGAGAGCAAGGACAAACAACAAGAGGCGCAGTCCAAAGAACAGCACGCGCCCAAGGAAGAATCCAAGGCCGTTAAAGAGCCGGGCCCGACGCCGACTACGACCAAGGCGCCGTTGCCTGCCACGACCGCCGGTAAGGCGGACTAGTGAAAAAATACTTCATCACGGGGCTCCTGATCTGGGTCCCGCTTGTTATCACCGTATGGGTGCTGAGTTTTCTTGTCGGCACCCTCGACCAAACGTTGTTGCTGCTTCCGGAGTCCTGGCAGCCGCGTTCGTGGCTCGGCTTTCACATCCCCGGTCTGGGTGTGCTGTTGACGCTGGCGGTCGTGTTCGCCACCGGGGTGTTGGGCGCCAACATCATCGGCCAGCGTCTGGTGATGTACTGGGAAGGCCTGCTCGCGCGCATCCCGATCGTCAAGTCGCTTTATTCCAGCGTCAAGCAGGTTTCGGACACGCTGTTTTCCTCGTCAGGGCTGGCATTTCGCAAGGCGCTGCTGGTGCAGTATCCGCGCCAGGGCTCATGGACCATCGCTTTTCTCACCGGGCAGCCGGGCGGCGACGTAGCAAACTATCTGAAAGGCGAATACGTGAGCGTGTACGTGCCGACCACACCCAACCCGACGTCCGGGTTCTTCCTGATGATGCCTGTCGCGGACGTGGTGGAACTCGATATCAGCGTCGATGCCGCGCTCAAGTACATCATCTCCATGGGCGTGGTGCCGCCGGAAGACAAGAGCGAGACCAGCGACACGGTGTGACGGTTTTGCCATTTGCCGTGGGCGCAAACGCGCGCCGTCCCAAGCGATTCCCGATACTCAATCCCCGATCCTGAACTTATGCGCACCGAATACTGCGGACTCGTTTCCACCCGGCATCTCGACCAGATCGTCACGCTCTACGGCTGGGTGCACCGGCGCCGCGACCATGGTGGCGTGATCTTCATCGACTTGCGGGACAGGGAAGGCCTGCTGCAGGTGGTGTGCGATCCGGACAACGCCGGGACTTTCGCCATCGCGGAAAAGATCCGCCACGAGTACGTTGTGAAAGTCACCGGACTGGTGCGCCGCCGCCCCGAAGGGACCGTCAACCCGAACCTGGTCTCCGGCGAAGTGGAAGTGCTGGCGCGCTCGCTGGAAATCCTCAACCCGTCGATCACGCCACCGTTCCAGATGGACGACGACAACCTGTCGGAAGCGGTGCGGCTCGAGTACCGCTACCTCGACCTGCGCCGTCCGCAGATGCAGAAGAACCTGCGGCTGCGCTACCGGGTGGCGATGGCGGTACGGCGTTTCCTCGACGCGAAGGGTTTCATCGACGTCGAGACACCGATGCTCACCAAGTCCACTCCGGAAGGCGCGCGCGATTACCTGGTGCCGAGCCGTGTACACGCGGGCGAGTTCTTCGCGCTGCCGCAGTCGCCGCAGTTGTTCAAGCAATTGCTGATGGTGGCAGGCTTCGACCGTTACTATCAAATTACCAGATGCTTCCGCGACGAGGATCTCAGGGCCGACCGGCAGCCGGAATTCACCCAGATCGACATCGAAACTTCATTCCTGGGCGTGGCCGAGATCACGCTGCTGATGGAAGAGATGATCCGCAGCCTGTTCAGGGAAGTGCTCGATGTGACGTTGCCGAACTCTTTTCCGCGCATGAGCTGTGCCGAGGCGATGTCGAAGTACGGCTCCGACAAACCGGATCTGCGCGTGCCGCTCATACTCACCGAACTCACCGACGTGATGCGCGAGGTCGAGTTCAAGGTTTTCCGCGAGGCAGCCGTTGCTGCGGGCGGCCGTGTGGCGGCGCTCCGGGTGCCGGGCGGCGGCACGCTGTCGAGGAAGGAAATCGATGACTACACGCAGTTCGTTGCCATCTACGGCGCCAAGGGGCTGGCCTACGTCAAGGTCAACGACGTCGCCAAGGGTGTGGAAGGACTGCAGTCGCCGATTCTGAAATTCCTGCCCGCGAACGTGGTGAAGATCATCCTTGACCGAACCGGCGCGAAGGACGGCGACTTGATTTTCTTCGGCGCCGACAAGGCCAAGGTGGTGAACGAAGCGCTTGGTGCGCTGCGCGCCAAGGTCGGACACGAGCGCGGGCTGGCCGAGCAGGGCTGGCGACCATTGTGGGTGGTGGATTTTCCGATGTTCGAATGGAACGAGGAGGAAAAGCGCTGGGATGCGCTGCATCATCCTTTCACCAGCCCGATGGATGGCCACGAGGATTATCTCGACAGCGATCCCGGCAAGGCGCTTTCGAAGGCTTACGACATGGTGCTCAACGGCTGGGAGATCGGCGGCGGATCGGTGCGTATCCATCGCCAGGAAGTGCAGTCCAAGGTATTCAGGGCGCTGGGGATCAGTGTGGAAGATGCGCAGAAGAAATTCGGTTTCCTGCTGGAGGCGCTGCAATTCGGCGCGCCGCCCCATGGCGGTCTGGCCTTCGGCCTGGACCGCATCGTCACCATGATGGCGGGCGCGGAATCCATCCGCGCTGTGATCGCCTTCCCCAAGACACAGCGGGCGCAGGACCTGATGTGCAAGGCGCCCAGCCCGGTGGACGAAAAGCAGCTGCGCGAGCTGCACATCCGCCTGCGCAAGAGCGAAACTGCGAAGACCGAGTAAGAGCGTTCAACGCAAAGGACGCAAAGGTACGCGAAGGAAAAGCCAGAAATCGAACTGACAATGGGCGGGATTCCGAGTGGTTTTCTTGTTTGGCTTAACTTCTTTGTCGCCGATGACGTGAGCGCCACGCAAGTAAACCCCATATCGCCGTACTCCTGAAAAAGCACTTTTGACAATCCTTTTTTCCCTTTTCTTCCCTTCGCGCACCTTTGCGTCCTTTGCGTTTCACGCGGTTAGACATTGAAGACCTACAAAATCCCGATTTCGGTACTGGTGGTGCTCTACACCCCCGATCTCGAGGTGCTGCTGCTGGAGCGCGCGGATCACCCCGGCTTCTGGCAGTCGGTTACCGGCAGCCAGGACGAAGGCGAGTCGCTGCCCCAGACCGCCGCGCGGGAAGTGGCGGAAGAAACCGGTCTGGATGCCGGGGCCTTCGAGCTTAGCGACTGGAACATGCGCAACGAGTACGAGATCTACCCGGAGTGGCGCTGGCGCTATGCGCCCGGCGTCACGCGCAACGTCGAGCATGTGTTCGGCTTGCGCCTGCCCCGGCCGCTGGAGGTGAAAGTTGCGCCGGGCGAGCATCTTGGCTACCTCTGGATGCCGCATGACCGAGCCGCCGACAAGGTCTTTTCCTGGAGCAACGCGCAAGTGCTCAGAACCTTGCCCGAACACCTGTCAAACCGGCTGAAACAATGATCGCGATTTCCGGTCTTAGTGTGATAAGGTTTTCGTTCGAGATTTACCGGGGCCGATGAGGAGCCGCAAACCATGCAAGCCAGCGCAACCGCCTTCGACCAGTACAGCCGCATGCAGGATGACGACTGCGAGGCGCGCATTGTTGCGGCCAGGAAGAAGCTCGGCAAGCGTGTAGCCCTTCTCGCCCACCATTACCAGCGCGCCGATGTCTACAAGCATGCTGACCTGACCGGCGACTCGCTCAAGCTTTCCAGGCTGGCCTCGCAAACCGACGCCGAGTACATCGTGTTCTGCGGCGTGCACTTCATGGCCGAAGTTGCGGACATTCTGTGCAAGCCCGGCCAGATTACCGTGCTCCCCGACATGGCCGCCGGTTGCTCGATGGCGGACATGGCCAGCGTGTCGAAAGTCGCGCGTGCCTGGCGCGAGCTGGGCGAAGTGCTCGACCCCGACCAGCACGTCACGCCGGCGACTTACATAAACTCGGCCGCCGACCTGAAGGCTTTCTGTGGCGAGCACGGCGGAATCGTCTGCACGTCCTCGAACGCGAAACAGATCCTGGAGTGGTCTTTTGTGCGCCGCGCGAAGGTGCTGTTCTTTCCCGACCAGCACCTGGGCCGCTGGACCGGCTACAAGATGGGCATCCCGCTCGAGGAGATGCTGGTATGGGACCCGGACGAACCGATGGGCGGCCTCTCGGCCGAGCAGATCAAGGCTGCCCGCCTGCTTCTGTGGAAAGGGCACTGCTCGGTGCACCAGATGTTTCAGCCGCAGCACGTTCTCAAGTTCCGCAACCAGCATCCCGACGGGCTGGTGATTTCGCACCCGGAATGCAAATTCGAGGTGTGCAAGCTCTCGGACTATGTGGGCTCGACCGAGACCATCATCAACACCGTCCGCAACGCGCCGGCGAACACCCGCTGGCTGGTCGGCACGGAACTGAACCTGGTCAATCGCATCGCCGAGGAATTCAAGCCGCAAGGAAAAATCATCCAGTTCATGGCGCCGCTTGTGTGCATGTGCTCGACCATGGCGCGCATTGACCCGCAGCCCCTGGCCTGGACGCTGGAGAACCTGGCGGAGGGCAAGGTGGTGAACCGGATCAAGGTGCCGGCGCGCGACGCGGAGTTGGCCAAGGTCGCGCTCGACCGCATGCTCGCGGTGTCCTGACCCGCGCCGGCGCCTCGCCTCGCCGGTGCAACGTTTCCATTAGGAAGCCGCAGGCAGACGATGCGCCGCCTCCTGTGGCTCGCGCTGGCGTTTCCGGCCTTGTGCCAGGCAGCCGATATCAGCCTGGAGGCCACGCGTCACGGCGACAGCTTCAAAGTCGAGGCGGTCGCCGAGTTCGAGGCGGAAGTGACCCTGGCCTGGGAAGTCATCACCGACTACGACCGGCTCTCGGAATTCATCCCCGGCATGCACTCGAGCCGGATCGTTTCCCGCAGCAAGCGCAGCGTCATAGTCGACCAAAACGGCGAAGCCAGGCTGCTGTTTCTCTCCTTTCCCATCAAGGTGCGGCTCGAAGTCGAGGAGTTTCCCTACGAGCGCGTCGTTTCGCGCGCGATCGAGGGCAACTTCAAGGACCTGCGCGGGGTCTACACTCTCGAAGCACGAGGTCGGCGCCTGCTGCTGCACTACACTGGTTCGATGACACCGGACTTCAGCATTCCGCCGCTGATCGGTACTTTTCTGGTTCGCAACACCGCGGAAAAGCGGTTCGGCGCGATGGTGGACGAGATCATGCGCCGGCAGCGCCTGCTCGAACTTCCCGTGGCCACACCGTCCGGCAGCGGACGCTGAGCGCGGCGGCCGCGCCGTCCATCCGCTGTAATATGGCGTTGTAGTCGGTGCCAGTGTCTTATGCCGGCGGGTCGCCACATCGGGCTCAACTGCAGGGTAACCATGGAAACGCTGCACGTCGTTACTTACAACATCCACAAAGGCTTCTCGCAGTTCAAGCGGCGCATGTCCGTTCACGACCTGCGCGAAAAGCTGCGCAACATCGGCGCGGATCTGGTGTTTCTGCAGGAGGTCCAGGGATTGCACGAACGCCACGCCGAGCGCCACAACAACTGGCCGGTCAGCCCGCAATACGAATTCCTGGCCGATTCGATATGGAACGATTTTGCCTACGGCAGGAACGCGATCTATGACAGCGGCCATCACGGCAACGCCATCCTCAGCAAGTACCCGATCGCAAGATGGGACAACGAGGACGTCTCGATGCATAGCGGCGAGCGTCGCGGCCTGCTCCATTGCGAGATCGCCATTCCAGGCTGGCGCCATCCGCTGCACTGCATCAACGTGCACCTGGGTTTGCTCGGCCATTGGCGCAAGAAACAGATCGCGCTTCTCAAGACCCGCATCGAACGCCTGGTGCCGCCCGAGGCCCCGTTGGTCGTTGCCGGCGATTTCAACGACTGGCGTAGGCGCGCGAGCCAAGCGCTGGAACAATCCCTGAACGTTTCCGAAGTGTTCGAAACAACCGCGGGCCGCCCGGCCCGCAGCTATCCGGCACTGTTGCCGCTGCTGCATCTTGACCGCATTTACGTGCGCGGCTTCTCGATCCGCATCGCGCATGCCCACCGCGGCCGCGCCTGGTCACGGGTTTCCGATCACATCGCGCTGTCGGCGCTGCTGACCCGAAAGGCATGAATTTCCGGCGCGGAAACCGGATCCGGCTGCTGCGCAACGTCGAGGAGTACTTCCCGGCGCTCGAGCGCGCGATCGATGCCGCAGCAAGCGAGATCTTCCTGGAGACCTACATTTTCGAGCCCGACGACACCGGGCAGCGCATTGCCGCGGCGCTGATGCGCGCGGCGCGGCGCGGAGTGGTGGTGCACCTTATGATCGACGGTTTCGGGTCGCGCCCATTTCCTGAAGGCCTTCGCCGGCAACTGCTCGACGCAGGCGTGCAACTGCTAATGTACCGCCCAGAATTGTGGGCGTTCAGTCTCAGGAGCACGCGGCTGCGGCGGTTGCACCGCAAGCTGGCGGTGGTGGACGGACGCATCGGTTTCTGCGGCGGCATCAACATCATAGATCACGGGGATTTGCGCAGCGGCGCACCGCCGCGCCTCGACTATGCGGTGAGCGTCGAGGGTCCGCTGATCGCCGACATGTACTCCGCCACACGCAGGTTGTGGATGCGCACCGCCTGGACGCAACTGCGGCGGCTCTGGGTACCGCTTGCCAAGCCTGTTCTGGCATTGCAGCCGCGCGGGGGCCAACGCGCCGCGTTTCTGGTGCGGGACAACGTCCGTCATCGTCACGATATCGAGGAAGCGTATCTGCACGCGATCGCGGGGGCGCATCGCGAAGTGGTCATCGCAAACGCCTATTTTCTTCCCGGCAGGCGTTTCCGCAACGCGCTTTGCGAAGCCGCCCGGCGCGGCGTGCGGGTGACGCTGCTGCTGCAGGGAAGGGTGGAGTATGTCCTGGTGCACTATGCCTGCCGCGCACTGTACAGCGAGCTCCTCGACGCCGGCGTGGAGATCCACGAATACACCCGCAGTTTCCTGCACGCGAAAGTCGCCGTGGTCGATGATTCCTGGGCCACCGTCGGCTCGTCGAATTTCGATCCGGTCAGCCTGATGCTGGCCCGCGAGGCTAACGTGGTGGTGCGGGATCGGACGTTCGCAGGGGAATTGCGCGG
>CAZYTR010000085.1:0-13880 GCA_964650365.1 uncultured Alcaligenaceae bacterium | reverse complement strand
GGTGAAGGAAACGGTCGAACGGTTTGGCGGCATCGATGTGCTGGTCAACAACGCCAGTGCGATCAACATCAGCAACACCCTGGCTACGCCGGCAAAGCGCTACGACCTGATGCACCAGGTCAATGCCCGCGGAACGTTCGTGTGTTCGCAGGCGTGCATACCGCACCTCATGAAGTCGCGCAATCCCCACATCCTCACGATTTCCCCGCCGCTCAATTTGAATGCGAAGTGGTTCAAGGATCATGTCGCCTACACCATGGCAAAGTACGGGATGAGCATGTGTACCCTGGGGATGGCGGCCGAGTTTGCGCCGATCGGGATAGCCGTCAACTCGCTGTGGCCGCGCACCACCATTGCCACCGCGGCGGTGGAGACCTTTTTCCCGCAGGCGTTGGCTTCCAGCCGCAAGCCCGCGATCATGGCGGACGCCGCATATGAGATCGTGACGCGCGACAGCCGCTCGACGACAGGCAATTTCTTTATCGACGAAGAGGTTCTGCGCGATCACGGCGTCACCGACTTCGGGCAGTACGCGGTGACGCCGGGGGCATCGCTCTTCAACGATATCTTTCTCGACTAGAAGACTCACGGACCAACACTGGACGAGGACAACATGACGCAGAAAATGGACGTCATTCCCCCGGAGACTGCAAAGACCCTGGATGGCCTGTTCCAGGAGCGGGTGCGGCGATCGCCGGACGCGATCGCCTACAAGAACTTCGACGAGACTGGCGGCACCTGGAAGGACTACACCTGGAGCAGCGTCGAGAAGCTGGTGGCGCGCTGGCAAGGGGCATTCGAGGCCGACGGCTTCCAGCCCGGGGACCGGGTGGCGATCGTATTGCGTAACAGCGTCCCCTGGGTGGTCTTCGATCAGGCTGCAATGGGGCTCGATCTGGTCACTGTGCCGTTGTACACAACGGATCGTCCCGACAATATCGCCTACGTCGTGCAGAACTCGGGCGCGAAATTGCTTCTCTTCGAGAATGCGGACCTGTGGGGGCAGTTCGCCGAAGTGCAGGACCAGCTTGCCGGGCTCAAGCGCGTTGTTTGCATGAATCCCCTGTCCGGACCATCGCCGGATCCGCGATTGAAAAGCCTGGACGACTGGCTGCCCAGGACTGCCGGCGCGGTCAAGCATGTCAACGGCGACGGCAGGAAGCTCACGAGCATCATCTATACGTCAGGCACCACCGGGCGCCCGAAAGGCGTGATGCTGTCGCACTACAACATGCTGCAAAATGCATACGCTACGCTGCAGTGCCTCGAGATCTACCAGGATGATCTGTTGCTGTCGTTCTTGCCGCTCTCGCATACGCTGGAGCGCACCTGCGGCTACTACGGCATCGTCATGTGTGGTGCGCAGACCGCATTCGCGCGTTCGGTGCAGCATCTCGCCGAGGATTTGCAGACGATACGGCCGACGTTGCTGATCTCGGTGCCGCGGATCTACGAACGCGTCTACGGTGCCATCAAGCAGAAGCTGGCTGAGGGGCCTGCGGCCCGCAGGAAGCTCTTCGAAGCGGCGGTCGCCGTGGGCTGGGCGCGATTCCAGTATCAGCAGGGCCGCGGGCCCTGGAAGCCGGGTTTTCTGTTGTGGCCCGTTCTCAAGAAACTGGTCGCCTCGAAAGTCATGGCGCGGCTCGGCGGGCGCCTGCGTGCCGCAACCTGCGGGGGCGCGGCGCTGTCTCCGGAAATTGCCCGGTTGTTCATCGGACTCGGTCTGCCCGTCATCCAGGGCTACGGCCTGACCGAGACCAGCCCGGTGGTCAGCACCAACCGGATCGCGGACAACATCCCGGCCAGCATCGGCAAGCCCATCCCCGGCGTCCAGGTCAAAATCGGCGACAAGGACGCGCTGCTGGTGAAGGGGCCGAACGTGATGCTCGGATACTGGAACAACCCCGAGGCGACCAAGGCGATGTTCACGGCCGATGGATGGTTGAATTCCGGCGATACCGCGCGCATCGACGCGACCGGACATATCTACATCACCGGGCGCCTGAAGGAGATCATCGTCATGTCCAACGGCGAGAAAGTGCCGCCTGTGGACATGGAGACGGCAATCCTGCGCGATCCGTTGTTCGAGCAGGTGATGGTCCTCGGCGAGGCCAAGCCATTCTTGACGGTGTTCATCGTGCTCAACAAGGATCAATGGACCAAGGTCGCGGCCGGAAACGGGCTCGACCCGAACTCCGAGCGCGCCATGTGCGGCGAGCAGGCGAAAAAACTCGCGCTCGCGCGCGTCCAGCGGCAGATCAAGTCCTTCCCCGGCTACGCTCAAGTGCACCGGGTGGCGATCCTGACGCAGCCGTGGACGATCGAGAACGGTTTGCTCACGCCGACCATGAAACTGAAGCGCGAGAAAGTGGTGCAAGCGCACCAGAATGCATACGAGAAACTTTATGAAGGCCACTGAGAATCCGCAGCAGGCCGCGAAGACGGCCGAACTGCCCAAGGGGCGGGAGGTGGTGCTGCGCGTGGTGCCGATGCCGTCGGACGCCAATTACACGGGGGACATTTTCGGCGGCTGGATCATGTCGCAGGTGGACATCGCCGGCAGCATACCCGCGTTGCGGCTGGCGCGCGGGCGGGTAGCGACCGTCGCGGTAAACTCGTTCACCTTCAAGCAACCGGTGTTGATCGGCGACCTCGTGAGCTTTTACGCGGACATCGTGCGCGTAGGCCGCACCTCGATCACGGTGGACGTCGAGGTGTACGCGCAGCGGCGCACGCTGCATGAAGCGGTGAAAGTGACGGAAGCGACTTTGACCTACGTGGCAGTGGACGACCAACGGCGTCCGCGACCCGTCAAACAGGAATAAAGCTGAGCCGGACCGGAGAATTGGGTGGCAGGAACGCGAGAACAGAGGGGAAAGCGCACGGCGGAACTGACGGCGTTCGCCAGGGCGGCAGGACGACGCGATCCGGCTGTGGCCAATCCGGACTTTCTCGCCGAGCGCTTCCTCAACTACCGCTTCAAGGTTCTTCTCCTCCCCGGGTTGCGCCAGTTCGCCCGCCTTAGCTTCGGGCGCCGGTTACCCGGCACGTACCTCTACATTCAGGCGCGGACAAAGTACCTCGATGAACTGTTTCTCACGGCCATCAGGGGCAACCGCCAGATCGTAATTCTCGGCGCCGGCCTCGACACGCGGCCCTACCGTTTCGCCGACAGGCTCGACGGGATTCGCGTATTTGAGGTTGATCATCCTGGCACTGCTGTCTGGAAGCGCGAGCGGCTTCATCGCCTTGAAACCGCCACCGAACATGTCACATACATTGCCATCGACTTCAACGTCGACCGCCTGGGAGAAAGTCTTCGACAAGCCGGGTACGATCCGCGGGCGACGACTTTTTTTCTTTGGGAGGGCGTCGTGATGTATCTCCCCAGAGAGTCGGTCGAAGCGACTTTGGCCGTTGTTGCCAGCGCTGCCCCGGGCTCTTCGGTGGCGTTCGACTACGTCTTCAGGTCTTCACTGGAGCGCCCGCGCGATTTCCTCGGCGCGGAGAAATTCCAACGCTACGTGGCATATCGAGGCGAACCGTGCCGATTTGGCCTGGATGCCGAAGACGCCGCATCGTTTCTCGCTGAACAGGGACTCACGATAATGTCGAACGCAGGGCCGAAGGAGCTGTCCCGGTTGGTTCCGCCCGGCCCTCTATGCGACTTCCTGGGTATCGTCCATGCGCGGCGGGACATGATCACCTCGCCCGACGAGAGCAGTCGCGCGAGTCAGCGTGAGAACGCCGTTTGAATGTGGCATGCACGGGACGCCGAAAGAGGAAGAGAAGATGCGGCAACAATTTCGCAGTGACCTGATGGTACTCGCCATCGCAGCGGCGCTTTGCGGCGCGTCCGGACCGGCCTCCGCGGCCGGCTTCGCGCTCATCGAGCAGAGCGGCAGCGGCATGGGCAATGCATTCGCCGGAGCCGCGGCGGTAGCCGAGGACGCGAGTACGGTGTTCTTCAATCCGGCCGGCATGAGCCGCCTGCAAGGCAGCCAGTTCGCGGTGGCCGGGCACGTCATCAGCCTGCAGGCGGACTTCAATGGGAGTGGAACGGCACCCATTGCATTGGGGGGTGCAACGGTAGCCGGAACGGGCGAAGCCGGCGGCACCTCAGTGGTGCCCAACGCCTACTTTGTCATGCCGATCGGCGACAAGATGCATTTCGGGATCGGCGTGAACGTCC
This sequence comes from uncultured Alcaligenaceae bacterium, assembly GCA_964650365.1. Lineage (GTDB taxonomy): Bacteria > Pseudomonadota > Gammaproteobacteria > Burkholderiales > JACQAP01 > JACQAP01. The sequence continues at coordinate 9,688 of CAZYTR010000085.1, read as the reverse complement.
CCTTCGGCCTGACGACCGAATACGACAGCAACTGGGTCGGTCGCTTCCAGGGAATCAAATCCGAGGTAACGGCGGTTAACATCAACCCGTCGATCTCGTACAAGCTTTCCGATGCCGTTTCGATCGGTGCGGGCATCAACTATCAGCAAGCCGACGCGGAGCTCACAAATGCTGTGGCTCTTGGCGCAGCTACTCCCGGTAAGACCAAGCTCGAGGCAGACGACGATGGTTGGGGATGGAATGTTGGCGTTCTGTTTCAGACCGGACCGGCAACCAGGATAGGCATGAGCTATCGCTCCGTAATTGACTATGCGCTTGAGGGTGATGTGAAAACAACCGCGGATGCTACCGGCGTAGTGGTTACCGCCGCGAGCGGTCCGGCAAGTGCTGACGTCACATTTCCCGACTCCTTCTCGCTGAGCGTGGCGCAAGCGGCCAGCGACCGGCTCGAACTGCTCGGCGACGTAACGTTCACCCGCTGGAACGAGATCACCCGCGTCAACGTGGTGAACACGACGAACGGCACATTGCGCGACAGTCTCGTGTTCGATTTCGACGACGCCTGGCGTTTTTCGGTTGGGGCTAACTACAAGTTGAACGATATCTGGACGCTGAAGACGGGTGTCGCTTACGACCAGACCCCGGTCAAGAGCGAAACCACGCGCACGGTCAGACTGCCCGACAGCGATCGGATCTGGCTTGCATTCGGCGGTCAGAGAAAAATGGGGCAGAGTGGCCGCATCGATCTGGGATATGCGCACATCTTCATCGAGGACGCCGACATCAACTTTACCCGCAGCCAGCAGGCTCCGGGCTTTACGGTTCCCACCAACGCGCCGGGGACGCAGTCCAACGTGACGGGAACTTACGAAGGCTCGGTGGACATTTTCAGCATCCAGTATACGCACAGCTTCTGATGAGTAATTCGGCGGCGGGCACGAGCCTGCCACCGTTCAAAAAATTCACGGCGCGGGATGGCCGCGCCGTTGCGCCAGATAAGGATCAGAGATGGCTGGAGACTCCCCGTTCATCGTTCGAAAAGTCGCCGTCCTCGGCGCCGGCGTCATGGGTGCGCAGATCGCCGCTCACTTGGCCAATGCCAACGTCGAGGCCATCCTGTTCGAACTGCCGGCGAAGGAGGGCGACCCGAACGGCATCGTCCGCAAGGCGATAGACGGACTGAAAAAGCTCGAGCCGGGCCCGCTTTCGGTTCCCGGCCGGGCCGAATACATCCAAACGGCCAACTACGACCAGCACCTCGGACTTCTCAAGGACTGCGACATCGTCATCGAGGCAATCTCCGAGCGCATGGACTGGAAGAAGGCGTTGTACGAGAAGGTTGCGCCGCATCTCGGCGAGAGGGCGATTTTCGCCAGCAATACTTCCGGACTTTCGATCAGCTCGCTTTCGGAGGCGATGCCGGAGCAGCATCGTTCGCGGTTCTGCGGCGTGCACTTCTTCAACCCGCCGCGTTACATGCACCTGGTCGAGCTGATCGCCTGCCCGGCGACCACACCGTCGATTCTCGACCAGCTCGAGGAATTCCTGGTTAGCACGCTCGGCAAGGGGGTGATCCGCGCCAAGGACACGCCGAACTTCATCGCCAACCGGGTCGGGGTGTTCTCCATCCTGGCGACTTTCCATCACACCCGGAAGTTTGGACTGGGCTTCGATGAAGTGGACGCATTGACCGGTTCGCTGATCGGCCGGCCGAAGAGCGCCACCTACCGCACGGCCGACGTGGTCGGCCTCGACACGTTGGCGCACGTCGTCAACACGATGAAGGAGACGCTCCAGAGCGACCCTTGGCACAAGTATTTCGAAGTGCCGGACTGGTTCAAAGCATTGCTCGGGCAGCAAGCGCTCGGACAGAAATCCGGTCGCGGCGTCTACCGCAAGGCGGGCAGGGAAATCCAGGTACTGGACCTGGCGACGCAGGACTACCGTCCTTCTGCCGGCGAGGCCCACGAGTCGGTGGTGGCTATCCTCAAGAACACGAACCTGGGCGAGCGCTTTGCCCAGTTGCGCGCCAGTTCGCATCCCCAGGCACAGTTCATGTGGTCGGTTTTCCGCGACATGCTGCACTACTGCGCGGTTCATCTCGAATCGATCGCCGACAACGCGCGCGACCTCGATCTGGCGATGCGCTGGGGCTTCGGCTGGAACCAGGGGCCGTTCGAGCTCTGGCAGGCCGCAGGTTGGTCCGATATGTCGAAGTGGATCGCCGAGGACATTGCCGCGGGCAAGAGCATGTCGCCGGTGCCGTTGCCTGCGTGGGTCACCGAGCCGGCGCGCAGCGGGGTTCACACTGCGCAGGGTTCCTGGAGTGTCGCGCAGCGCGTGTACAAGCCGCGCCCGACGCTTGCGGTCTATCGGCGCCAGCCGTATCCCGATCGCCTGATCAGCGAACCTGCCGTCTACGGCAGCACGGTTTTCGAAACCGATGCGGTGCGCATGTGGGCTACCGGCGACGACATCGGCATCGTCAGCTTCAAGACCAAGATGCATTCGATCGGCGAGGACGTGCTCGACGGCGTGATGCAGGCGATCGACGAGGCCGAGCGCGGGTTCAAAGGCCTGATCATCTGGCAGACCGAACCGCCGTTCTCGGTCGGCGCCAATCTTTCCGGCGGCGGCAATCGCAAGAGCGAGGCAAAGCCGTCTGCGCTTGCGTCGATGATGAAGAAGTTCAAACGCGAAGCGGAATCGGCGATCCTCAAGGCCGCGCGCACGCTCAACGTGGCGGACGCGCTGATGGCCGGTCGGCTGGAGAAAGTCGAGCAGGTGGTGGAGCAATTCCAGGCCACTTCGCAGGCGCTGCGCTATTCCATGATCCCGACGGTGGCGGCGGTGGACGGCATGGCACTCGGCGGGGGCTGTGAATTCGTCATGCATTCGGACCGCGCGGTGGCTGCTCTGGAAAGTTACGTCGGCCTGGTGGAAGTCGGCGTCGGCCTGCTGCCCGCCGGGGGCGGCTGCAAGGAATTCGCCATGCGGGCGGCGGCGGAAGCCAGGGGCGGGGACGTGTTTCCGTTCCTCAGGAACTACTTCCAGAACGTGGCGATGGCCCAGGTGGGCAAGAGCGCAGAGCATTCGCGCGAACTTGGATATCTGCGCGCCAGCGATCGCATCGTGATGAACCGGTTCGAGTTGCTTCATGCGGCCAAGGCGGAATTGAACGCGATGGCCGAGGCCGGCTACCGGCCGCCGCTGCGCCCGCGCAGCATCCCGGCGGCGGGACGCACGGCGATCGCCACTTTCAAGATGGCGATGGCCAACATGCTTGCAGGCCGGCATATTTCGGAACACGATTTTCTTATCGGCAGCAAGGTCGCCTATGTCCTGTGCGGCGGGGACGTCGAGCCTGGTACGCCGGTGAACGAAGAATGGTTTCTCGATCTGGAGCGCCAGGCGTTCATGGAACTGATCGCCACCGGGAAAACCCAGGCCCGGATAGAACATATGCTTAAGACTGGGAAACCTCTACGAAATTAACGCTCACCATTAACGCTCAACGCAGAGGACGCAAAGGACGCGGAGGAAAGGCAAGAGCAAGACAAAGCATTCGAAAGTTGAAACTCGGCATCGGTGGCCACTTTGGCACCGGACCTGCTTTTAACTCCCACATGCTTTTCCTCTCTTTTAGGTTTTCCTCCGCGTCCTTTGCGTCCTCTGCGTTTAGAGTTTGAACTTTTGAACTGGAGAAATGAACATGGCGAAGCAAATACAGGAGGCATACATCGTAGCGGCGACGCGCACGCCGGTGGGCAAGGCGCCGCGCGGCGTATTCAGGAACGTCCGTCCCGACGACATGCTGGCGCATGTGCTGAAGAGCGCGCTGGCGCAGGCGCCGGGGCTGGACCCCTCGGTCATAGACGACGTCGTGGTCGGCTGCGCCATGCCGGAGGCCGAGCAGGGGATGAACGTCGCGCGCATCGGGCTGCTGCTCGCCGGATTTCCCAACAGCGTTTCGGGAATGACCATCAATCGCTTCTGTTCGTCGGGGTTGCAGGCGGTGGCGATTGCGGCGGACCGCATCCGCCTCGGCGAAGCCGAAGTCATGATCGGCGCCGGCACCGAAAGCATGAGCATGATTCCGATGGGCGGCAACAAGATCGCCGCCAACGAGCAGATCTTCCTCGAGGACGAGAACGTCGGCATTGCCTACGGCATGGGCATCACTGCGGAAAAGGTGGCGGAGCAATGGAAAGTCAGCCGCGAGGCCCAGGATCAGTTCGCCACCGAGTCGCACCGGCGCGCGCTTGCGGCGATCGAAAAGGGCGAGTTCCGAGACGAGATTACGCCCTATACCGTCAATGAACGCATACCCGATTTCGAGCACCACCAGGTGTCCACGCGCAGCAAGGTGGTCAGCGTGGACGAAGGGCCGCGTGCCGGCACAACCGCGGACGTGCTGGCGAAACTCAGGCCCGTGTTCGCCGCCAACGGCACCGTCACCGCGGGCAACAGTTCGCAGACCTCGGACGGGGCCGGTGCGGTGATTCTTGCCAGCGAAGCGGCCGTCAAGCGCTTCAACCTGCAACCGCTGGGACGCTTTCTCGGGTTCGCAGTGGCCGGCGTGCCGCCGGAAATAATGGGAATCGGCCCGAAGTTCGCCATTCCCAAGGTGTTGAAGCAAGTGGGGCTGAAACAGGACGCGCTGGACTGGATTGAATTGAACGAGGCTTTCGCCGCGCAGAGCCTGGCAGTGATCGGTGACCTGGGGCTCGACCGCGCGAAGGTGAATCCGCTGGGCGGGGCGATCGCGCTCGGTCATCCGCTGGGCGCTACCGGCGCCATCCGCACCGCGACGCTCCTGCACGGGATGCGGCGGCGTGGCCAGAAGTACGGCATGGTCACGATGTGCATCGGCACCGGAATGGGTGCGGCCGGCGTCTTCGAGTCTCTGCGGTGAACACCGGCACGGCCCAGCGCCCGGTCGCCGGAAAATCCAGGGAATCGCTGAAGACCTGGTTTCGGCGGCAGCGCTTCAATCTTTATCCGGCGTTCTGGGGTACGGGAGCGAAAGTCATCTATATCGCCGAGGATTTGCGCGCCATCCGCATCAAGCTTCCGCTCAACTTTCGCACCAGGAACCTGTACGGCACCCTGTTCGGCGGCGCGATGTATGCCGCCACGGATCCGCTGTACGCGCTCCTGGTCAAGGTGGGGTTGGGGCCGGGGTATGTCGTCTGGGACAAGGCGGGCGCTATTCGCTACAAAAAACCCGGCCGCTCCGCACTTTATGCAGAATGCAGCATCAGCGAAACCGAGCTTGCGTCCCTCAAGACCCGTCTCGATTCCGAACCCTCGGTCGATCTCGATTACGAGATGGAGTTGACTGACGCCGGCGGCGTCGTGCATGCAGTGGTGCAGAAGACCATCTACGTCGCCAGGAAAGACACGTACCAGGCGAAGCTGCAGCAAGGGATGTCAGGGCAATAGGACTGCTCGGCGAAAGTCTGCCGGGGCGACCATTACCCCGGGCAGAAGCAGGCGTCGGGCGCAACCACAAGGATGGAAATCAATCATGAACGCGTTCAGGTCCGTCATGCTCGGTGCTTTTGTGTTTTTGGCCCTGGTTTTCTATTCCGCCTCCACGCTCGCGCTGGAAGTCGCGGGCGTAAAAATCCCCGACAGAGTGAAACTGGAAAACCAGGAACTGCAATTAAACGGCGCGGGAATTCGCACGAGAATGTTTATCAAGGTCTACGTCGGCGCGCTGTATCTCGTGAAGAAAACCAACTCCGCGCAAGCAGCGATCGATGATGGCGAAGCCAAGCGTGTATCGATGCATCTTTTACGCGACCTCAGAGCAGAGCAGGTTGCCAGCGCATTGAACGACGGTCTCGTTGCCAACAACAGCCAGGTGGAACTTGCAACCCTGGAGCCAAGAGTAAGGGAATTCAATTCCATTTTAATTTCCATTGGCAACGCCAAGAAAGGCGACGTCATCAACATCGATTACCTCCCTGGCATTGGGACGCGTGTAAGCATCAACGGCGAAGCCAAGGGAACAGTCGCAGGGAATGATTTCAACCGTGCGCTGCTTAAGGTCTGGCTTGGCGACAAGCCCGTGGATGCTGACTTGAAGAGGGGTATGATCGGCTGATAGCAGGCGCATTGACGGTTCCACGATCGTGCGCCGAACAAATGGTCCACGACTTTAATTTCGGTGTGTCTCTGATCGGCCGTACCCAGACCGGGCGGCGCGAGCAGTAGGAAACGCCGATGGAGAAGAAGCTCAAATTCTGGGGTTGGGGCCTTGAAACCGAGGTGCTGCGCGCGGAGGAGGTGAGCGCGCTCGAGGCCGCTTACGCGGGGCGTTTCGGTATTGGTGCTTACGACGTGACTCCCGCCCCCCGAGAGGAGGAAGTCCGCTTGCGCGCGCCGCGCGTCACGCCGCCGGAAGGCCTGCGCGAAGTGTGCTCCACCGAGCATTACCAGCGACTGCTGCACAGCTATGGCCGGTCTTTTTTCGACAGTGCCAGGATCTTTGCGCGTGACTTCGCGAATCCGCCGGACGTCGTAGCCTTCCCGCGCGACGAGCGCGAGATCGTTGCCGTTCTCGACTGGTGCGATTCGGTGAATGCGATCGCCATTCCCTGGGGCGGAGGTTCGAGCGTGGTCGGCGGCGTCGAGCCGCCGCGCACCGACCGGCCTGTGGTCACCATCGACCTGAAACACCTTGGGCGCGTTCTCGAGATCGACAAGACCTCGCAGGCCGCACGCATACAGGGCGGGACTTTCGGGCCGGCGCTGGAAAGCCAGCTCAAGTCCAGCGGCCTGACGCTGCGCCATTTCCCGCAGTCCTTCGAGTTCTCCACGCTGGGTGGCTGGATCGCCACCCGCAGCGGCGGCCATTACGCCACGCTTTACACCCACATAGACGATTTCGTCGAGAGCCTGCGCGTGGTGACGCCCGCCGGTACCCTGGAATCCTTCCGGCTGCCGGGTTCGGGCGCCGGGCCCAGCCCGGACCGGCTTTTCATCGGCTCCGAAGGGATACTTGGCATCATCACCGAAGCCTGGATGCGGCTGCGGCCGCGCCCGACATTTCGCGCCGCAACCTCCGCGCGTTTCGAGGATTTCTACCAGGCGGCGCAGTGCGTGCGCGCCATCAGCCAGTCGCATCTGTATCCGGCCAATACACGGTTGCTCGACGCCGGCGAGGCGCTGATAAATGGCGCCGGCGACGGCAGGCATTCGGTCCTGGTGCTGACTTTCGAGTCCGCCGACCGGCCGCAGGAGGCGAACCTCCAGCGCGCGCTGGAGATCGTGCGCGCAAACGCAGGCGAGTACGACGAAGGGGTGCTTAATACCGACGGCGCACAGCGCCAGGGAGCGGCCGGACAATGGCGCGACAGCTTTCTGCGAATGCCTTACTACCGCGAAGTCCTGACGCCGCGCGGAATCATCGCCGACACCTTCGAAACCGCGATCACCTGGGACCGCTTCCCCGATTTTCATGCCAGGGTCAAAGCCGAAACCGAGCGCGCGATCGAGGAAGTCACCGGACGAAAAGGCGTGGTCACCTGCCGCTTCACCCACGTCTACCCCGATGGGCCGGCGCCTTATTTCAGTTTCCACGCGCTTGGCGACAAACGCCGATTGGTCGAGCAATGCTGGGCGATCAAGACCGCGGCTTCCGAGATTCTCAATGCGCTCGGCGGCACCATCACCCATCACCATGCGGTCGGACGCGACCACCGGCGCTGGTACGACAAGCAGCGGCCGGACCTGTTCGCGGGCGCGCTGCGCGCCGCGAAAAAATCCCTCGATCCGCGCGGCATGCTCAATCCCGGAGTCCTGGTCGATCCACTCGCCTGATGGCGCCCGCGCTTGCGGACTCCGGCGTTAGGACTATAGTGATTGCCGGACGGGCCAGACTGCGATGTCCCCTATGCGAATTCTGTTTGCCGCGTTGATCCTGTTGTTGCGGACCGGCCTCGCGCTCGGCGCGGAAGGCCCGGTGGTGGTGCTGTCGCTCAACGGCCCGATCGGCCCCGCGACCGCCGACTACATCCACCGCAATCTCGAGCGGGCCGCCGAACAGCAGGCGCAACTGGTGGTGCTGAAGATGGACACCCCGGGCGGGCTCGACACCTCGATGCGCTCGATCATCAAGGACATCCTCGCCTCATCCATTCCGGTGGCCACTTTTGTGGCGCCGAGCGGTGCGCGCGCCGCGAGCGCCGGCACCTATATTCTTTACGCCAGCCATATCGCCGCGATGGCGCCCGCCACGAATCTGGGCGCGGCAACCCCCATCTCGATCGGCGGCATGCCGGGCGCGCCGGAACCGCAGCGCCAGCCGCAGGAGCCCGAGCGCAAGACCGGGAAGAAGGCCGATCAGACCAAGGACGCCGAAAAGGATTGGATGAGCGATGCTTCGCGGCGCAAGGCGGTGTTCGACGCGGCGGCTTACATTCGCGGACTGGCGCAATTGCGCGGCCGCAACGCCGAGTGGGCGGAAAAAGCGGTGCGCGAGGCGGTGAGCCTGCCGGCCGAGGAAGCGCTGAAACTCAAGGTGATCGACCTGGTCGCGGCAGACTTGCCCGACCTGCTGGGCAAACTCGACGGGCGCAAGCTCAATGTCGCGGGGCAGGATCGGATACTGCGGACCAAGGGCGTGGAGACCACCGCGATCGAGCCGGACTGGCGCAGCCGCTTCCTGGCACTGATTACCGATCCGAGCATTGCCTATATGCTGCTGCTGCTCGGCATGTACGGGCTGCTGTTCGAGTTCTACAACCCGGGATTCGTCCTGCCCGGCGTGGCCGGCGCGATCTGCCTGCTGATTGCGCTGTACGCGCTGCAGTTGCTGCCGGTCAACTATGCCGGCGTGGCGTTGATCCTTCTCGGCATGGCGTTTATGGTCGCGGAAGTGTTCGTGCCCGCCTACGGTTCGCTCGGGATCGGCGGGATCATTGCATTCGTGATCGGCTCGGTGATGTTGATCGATACCGACGTTCCCGGATTCGTGCTCCCGTGGTCGCTGATCGCCGCGATTGCGGTCACCAGCGCGTTGTTCGTGTTCGTAGTAATCGGCATGGCGGTGCAGGCGCGCAGGCGCCCGGTGGTGAGCGGCAGCGAGGAAATGGTGGGGGCCGCGGGCGAAGTCATCGACGATTTCGTGCAGGAGGGCTGGGCGCTGGTCCACAGCGAGAACTGGAAGGTCAGGTCCGCGGTCCCGCTGAAACGCGGGCAGAAAGTCCGCGTTACGGCGATCGACGGTCTGGTGCTCGAAGTCGCGCCGGACGGCACTGTTAAACGAGAGGAGTGAAGATGGGCGGATATTTCGGAGTTGCGCTTCTGGTCGGAATAGTACTGTTGTTGTTCTCGGCGTTGAAGGTGTTGCGCGAATACGAGCGCGGCGTGGTGTTCCAGCTCGGCCGGTTCTGGTCGGTGAAGGGTCCGGGCCTGATCATCATCATTCCGGGCATTCAGCAGATGGTGCGGGTGGATCTGCGTACCGTGACGATGGACGTGCCCAGTCAGGACGTGATCTCGCGTGACAACGTCTCGGTGAAAGTGAACGCGGTTATCTATTTCCGGGTAGTGGATCCGCAAAAAGCAATCATCCAGGTGGAGAATTTCCTGATGGCTACCAGTCAGTTGGCGCAGACGACGCTGCGTTCGGTGCTCGGAAAGCACGAACTGGACGAAATGCTGGCCGAGCGCGAGA
>CAZYTR010000084.1:0-8311 GCA_964650365.1 uncultured Alcaligenaceae bacterium | reverse complement strand
CGGGTCGGCATGCCTTGCGCGGCGCGACGCAGTATCATTACGCATTGCCGTCCTTTTCGCGACAGCCCCTCCCGGAATCAGGAACCGCTCGATGAAACTCAACGACTCCAATCTTGCCCTTTCCCCGCAACAGGTCAGCCTCGACGTGCTGCTCGAGAAGTACGCGAAGGACGGCGAAAAGACCATCGAGGATGTGCGCAGGCGGGTGGCGAAGGCGCTGGCGGCGGTGGAGAAGGACCCGGCCGGATGGGAGCCGGTGTTCTACGAGGCGCTGGAAAAAGGATTCATTCCGGGCGGCCGGATCAATTCCGCGGCGGGAACACGGCTCTCGGCCACGCTCATCAATTGTTTTGTGCAGCCGGTCGGAGACTCGGTTTCCGAAACGGTGGACGCCAAGCCGGGCATTTATGTAGCGCTGATGGAGGCGGCGGAGACCATGCGCCGCGGCGGCGGTGTCGGCTACGATTTCTCCGCGATCCGCCCGCACGGCGCGCTGGTACGTGGCACGCAGAGCAGTGCCAGCGGCCCGGTGTCCTACATGCGCGTGTTCGACCAGAGCTGCGAGACCGTGGAATCGGCCGGTGCCCGCCGTGGCGCGCAGATGGGCATCCTGCGCTGCGACCATCCCGATATAGAGCGCTTCATCCACGCCAAGGACGAGGGCAGCCTGAGCAATTTCAACGTCAGCGTCGCCGTCACCGACGGCTTCATGCGTGCGGTGGAAGCCGACGGCGACTGGGAACTGGTGCACAAAGTGCCGCCCGGCGCCGGGCGGGGCGCCGCGCCGGCGAGGCAGCGCGCCGATGGTATGTGGGTGTACCGCACGGTCAAGGCGCGTGATCTGTGGAAGCAGATCATGGACTCGACCTACGATCACGCCGAGCCCGGCGTGATCTTCCTCGACCGGGTCAACGCAGAGAACAACTTGTCGTATTGCGAGACCATCGAGGCCAGTAATCCGTGCGCGGAGCAGATGTTGCCGGCCTACGGCTGCTGCTGTCTCGGCAGCATTGATCTCACGCCGTTCGTCTCGCACCCGTTCACGCCCAAGGCGCGCTTCGATTTCGAGTCGTTGTCGAAAGTCACGAAAGTGGCGGTGCGCATGCTCGACAACGTGCTCGACGCCACCGTTTGGCCGTTGCCTCAGCAGAAGCAGGAGGCGCACGACAAGCGCCGCATCGGACTGGGTTTCACCGGGCTGGGGGATGCGCTGATCATGCTCGGACTGCGTTACGACACTGAGGAGGCACGGACCATGGCAGGGCGGATCGCGGAAGCGATGCGCGACCAGTCCTATGCTGCCTCAGTGGAATTGGCGCAGGAGAAGGGCGCCTTTCCGCTGCTCGACGCGGAGCAGTATCTCGCCGCGCCGCGTTTCGCCTCGCGGTTGCCGCAAGCGCTGAAGCAGGCTATCCGCAAGCACGGCCTGCGCAATTCGCACCTGCTGTCGATCGCGCCGACCGGCACTATTTCGCTGGCTTTCGCCGACAACGCGGCCAACGGCATAGAGCCGCCGTACTCGTGGACCTACCAGCGCAAGAAGCGCGAGCACGACGGCACGCACAAGGTCTACGATGTCGAGGACCACGCCTGGCGCCTCTACCGCCATCTCGGCGGCAACGTCGAGAAACTGCCCCGGGAGTTCGTGACCGCGCTGGAAATCTCCGCGCTCGACCACATGCGCATGGTGGCAGTGGTGGCGCCGTTCGTGGACTCGGCGATAAGCAAGACGGTGAACGTGCCGGAGGACTATCCATTCGACAACTTCAAGGACCTCTATTTCGAGGCCTGGAAGTCAGGGCTGAAAGGCATCACCACGTATCGTCCCAACCGCGTGCTCGGCAGCGTGCTGTCGGTGACTGCGCACGAGGAAGCGCCGAACGACCTCGACACCTCGGACGCGGACCGCCGCATCCGGCTCGAGGCGGCGCCGACGCCGGCGCTGTCGAGCCTGCGCTGGCCGAGCCGTCCGCGGCTTGCGGCGGGCAATCCGGCGTGGACCTACATGGTGGAGTCGCCCTTCGGCCAGTTCGCGATCTTCGTCGGTCACGTCGACAGCGCCGATCCGCATGCCTTCGAAGTCTGGGTCAACGGTGCCGAGCAGCCGCGCGGAATCGGTGCAGTGGCCAAGACGCTGTCGATGGACATGCGCGCGCAGGACAAGGCCTGGTTGCGCATGAAGCTCGATATCCTTTCGCGCACCGCGGGCGACGATGCCTTCGCTTGCCCGCTGCCGCCGGAGGGCAAGCCCACTCGCGTGCCGAGCGTGGTGGCCGCTTTCGGCCGCATCGTGGCCTGGCGTGTCGAGCAACTGGGCGCGCTCGCTGCGCGCGACGCGCGTTCCCCCGTGCTCGATGCGTTGTTCGCGAAAAAGGAACCCAAGACCGGCACCGACGGCACCATGTCCTGGTCGGTGGACGTCTTCAACCCGAATTCGGGCGACGACTTCGTGCTGATACTCAAGGAGCTGGTGCTGCCTTCGGGACAACGCCGGCCGTACTCGGTATGGATGGCGGGCACCTATCCGCGCTCGCTCGACGGACTTTGCAAGCTGCTTTCGCTGGACATGCGCGTCATCGACCCGGCGTGGATCGGCATGAAGCTGCGCAAACTCCTCAACTAAGCCGAGCCACTGGGCGACTTCATGGCGCGCGTGCCTGGCGAAAATCGCCAGCAGAACTGGCCCAGCACCGTGGCCTACGTGGCGCGACTCATCGTTCATCGCTACGCCATGCTGGGTGTGCTTGACGAGCGCGGCTATCCGGTGAACGAAATGGGCGTGCTCGAGATTCCGGAGGCCGCGCGCGACCGCGAAGAATTGCGGGTGCTCCCCGGCAAACGCTGCAAGGAGTGCGGCAACACCGCGGTCATCAGGAAGGACGGCTGCGAGTTCTGCACCGCCTGCGGTGCGATCGGCGCGTGCGGTTAGGCGCGAGGCGCGAGGCACGAGGCGCGAGGGTTGAGCAAAGCCATAAAGCACTCTAGACCTAGAGCCTAGCGCCTCGTGCCTCGTGCCTAAATTAATGCGAGACATTCGGGCGCAAGGCCTGTATAGTGCGCGCCAAGGATTTTGGTTCGCGTCAATCGGTCCGCGTCTCAGCCCTTTCGTGGTGGTCGTTCTTCCCCGAAGTTTTCAACCCTAGTCGATTCTGCCTGAACCGGTTCGGAAGCGTAGCTTTCGCAGGCTGTTTCAGGAGATATCAATTACTACGTCATTCGAAGGTTTCGGCCTGCGTGCCGAGCTGATCCGCGCTGTCGCTGATCAGGGTTACACGCAACCCACTCCGGTGCAGGCGCAAGCCATTCCGGTCATCCTGCAGGGCCGCGACATTCTTGCCGGCGCCCAGACCGGCACCGGCAAAACTGCGGGCTTTACCCTGCCACTGCTGCATCTGCTGTCGGCGAAACCGGCAGGCGCCAACGCATCGCGCCCCATCCGTGCCCTGATCCTCACCCCGACGCGTGAACTGGCGGCACAGGTCGAGGAGGCGGTGCGCACTTACGGCAGCCATCTGCGCCTGCGCTCCGCGACCGTTTACGGCGGCACCAGCATGAACCAGCAGATCCGCGCGCTGCGCCAGGGCGTGGATATCCTGGTCGCCACACCGGGGCGGCTGTTGGACCATCTGCAGCAGAGAACTGCGAATCTGTCCAACGTCGAATTCCTGGTGCTCGACGAAGCCGATCGCATGCTCGACATGGGCTTTATCCGCGACATCCGCCGCATCCTCACCGCACTGCCGGCAAAACGGCAGAACCTGTTCTTTTCGGCCACGTTCACGAAAGAGATCCGCGGACTTGCCGATTCCTTTCTGCGAGAGCCGGTGGAAGTTGCAGTGGCGAGAACAGATGCCACGTCGAACCTGATTGCACAGGTTGTGCATCCTGTGGACAAGGACCGCAAGCGTGCTCTGCTGGCCCATCTGATCGCCAGCGGCGACTGGCGCCAGGTCCTCGTATTCGCGCGTACCAAGCACGGCGCAAGCCGCCTCGCGGAGCAACTGGATCGCGACGGCATCGCTGCCGACGCCATCCACGGCAACAAGAACCAGAGCCAGCGCACCCGGGTGCTCAGCCAGTTCAAGGCCGGGAAGCTGCGTGTGTTGGTTGCGACCGACGTCGCCGCTCGCGGACTCGATATCGAGCTGCTGCCGCACGTGGTGAATTACGAACTGCCCAACGTTTCGGAGGACTACGTGCACCGTATCGGCCGCACCGGCCGTGCCGGAGCTGAAGGCTGCGCGGTGTCCCTGGTTTGCAGCGAAGAAACCGGCTTCCTGCGCGATATCGAGAGGCTGATGCAGCGTCGCATTGAACGCGTGCTGATCGAGGGATTCGAGCCTGGCTCAGGCATGGCGAGGTTCGATTCTGCGCCGCCGCCTGCAGCAAAGCACGCGCGTACGCAGCAGCAGCGTCCGCAACGCAATGGGCCGGGTCGGGCCAACGGCGCCCGCGGCGGCAACGGCCGCAACGGCGACAGGCCGCACAGCGGGCAGCCTTCCCGGCGTTCCGAACCGCAGCACCGCCGCAGCGATGGCGGCCGCGGCCGGCCGGGGCCGGCCCTGCTCGGAGGCAATCGCTGATAGCGCAAACTCGGTGTAGAACCGAGGCGCCGCCTTCGCCGCGGCGCTCTTGTTTTCGAAACCAAATTAGGAGAGTGACATGAACATCTTCGTCGGCAACCTTGCAACGGAAGTTACCGAAGCCGATCTACTCGAACTGTTCAAACCCTTCGGCGAGGTGAAATCGACGGAAGTGAAGCGCGAACTGTTTTCCGGTGTCGGCAAGGGCTTCGGCTTCGTCGAGATGCCCGGCCGCAACCACTCGCTCGCTGCAATTTCCGCACTGAACGGCAAGGATTTCAAGGGGCAGCCGCTGCGCGTCAACGAAGCGCATGAATTTCCGTCGAGAGGCAGGAGAAGGTAAGGCGACTCAGGAAAGTCAAAATCTCAACGCAGAGGCGCAGAGAGCGCAGAGAACGCAGAGAAGGACGAAATTGGCGGTGGAAAACGTTCGCCCGTCACGAACATTGACAGATTCCTGGGGAAGTAGAAATCTCAACGCCCGCGTAAAAACGTCCAGCTCAGAAGCCGAAGAATGGAGAATGATTCATGAGTTGTTTCCATCTTCGAAAACATTTCCGCATTTCTCCGCGTACCACTCAAGTGCTTATCGAAATTAAGCCTCTGCGTCCTCTGCGCCCTCTGCGTCTCTGCGTTGGGTGTTGATCTTCAGCCCGGCGTTTGCCGGATCTGTCTCCTGACAAGTTCAGCAAAAGCATTCGCTGGCAGTGGCACGCTGAAGTAATAGCCCTGGTAGGTATCGCAACCCGCCGCCCGCAGAAATTCAAGCTGGGCCTTGGTTTCCACGCCTTCCGCGGTCACGCCCAGGCCGAGGTTCTTGGCCATCGCGATGATCGCGCTTACGATCGCCGCGTAGTCGCTGTCCACGGTGATGTCGGCAATGAAGGACTTGTCGATCTTGAGCTGGTGCACCGGAAACTGCCTGAGATAGGCCAGGCTCGAATAGCCGGTGCCGAAGTCGTCGACGGACAGACGCACCCCCAGTTCCTCGAGACGCAGGAGCGTGGCCATGGTGTCGCCGGAGCGGTCCATGATTGCGTTCTCGGTGATTTCCAGCTCCAGGTGATCCGCGCCCAGGCCGGTTTCGCGCAGCACCTCGCTGATCATCTCCAGCAGGTTGCCCTGCTTGAACTGCAGCGGCGACACGTTCACGGATAAACGCAAAGGCCGCAGGCCTTCCTTTTGCCATGTGCGCAGCTGTGCACATGCTGCTTTCAATACCCACCTTCCGATGTCGAGGATGAGGCTGGATTCCTCCGCCACGGGGATGAACTTTCCCGGTGGCACCAGTCCTTCCGGGCTCTTCCAGCGCACCAGCACTTCCATGCCGATGATCTGCCCGGTCTTCATGTCCACGGTCGGCTGATACTGCAGAAGGAATTCCCCGTTTTCCAGCGCGCGCTTGAGTTTCGCCTCCATCGCGAGGCGCTCCGCGGCAAGCGGCGCCATGCCTTCATCGTAGAACTGGAACTGCTGCCGGCCGCCGCGGCTCTTGGCGTGATACATGGCGATGTCTGCATTCCTCACCAGGTGTTCAATGTCTTCGGCGTCGCGCGGGTACAGTGTGATGCCCACGCTTGCGGAGACCAGCATGTCGCGCCCGTCGAGGACGATCGGATCAGACAGCGCAGCCCTGATCTTATCGGCAACAGACGCCACTTGCGCGGGATCGTTCACGCCCTCGATGATGACGGTGAACTCGTCGCCGCCGAGACGGGCGATGGTGTCGATCTCGCGCAGGAAACCCTTGAGCCGCTCCGCTATGGTTTTGAGGACGCGATCACCGGCGGCGTGCCCGAAGCTGTCGTTGATCTGCTTGAAGCGGTCGAGATCGAGAAACAGCAGCCCCACCATGGTTTGCTCGCGGCGCGCGCGCACAATGGCCTGGCGCAGCCGGTCGTAGAACAGCGAGCGATTGGGCAGGCCGGTCAGCACGTCGTACTGGGCGAGAATAGCCAGGCGCTCCTCGAAGCGCTTGCGCTCGGTGACGTCGTCGATGATGCCTTCCAGTGCGAGGATCGCGCCGGAGGCGTCGCGGACCGCCTGCGCTTTTTCGGACACCCACTTCACCGCCCCGTCCGCGCAGACGATCTGGTACTCGATCACGAAACGCTCGCCGTGCGCGAGCTTGTCGCGGATCTCGTCCACGACCCAGCCGCGATCGTCGGGATGCACCAGTTGAATGAAGGAGATCTTGCGGTTGTCTATCAGGTCGCCGGCCGGATAGCCGGTCAGGTGCATGGCGCCGTCGCTGACGAACTCGAGGGTCCGGTGATCGTCGAGGCGGCAGCGGTAAGCCATGCCCGGCAGGTTGCGCAGCAGCGTGGACATGGCCCGCTCCTGTTCCCGCAATGCCGACTCGGCGGCCGGGTTCGCGAACACGTAGCCGCCCTCGCTGCGGACCACGATGGCATCCGCTGACCGTTCGACCAGTTCCCGGTAGCGTTCTTCGGACTGTTTGCGCGCGACGAACTCTCCCACGACTGTGCCGATGGTGGCGCCGGTCATGAGCAGCCGCTCGTCCTGCCGCCGCGGCTGCCGGCCCAGGAACTCCAGCGCGCCCAGCATCTGGCCGCCCGCGAGCAGCGGAAAAGCGAAGGCCGAGCGCAGCCCGGCCTGTGCGGCAGCGTGCGCCCGGCGTAATCCTGAAGCGGCGGAGGTGTCTTCGACCAGGAACGGTTGCCGGGTTTTGAGCACCGTGCGCACCAAGTCCCCGGAGCCCGGCAGAAGGGGCCTGCTGCCAGCCATCTCCACGAACGCAGTGTTATCCAGAAAGGGCGCGTGCCACTGCTGCGTGCAGACGAGTTCATGCGTCTGTTCGTCTTCGCGCCATCGGGCGCCGTAGTCCCAGTGCAATGTCGTGCAAACGGCCCGGATGATCCGGTCCAGCGCGTCCTCCAGTGAGGGCGCATCCGCGAGGATCCGGCCCAAAGTCTGCAGCAGCGAGAGGTGCGCCTCGGGCCAGTCGCGCTGGGCAGTGGATTCGTCGATCAGCATGCAGGACTGTGGTCGCTTCGATTCTCGAAAGGACTGCGCCGGTCGCTACGGCGGGGCTAGCCGGTGTGGGCGGCTTGCGGACGCGGCGCTCCGACAGAAATTCCCGCCGATAGCGGGCAAGGCGAGGTTGCGGATTCTATCTGGTGTGCACGCATGCAATAAGCATGCAGTTCGAACCGTGAAGTCTAAATCAGAAAGCCTCGCAGTGGGCGGCCGGGGCGTCGTTCATGCAGCGGCCGGAAACGGGCGCCACAATGCGGGATGAAGCTGGAGGGCGTGCTACTCAGCGGCAGGCTTTGCTCATACAATCGCCCGTGCAGCCGCAAGCGGGTTGCGCAATGCGCCGACCGAGGATCGCCCCTAACGGGTGATTGGGAAGGCGGTTTCTGCAAGCGGAAGAGCGTGAATTCGACAACCGAAAAGCTGATTGCACTGCGTGTGATCCCGGTATTGCGGCTGGCCACGCGCCAAGACGCGGAATCCGCCATCGACTGTCTCGTCGAGGCAGGATTCAAGACGGTCGAAGTGACGCTGACGACACCGGGTGCAATCGAACTTATCGCATCGCTGCGCCGCGGTAAGGGGGAGGATTTTCTGATCGGCGCCGGAACCGTGCTCGACCTCGACACCGCAAGTGCCTGCGTGAAAGCCGGGGCGGACTACCTGGTTTCCCCTTGCGTGGTAGCGGGGATGGGCAAGCTGGCCAACGATGCCGGCAGGGCGGCGCTGCT
>CAZYTR010000083.1:0-4395 GCA_964650365.1 uncultured Alcaligenaceae bacterium | reverse complement strand
CGCCAACGGGCTGCGCCTGATCTCCACCCTGCACGTGGACCGGCCGGACCTGATCCTGCTGGACGTGATGATGCCGGTACTGGACGGCTTCGCGGCCTGCCGCCAGCTGAAGGAGAACGACGAGACGAGGCTTATCCCTATCGTAATCATGACCGCGCTCGATGGGCTCGATGACCGCGTCCGCGGCATCGAGGCCGGCGCGGACGATTTCCTCACCAAGCCGGTGAACCCACGCGAGCTACTCGCACGCATCCGCACGGCGCTCAAATTCAAGGAGGCCGTCGACCGGCGCGTTACCGAGCTTACGCAAATCAAGGACCACTTCGCCAAGTTCGTCCCCGATTCGGTCAGACGCATCGTGGCGCGAAGCCCTGAAGCGCCCGAGTTGGCAAAAAGCGAGCGCGACGTGTCGGTTCTCTTCTGCGACGTGAGCGGCTATACGCGTCTGAGCGAGGAGCTTCCGCCGGACGCGCTCAATGTCATGCTGGAAAGCTACTTCTCGGCTTTCCTCGACTCCATCCACGCAGCGGGCGGTGATATCAACGAGACCGCAGGCGATGGGTTCATGGCCATCTTTGAAGCTCCGGACCCTGAGGCGCACGCGCTTGAGGCGGTGCGAACCGCGATGCAACTGCTGGAGATCACTGAGCAGATCAACGCGAAGTATCGCGAGCACCCGCTCGCTATTCACATGGGGCTCAACTCGGGACCTGCGTTGGTCGGCTCGACGCGTTTCGAGGGCGCGCGCGGCAGCCGCTGGACATTCACTGCGAGCGGGCCGGTCACGAACCTTGCGGCCCGCCTGTCCGGAGCAGCAGAGGCTGGCCAGATTCTGGTCGGCCCTGAAACCGCGAGGCGTCTGCGAGAACGCTGCACGATGGAGTTGATCAAGCGTGAGCACTTCAAGAACATGGGGGCGGCCACTGAAATCTATCGAATCACCTCTAACAGTTAGAGGCGTGGTGAAAAGGTCTTAGTGCTGACCGGGAAGAACAGTCCGACCGGCGAAGGCGGCGTTCGCGCCGAGCGCCTCTTCGATTCGCAGCGCCTCGTTCCACTTGGCCATGCGTTCGGAGCGCGCGAACGATCCCACCTTGAGTTGGCCGGCATCCCAGCCGACCGCGAGATGGACGATGGTGACATCCTCGGTCTCGCCGGACCGGGCCGAGACGATGGTGCCCCAGCCGGCGTGCTTGCCCGCATCGAGCGCGGCCTTGGTCTCGGTGACGGTGCCGGCCTGATTGGGCTTGATCAGCACCGCGTTGCAGGCACCAATGGCCGCCGCGTTCTTCACCCGCGCGGCGTTGGTGACCAGAAAATCATCGCCGATGATCTGGACTTTGTTTCCGGCGGCGGCGGTGAATTTCTTCATGCCTTCGGCATCATCTTCGGCAAGCGGATCCTCGATGGAAACGATCGGGTAGCGAGCAAGCCAGCCGAGCAGCAATTCGCACAGCTCGTCGCTGTCGAGTTCGCGGGACTCCAGTCCGAGCCGGTAACGCCCATTGCGGCCGAACTCCGAGGCCGCGACATCGAGCGAGATGCCGATGTCTTCGCCGGGGCGGTAGTCGGCGCGCTCGATCGCGCGCATGAGCATGGTCAGCGCCGCTTCGTTGGAGGCGAATGCGGGCCAGAAGCCGCCCTCGTCGGCGACCCCCTGCAGTGTTCCCGCTTCCTTCATCAAATTGCCGGCGGCACGGTAGACCTCCGCCGTCATCGCGAGCGCGTCGTCGAAGCTGCGTGCGCCCAGTGCCATCACCATGAAATCCTGGATGTCCACGCGCCGTCCGGCGTGCGCGCCGCCGCCGAAGATCTGAATCTCCGGCAGTGGCAGCCGTACACTCTTCCCCTGGGCAAGGTAGGCGTACAGCGGCATGCGGTGCGCGCCGGCCGCGGCGTGCAGTACTGCCATCGAAGCAGCGATCATGGCGTTGCCGCCCAGCCGTGACTTGCCGGGAGTTCCGTCGAGCGCGATCAATTCGTCGTCGATCTCGGTTTGCCGCAACGCGTTGCGTCCGATCAGCAGCCGGGAAATTTCGCTGTTGACGTGCGCGACCGCCTTGCTTACGCCCATTCCGCCGAACACGGTGCCGCCGTCGCGCAGATCCATCGCCTCGTTGGAGCCGCGCGAAGCGCCCGCCGGCGCGATTGCGCGTCCCGTGACGCCGGCCGCAAGATGAACTTCCACTTCCACGGTCGGGCGCCCGCGCGAGTCCCATACCCGCCTGCCATGCACCCTGGTGATCGTGGTATCGGTCATTGTTTGTTCCAGGTGGATATCTCGCGCTGCCAGGCGGCCCGCACGTCGGAGAGTTTGTCGACCGGCTTGGCCAGAAGCGCGCGCGCGACCCGGCGCACTCGATCGCGCTCTTCCTCGGTATCGATGTACTCGACCGGCGACTTACCGTCCACGCGACCGAGGAACAGTCCCGGCAGCAGGTGTGCGGTGCGCGCTTCGATGTCGGTGCGCGACTCCCAGGTTACGCCCGCGAGATAGGCCTGCGCGAGCGCGTCGAAACAGACGAGATAGCGGGCCTGCCATCGCGGCCGCCAGACGCATTTGAGCAGCAGGTGGTTCAGGCAGAATGCGAGGTCGAAGGCGGGGTCACCGTACCATGCGCATTCAGCGTCGAGGAAAACCGGTCCGTCCGGTCCGGCCAGGATGTTCTTCGGGCTGATGTCGCCGTGAACCAGTGTTTTCCTGGTGGCCCCGGTCACCCGCATCAGGCTGCGCAGGCGCTCCGCGCAGTCGGGATGCTTGCCCGCGGTGGCGGCAAGATAAGGCTCTAGCCGGATCGGAAAGAAGATGTGATCGGTGGCGAAGGCGAGCGCCACGGCGGTGTTGCCCGCGGTGTGTCCATGGATGGCAGCCACGCAGCGGGCGACATCGCGTGCGGTGTCCGCGGAGATTTCGCCGTCGCGCAGTTGCGCCTTCCACACCGGATAACGCGCGGGATCCAGGAATTGCATCGCGAACATTCCAGTTTCACGGTCTTCGCCAAGGATGCGCGGCACGGCAGCGGGGATGATGCCCGCCGCGAGCCGCATCCATTGCACTTCGTAGCGATTGCGCTCGACCGGTGCCTGCCAGTCGGCTTGGACCTTGAGTTTCGGCAATGCGCGCTTCAAACAGATCGGTCCTGCGGCGAGGTTCACCCGGACGATGTCCGAAGATACGCCGCCGGTGAGCGGCGTGATGGCCGGGCGTTCCCCGGGTTGCAGCAACCCCATGCGCGCCAGTGCAGTGAGGAAGAGATCGTTGCGCATTTTTTTCTTCGAGGTTCCCGCGCTTGGCCGATGAAGCACTTTTGGCGCATCATGCACGCGTGGGACATGAGATGCGAACTTTATCACAGCCATGAGCGCCATTCTGGCCCTGGATCAGGGCACGACCAGCTCGCGCGCGATCGTATTCGATGAGGCCGGGCGAGTGCTCGGCACCGCGCAGCAGGAACTCACGCAGATCTATCCGCAGTCCGGCTGGGTTGAGCAGGACGCCGAAGAGATCTGGTCAACGCAACTCGCCACTGCGCGCGCGGCGCTGGCACAGGCCGGCCTGGATGCCGGGAACATCACCGCGATCGGCATCACCAACCAGCGCGAAACCACGGTGGTATGGGAGCGCGCCACCGGCCGGCCGATCGCCAACGCCATCGTCTGGCAGGACCGGCGCACCGCCGGCCTGTGCGATCAACTGCGCGTCCAGGGCGTCGAAGCGCTGTTTACCGGGCGCACCGGGCTGCTGCTCGATGCCTACTTCTCCGGGACCAAGGTGCGCTGGCTGCTCGATCACGTGGACGGCGCGCGTGCGCGCGCCGAGAAAGGCGACCTGGCTTTCGGAACGGTGGATACCTGGCTGATCTGGAAGCTTACTGGAGGACGTGTTCACGCCACCGACGTTAGCAACGCGTCTCGAACCATGATGTTCAACATTCATACGCGCGACTGGGACGACAAGCTGCTGAGTTTGCTGCGGGTGCCGCGCGCGTTGTTGCCGAAGGTGGTGGATTCCAGCGCAATCTGCGGCGAGTGCGATTCCGCACACTTCGGTCGCAGCCTCCCGATCGCCGGCATCGCGGGGGACCAGCAGGCGTCGCTGTTCGGCCAGCAATGCACCCGATCGGGGATGGTGAAGAACACTTACGGCACCGGCTGCTTCATGCTGATGCACACCGGCGCCAGGCCTGTGGATTCGCATAATCGGCTGCTGACGACCGTAGCCTGGAAAATCGGCGAAACCATCGAATACGCGCTGGAGGGCAGCGTGTTCATCGCCGGCGCAGCGGTGCAATGGCTGCGCGACGGGTTGGGAATCATCCGCTCTTCCGGGGAAGTCGAGGCGCTGGCGCGCTCGGTGCCCGATACCGGCGGCGTATATCTGGTGCCGGCGTTCGC
>CAZYTR010000082.1:0-2147 GCA_964650365.1 uncultured Alcaligenaceae bacterium | reverse complement strand
TGGGTGCCATGGGCGTGCCGATGGCGGAAAATCTGCTCAAGGGCGGTCATGAGCTGTTCGTGTGGGCGCGTCGAGCGGAGGCCGCGCAGCCGCTGACCGGCAAGGGCGCGAAGCTGTGCGCATCGCCGAAGGAAGTCGGTGCCAGTACCGACGTGATTTTCACCATCGTTACCACCGGTGCCGACGTCGAACAGGTGGTGCTGGGTAAGGACGGCGTGATCCACGGCGCCAAGACCGGATCGGTGCTGATCGATTGCAGCACCATCGCGCCGGCCACCGCGCGCAAGGTGGCCGCGGAGCTGGCAGGCAGGGGCGTGGACATGCTCGATGCCCCGGTCTCGGGCGGCGAAGCCGGGGCACAGGCGGGCACGCTGTCGATCATGATCGGCGGCCGCGCAGGGGTGTTCGAGCGCATGAAACCGCTGCTGTCACTGCTGGGCAAGACGCTGGTGCACGTCGGCGAATCCGGCGCCGGGCAGGTGGCGAAGGCGGCCAACCAATTGGTGCTGGTGGTTTCGATCCAGGGTATCGCCGAGGCAATGACTTTTGCGCGCGCCAACGGCGTGGACTTCAAGCCGGTGTGGGAGGCGCTAACCAAAGGCTTCGCCGGCAGCCGGATGCTCGAGGTGTTCGGCCCGCGTATGATGCAGCGCCAATTCGTCGCCGGACTGGACGCGCGCCTGCACCACAAGGACGCCAATATCGTGCTTCAGTGCGCGCACGAATCGAAGACGCCGGTACCGGCTGCCGCACTTGCCGCGCAGGCTTTCAACGCGCTCATGGCGCGCGCAGGCACGCGCTGGGATTCGGCTGCGATCCTCAAGGTGATTGAGGACATGAATGGACGCACGGAGTGATCGGTATGCTGCGCACGCGTTTAAAGCAGAGCGAGGAGTCGGCCCGCGGCGTCTCCCTAGCGCAG
The DNA here is from genome assembly GCA_964650365.1 of uncultured Alcaligenaceae bacterium. Taxonomy (GTDB): domain Bacteria; phylum Pseudomonadota; class Gammaproteobacteria; order Burkholderiales; family JACQAP01; genus JACQAP01. The sequence continues at coordinate 1,225 of CAZYTR010000082.1, read as the reverse complement.
GTGTTCCTCTGTATAGAGCGATAGCTCTATCAACCGGTCCAGCAACTGATCCGCGGGGAGTCCAGGAAAGTTCTTGCGCACCATTTCCTTCGCATAAAGACGCACCAGATAGCGCAGCTTGAGTGCCTTGGCGCGCGAGGCGCAGGTACTCAATGCGCTCTTTCCGCTGCTCGACCGCAACCGCGAGGCAACGAGGACCCTCTTCGAGCTCGTCAAGAACAAACCGGGATACCGATGAGCGAGAGGATCCAGATCGGCGAAATTGACATCGCGGTGACGCGCAAGGACATCAAGCATGTCCATTCGTGGTCGTGCACGAAATGGCGCACCTGATCGCTCCGACGCACAGCGAGCGCTTCGTAGCGCTGCTGAGCGAGCACTATCCCGCGTGGCGGGAAGCGCGTGCGGAACTGAATGAGTTGCCACTGGGCGCAGAAGTGTGGAATGAGTAGGGCGAGGCGTGGGTGCCTTGTCTTTTGCCTGGCCTATATTCGCCTTGCGCACCAACATTTCAGCCTGCTTCAGCGTGCAGACGCACGCCCAGGGCTCGCGCCACTTTCAGCACGGTGGCAAAACTCGGGTTGCCGTTCTCGCTTAGCGCCTTGTAGAGGCTCTCCCGGCTGAGGCCGGAGTCTTTGGCGACCTGGGACATCCCCTTGGCGCGGGCAATGTTGCCCAGCGCACGGGCAATGCCTGCCGCATCGTCTGGCGCCTCCGTTAGCCAGGCGTCGAGGTACGCGGCCATTTCTTCCGGCGTGCGCAGTTGTTCCGACACGTCGTACGGGACGGTCTTGGTTCTTGCAGTTAACTTCTTTGCGGCTTTGGGCATTTCCAGGCTCCTAGAGATTCTTCGCGAGTGCAATGGCCGTCTTGATGTCCTGCTGCTGAGTCGATTTGTCGCCACCGGCGAGCAAGACAATGAGTTCACCACCCCTTTCGGTGTAGTAGACCCGATAGCCAGGTCCTACATCGATCTTTAATTCGGACACGCCATCGGTGAGATTACGATGCTGCCCGGGATTTCCATGAGCCAGCCGATCGATCCGCATCTGAATGCGCGCGCGACCGGCACTATCTCTCAGTGCATTGATCCAGTCTCGATAGACCTCGGTCATCTGCACACGCATGTCCACAGTGTATCCCATAGGATACTACTGTCAATCGCTTTGGAAACTCACATCAGTCTCGATGCCGAACAAAACGAGACAACAGGCGATACCCGGCC
>CAZYTR010000081.1:0-2357 GCA_964650365.1 uncultured Alcaligenaceae bacterium | reverse complement strand
GTCGCCGCACGCGGACTTCAGCGGCATGACCGTGGAATCGTCGAACACCAGCCAGTCCAGCCAGATATTCGTGTCGAGAACGATACGCGAGGAAAACCGGACTTTCCCGGTGGCGGACTCCCGGGTGGACGTCGTCCGCGGATCAGGCACGCGGCGTCGCTTCAAGCAGCGACAAGTTCGCGCAACACGTAAGGAAGAATTCCGCCGTGCCTGTAATAGTCGACTTCGATCGGGGTGTCGATGCGCAGCAGAACCTTCACTTCGGCGCGGGAGCCGTCGGTGCGCTTGACCACCAGCTTGAGGTCCTGCTGCGGCCTGATTTCGCCCTCGACGCCGAGAATATCCAATTCTTCGTCGCCCTTGATTCCCAGTAACTCGACCGTATCGGCGCCCTTGAACTGCAGCGGCAGCACGCCCATGCCGACCAGATTGAACCGGTGGATGCGCTCGAAGCTCTTGGCGATGACCGCCTTCACGCCCAGCAACTGCGCACCCTTGGCCGCCCAGTCGCGCGACGAACCGGTGCCGTACTCCTCGCCGGCAAACACCACAGTCGATGTTCCCTGGGCGATGTATTTCATCGCCGCGTCGTAGATGGACAATTGCTCTCCCGAAGGCTGGAACAGGGTGACGCCGCCTTCGACCGGCGAACCATCCGTCCTTGGGGGCAGCATCAGGTTTTTGATGCGCACGTTGGCAAACGTGCCGCGCATCATGACTTCGTGGTTGCCGCGGCGCGCGCCGTAGGAATTGAAGTCGGCCTTTGCGACCCCGTTGGCGATCAGGTATTTTCCGGCTGGGGAGCTCTCGGGAATCGAACCGGCCGGGCTGATGTGATCCGTCGTGACCGAGTCGCCGAAGATGCCCAGAACGCGGGCACCGAGGATGTTGGCGGTCCGTCCCGGCTGCATGCTGAAGTCGCGGAAAAAAGGCGGCTCCGCGATGTACGTGGACCTGGGCCAGTTGTACACCTGGCCCGAAGCCGAGGGCACGCCCTGCCACAGTGGATTGTCTTTTCCCGGGTTCGAGTACAGCCGGCGGAAGGTTTTGGCATCCATCGCGTATTTCATGCAGTCGTAAATTTCCTGGCTGCTGGGCCAGACATCACCTATCCACACGTCCTCGCCTTTTGCGCCCTTGCCCAAGGGCTCGCTCATCAGGTCCTTGAGCATGGTGCCGGCGATGGCATAAGCCACCACCAGCGGTGGCGAGGCGAGGAAGTTGGCGCGCAGGTTGGGATGGATGCGCGCTTCGAAATTGCGGTTGCCGGAAAGCACCGCCGCACCGACCAGGTCGTTCTTGACGATCGCCTCTTCGATGGGCTCGGCCAACGGCCCGGCGTTGCCAATGCATGTGGTGCAGCCGTAGCCGGCCAAGTAGAAACCGAGTTTCTCCAGGTAGGGTAGCAGGCCCGCCTTTTCGAGGTACTCGGTGACCACGCGCGATCCCGGAGCGAGCGAAGTCTTGATGTGCTTCTTCACGGAGAGGCCGCGTTCGGTCGCTTTCTTCGCCAGCAGGCCCGCTGCCAGAAGCACGCTCGGATTGGAGGTATTGGTGCACGAGGTGATCGCGGCGATGATGACGTCGCCCGATCCGATGTCGATGCCGTCGCGGGTCTTGAAGCGCCGTTTCAGGTCTTCGCTTTTCTTGGCGAATCCGTTTTCCGCCACCGGCTTGGAGAACAGCTCGGTGAATCTGGACTTCACGGCGCCAATCTCGATGCGATCCTGCGGGCGCTTGGGTCCCGCCAGCGAAGGCGCCACGGCCGACAGGTTCAACTCCAGTACCTGGCTGTAATCGATCTGGCCCTTCCTGGGGATGCCGTACAAGCCTTGCGCCTTGAAATAGAACTTGAACGCTTCGATTTCCTCCCGTGTTCGGCCCGTACCCTTGAAGTACTCGATGGTGGCGTCGTCCACCGGAAAGAAGCCCATGGTGGCGCCGTACTCGGGCGCCATGTTGGCGATGGTTGCGCGGTCCGGCACAGACAGGTTCTCCACACCTTCGCCGAAGAATTCTACGAACTTGCCCACTACTTTCGCCTTGCGCAACATCTCCGTCACCGTGAGCACCAGGTCCGTTGCCGTGACACCGCCTCGCAGTGCGCCCTTGAGGTTCACGCCCACCACGTCCGGGGTGAGGAAATAAACCGGCTGGCCGAGCATGCCTGCCTCGGCCTCAATGCCGCCGACGCCCCAGCCCACCACGCCGATACCGTTGATCATGGTGGTGTGGCTGTCGGTCCCGACCAGGGTGTCGGGATAATAAATGCCGTTCTTCGCGTGGACGCCGCGCGCCAGGTACTCGAGATTCACCTGGTGCACGATGCCCACACCCGGGGGCACGACTTTGAACGT
>CAZYTR010000080.1:0-9398 GCA_964650365.1 uncultured Alcaligenaceae bacterium | reverse complement strand
GCGATCGTCTGGACGAAATCGAGGACGCGGTCCATCGGATCGAGACCCCGCTAGCCTACGCCGAGAACCTGTACGCGTTCCGGCAGCACATCGACCTGGTGCGCCAGCGCGCGCAGGCTTCAATCCGCCGTTCGAGCGGCGTCGCCACGCTCGCGCCACAGCAACTGGAGTAACCGTAATCCCGCGTTGGTGTCCCGTTCGGGATTGGTGGAACCCCCTCACCTTCGGGCGAAGTAAGGTTTGGCGAAATGGCCGCGTAGCGACCATGCGCCGCAGTTCTGGTTTTTCGGGCGCCACTTGGACCACATTATGCGACGCTTGAACCACGCGCTGCGCAAAGCACTCGGATTCAAAACGCCTTATGGGAAAGAATGGGCTATGAGCCAGTCTACAACACGATGTGAACCCGGGTCATTTCAAATGGCGCGCTTCGAGCCGCGCCAGAACCGCGCCGTCAGCGTCGATCAGATCGAGATGCGAGCCGAGCACGCGCCAGCTTGTTGCCTCACCCAACGCCCCCAGAAAGCGCTGCTCCTGTTCCATCCCCGCGGCACACGCCATCATCGTCGAGGCGAGTTTCTCAAAAACAATCCGATTGTCGTCCAGCCGGTAGCCCCCGAGCAAACTATTGCAGCCGCCGGATCCGGCGACGCGCCGGCCCTGCGCGTGCAGAACGATGTGCGGCTCGCGCTGGTTCGGCTCGACGATGACCGGCTCGTCCCGCAGACGGACGAGCTTCCAGTAAGTGTTCTCCAGAGGCTCCGTTACGGTTGGAGCTGCTGGCACAGTAGCCGCCTCGCCGCCGACCCGGCGCAACAAAAGATCCACCGACTGGGGCGCGCCTTGCGTCAGCACCGGGTAGTGTGTGTCGGTCGTGAAGAGCAAGCGGCCGTGCGCGCGAATTGTCGCGCGCACCGCGTAGCGATGGCGCGGCTCGATGCGCGCCGGATCATAATCGATCGTGAACTGGAACGGCGGCGCGCCGGGGCTATCGATCGTTGCGCGGCCGAGCACTTTGGCTAGCGCATCGGCTTTGGAGACGTCCTCGAGCGTCGCCTCGAACACCGCATCCGGCGGCAACGCGATGCGCTCGCGATAGGTTGCAGTGCCGGTAATCGAGCTTTGGGCGAGCGCACTGCCCATGACAGCGGCCAGGAATGCAGCGACCCACACGCGAGCGCGTGCAAAACCCATGGCCTAGAACCCACCCACGCGTTCGATCACCCAGAACATGGCAACGGTGCCGATCGCATAAGGTGCCAGGTACCGCGACCAGGCCGGCCAGCGTACGGCCAGCCGGAGCACACCGGCCCGCGCCGCGAGCAGCGCGAATGCAACCAGCGCCACGGTCATTGCCAAACTAAACCACCGCAAGACTTGTTTCATTTTTGTTCCTCCTTACACATTGTCAATACTGGAACGACTTTGAACGGGCGCCGGATTGTAAATCTCTTTTGAGTGAATCGGTACTCTCGTCCATATCGTGGTCACGGGAACGACTTGGTACATTGGCCATGATTGGCGAAGCAAGTGCACGCCACCGCTTTCGCTGTGGCAATACCATGCTTCCCGCAGGTTTATTATAGAGCGCCGTTCAATTCGCCTGATCCAGCATCCATTCCCAGGCAGCGCGCACCGTTACCTTTGATGGCGCATCAACCTTCGCGGCCAGGACGTCGCTGCCTGTGAGCGTGAGCAGCAGGGCCTTGGCGCGGCGGTTGGACGGCAACGCGTCCGTCAACGCCCGGAACTCCCGCTCACGCGTCGCCTTGTCGGAAAGGTCCGCCGCAACCTGAATCAGCAAGCGGCCATCATCCGGCGTGGTAGCGAGGAAATCCACCTCGAATCCGCCGGGCGTGAGCACATAGCCAACCTCGCAGCCCCGGCGCTCCAGCTCGATCAGCACGGCGGTCTCCAGCAGGTGGCCGAGATTCGCCTTGCCGCTGCGATCGAACGCCGGGATGAGTGCCGGGTCCACCGGATAAACCTTGCGAGGATTCACCTGACGCCGGCGCTCGGAACTCGTCACCAGCGGCACGAGCCGCACCAGGAACGCGTCCTCCAGGTGCGCCAGCATCTGATGCAGCGCGTCCTTGGCCACGGCGATGCCTTGCGAGCGCAGGTCGTTGTAAAACCTGCTGACACTGAAGCGACCCGCTGCCGCGCCGAGCAACTGCCGCACAAGCCGGCGCAAGGCCACCACGTTGGTGATGCCATGCCGCTCCACCACGTCGCGGAATATGCAGGTGTCCACATAGCCCTGCAACAGCACCACGCGGTCGCGAGCGGACAGTCCCTGTGCCTCCGGGAAACCGCCTGCGGCAAGGTAATCGCCGAAGGCACGCTCCAGCCGCGAGCGTTGCGCCTTCGGCGTGAACTTCGGATCCGCCGGCCGCTCGATGCCGTGATGGCGCAGATATTCGCGGAAACTGAACGGGAAGATGATCGTCTCTGTCGCGCGCCCGCGCAGGGCCGTCGCCACCTCCCGGCTCAACAGCCGCGCCGACGAGCCGCTGACGAACACTTCCACTTTCTCGGAATCCAGAACCCGCCGGATGAACGTCTCCCAACCGGGCACCACCTGGATTTCGTCGAAGAGGAACGTGACCTGCTGGCGGTCGCGGAACTGGGGGCAGCGCGTGAAGTATTCCTCCAGGACCCAGTTGAGTTGCGCCGCCTCCAGGCCCGCGAGCCGTTCGTCCTCGAAGCTGAAATAGACCAGCGTCTCCCGCGGCGCGCCCGCCGCCAGCCGGTCGGCCAGGCACTGCAGCAGAAAGCACGTCTTGCCCGCGCGGCGCATGCCGACGACCGCGCGCGCTTTGCGCGGAATCCCCGGTATGCGCGCGTCCCGGCGCGTTAGCGCCGGCGGCTGGAAGGCCAGCGTGTCGGCAATCTTTTGTCGTATAACGTCGCGCATGTCCTGCACAGTTGTCCTGTTAAGAATGCCATATTACACAATATTGGTCCTTACAGGAAGGACAATTATCCAGACCCGCCCCGGTCAGCGCGCTCTTTCCAGATCGGTCACGAGGCGCTTCGCCTCGGGGTCCTCGGGTGCCGCTTCGGCGGCTTTCCTGGCGTAGGCAAGGGCGGCAGTCATGTTGCCCGCCTCGCGGTTGATCGATACCAGCGCGCCGAGGATGCCGAGATCATAAGGGTGGCGCGCGTCGGCAGCGCGTAATGCCGCCAGCGCTTCATCCGGCCGGCCCGCGGAATGAAGCGCCACTGCGTGGACGTAGGCGTAGCGGGCGTTGTCGGGTGATAGCCTGGCCGCTTCACCGAGTTCCTTCAATGCCTGGGTCTTGTCGCCCTGGCGCACCCGCAGCAACCCGAGCGCATGGTGCAGATCTGCCGCGTGCGGCAACACGGACAGGCCGCGGCGAAGCACCGTCTCGCCTTCGGCCTCGTTGCGCTGCTGGCGGTGTGCGTCGGCGAGATTGACATACGCGCCGACGAATCGTGGGTCGAGCGAAAGCGCGCGCTCGTACGCGGCGATTGCCTCAGCCGCACGCCCCTGACGCATGTGAAGATTACCGAGATTGATGTTCGCGGCCGGCCAGTCGGCGTCGAGCATCAAAGAGTCCACGTATTCCTTCGTCGCACTGTCGCGGGCCTGACGCCGGTCGGCGGCCAACTGCGTCTCGGGCACGTCCGCCAGAATTCGCGCCGCTTCGAGGCGCACGCCCCGGACTGGATCGTCGAGCAAGGGCGACACCGCACGCAGGCGCGTTGCCGGCTCGAACGGTTCGAGAAGGCCGAGGCTGGCGATCCGAACCAAAGGATCGGCATCCGCCAGAAGCGACTGCGCTGCCGGCAGCAACTGCGGGCGCATCTGCGGCTGCGCCAGCGTCGCAGCGGTTGCGCGCACAATCGCCGCAGTTGCCGGGTCTGCGGCGAGCGCAAGCAGGGAGGTCAGGGGCTTCGCGCCCTGCGTCGAGCCCGCGTGCAGCGTCGGTCCGTAGTGGGTGCGCTCGCGCCAGGCCGGGCCGTACCAGCGGTCCATCGCCGCAGCGGCCCACCCGGACTTGCGGTTGGCGTGGCATTGGATGCAGGCGTTCGGGCTGCCGAGCGAAAGCGAGAGATCGGGACGCGGCACGCGGATGCTGTGATCGCGCCGGGCATCGATCCCCATGTAGTTCGTCGCCGGCATATGGCAGGCGATGCATTGCGCGCCGTTCGCTCCGTCCTTGTGGAAATGGTGTTTCCCGGTGTCGAACACGGCGGCATTGTGGCAGCGCGTGCACAGGGCATTGCCCTGCGCGCGGAGCTTGAGCGCGTGCGGTTCGTGGCAATCCATGCAGGTGACGCCGCGCCGATACATCTTGCTTTGGCGGAACGAACCCCAGGTGTAGACCTCGTCGCGCTGCTGGCCGTCCGCGTAATAGAGCGGCGGGGTGAGGACTGCAAGGCGATGCGTGTCCTCAAGGGCCGTGCTGGGATGGCCGCCTTCGGCAATGGTCGAACGGCGGGAATGACAGGCAGCGCAGGCGTTCATTGCGGCCGGGTCAGCGGATTTGTCGCGCTGGGCATACTTCGCGTCATCGGCAGAAAACTTCCACGCGTCATTCCAGCGGCTGTGCATCAGCGCTGCGAAGCCCTTGTGGTCCTGCAGAGAATACGGGCCCTTGGCCTTCTTCGCCCACTGGACGTGGCCAGAGCCGGCGCCGTGGCAGGCTTCACAGGCGACGTTGATTTCGCTGAAGCTTGTCTTGTACGCGTTTGCCGCCGGATCGTATCCCTTGTGCAGATTGGTCGAATGGCACTCGGCGCACTGCAGATTCCAGTTCTGGTACAGGCCGGTCCAATGGAGCTGATCCCTGTAGTCGATCTTCTCTTTTGGATAAAGATGGAACCAGCGCTGCCCGCCCGCGCTTTTGGGACGCGTGTCCCAGGCGATGGAGAGCGCCTGATATCGACCGCCGGGGAATTCGATCAGGTACTGCTGCAGAGGCGTCACGCCGAAGGCGTACTTCACCTCGAAGTCGGCGAGTTTGCCGTCGGGGCCATCGGTGCGGGCCATGAAGCTGCCGTCGCGCTTGAAGAAAGTGGACTCGACGCCGAAATACTTGAACTTCGCGCTGCCGAAATCGCCAAGCACGTTGGAGGCGTTCGCGGCCTGCATTGCGAGCTGATGGTGTGATCCTTGCCATGCCTTGTCCTGTTCGGCATGACATGAAGAACAAACCGCGCGGCCGACGAATTGAGGTGCGGCCGGTTGGGCGGCCGAATCGTCCGCTTGCGGTGAAAAGTATCCTGACAGCCAGCCGTAAAGCCCGGCTCCCACAACGACCACGGCAGCGATTGCCAGGCCAGGCAGGAGCACACGACGCAGCCTCATCGCGGCTTTCGGTCCCACCGGGCGTTGCGTGGAGTCGGCGGTGGGCGTCCGGCCGGGCCGGGAACTGCGCGATCCTGTGGGAGATTTCCGCCGCTTGCTCATTGGTCGTTTTTTTCTGATTTTCTCGTTCGTCGGTTTGCGAGAACTAAAGCCGACTCATTTCACGTCTTTGCCTGACGGGCTTCCGCCCGGAGATGCGGTACCGGGTGCAACGATCGTGATCGCATCGATCGGCAGCTTGAGGACGTTGCCGAAGATGTCCGTCAAGCGCTTGACGACGGCGCCGGGACCCAGAGGCACGACGATCGGATTCTCCACAGTGCCGCCTACCTGGACCGGCACCGCCAGTACCGAGCCGCCGAATATTCTACTCAGCAGTGGCAAGCGGTCCAGGATGGTGGTGGCCGTCTGCAGCGGTGCCACCATTGCATCAACGGACAGCTTGTGATTGCCGATGTCCACATCGCCTGTCGCAACAATCCGGACCGCGGGCGCGTCGAGTATTGCCTCGTCGATATGAATGAGTTTTCCATCCAGTGAGCCTCGCGCGCTCATGGTTCGGTAGGGCAGTCCGGCCGGCGCAATTTCGAGGTTCTTTCCGCGCACCGCCTCGGTCGAGTTGAGCAGGGCGAAGGCCTGGTTGAGAGCGTCCATTTTTTTCAGGTTGCCATTGCGCGCGGTTGCCGAGAACGTGCCGCGCAGGCTCTCGTCGAGAGTATCCCGCGTCCCCTGAGTCGTGAACTGTGCATCCAGATCGATGTGACCGCTCGCCTGAAGGTGCGCTCCGGTCAGGCAAGTAATGGATCGGTCGAGTTCTGCATTGCGGGACTTGAGCGTGGCATTCACCCTGATATCGCCCTTTTCTCCGCTCAGGCCGCCGGACAGGTTGACGCCGCAAATGGCGGCATCGATGAGGTCAAGATCGAGTTTTGCGTTTGCAAGCGTGGCGCCAGCGATCAGTGGCGAGATTTCCAGGGCGCCAATCTGCAGGTTCTTGATGTTGACTCCGATACGCCCGTCTATCGGCAAGTCGGCCAGACGGATCTTCGTCAGCCGGTCGGGCTGGTCCGATCCAGGAGCCGAGTGAAGTGTGGGCAACACGATCCGGTCCGAACGGAAATCGGCATCGAGGGTGAGTTTTTTTCCGCGTCGTTCGAGCGTACCGACAATCTCGCCCTGATTGTCCCCGCTGGAGAGCCTGGCCTCGCTGACGGTTATCCTGGTTCCGTCCGCACTGATGGCAAACCGCTGTGCCTCGAGGGGCATCGGGAGCAATGTCGCCAACTTGATGCTCGATCCTTCCAGGTGGCCCCGCGCGGTGAGGTGTTCCAGTTTTTCCAGGTCCGCTGCGGCAGAAAAATCGCCCTTTAATTCACCGACTGATAGCGCCAGTTCGACGAAAGTGTGAACCAGCGTTTCACCGAAAAGTTGTCCCTTGAACCAGCCTTCCACGTTCCCGTCCGCGAGTTTTCCGCCGAAGCTGGCATCGGAAACGGCGTCCTTCACCGTAACCTTGCCGATTTCCAAAGTCTTCGCGGCGCGCCGGCCTTCGACCCCGAGCACCGGTCCGCCCGCAATGCTGAATCGACCCTTGAAGTTGACGTCTTCCACGCCCCTGAGTTTGAGAATGGCGTCGGCTACTTCGATCGGCGCGCGCATCTGCAGCGCGCGCGGGATCTTGGCGGCCTGGTAGATCCAGGCAAGCGCCTCGGCGCCGAGCTTCCCGTTCGCGGTCGCATCCAGATCGGTTATTCGTTTGCGATAGTCGGCAACATGTGCGGACACGCTGAAAGCGGCATCCTTGACGGCGGCGCCAACGCCCTTTATGTCGATCTCGAGTGGGGAGAGTTCGACGACGCCCCCATCGAATTTGAGCTCCGGACCGAAATCCGGCGCGTGAACCGTCAGGCCCCGCGGCGTGGCGATAATGCGGAACAGCCAGTCTTCGGGTTTCTGCAACGATCCTTCCGCCCGCGAGGCGGACAACTCGATCGTGCCGGAGACACGTTTAACCGGTGCCAGCGTTTTTCCAAGTTCCGGAAGGGCAGCCGCCCAGCCAAACAGTTCCGCAGACGAGAGTGCGGCGCGTTCGTGACGGACGCTGAATCGATAGGGCGGCTTCACATCGAAGGATGCATCGAGTCCGGTGAAACTCGACTCGCCGATATGACCGTCCACTGCGTGCAGCGAGACTGTGTCACCGGCGTAGCCTGCCTGTCCCTTCGATACCCGGATCGGCAATGGCACTGCGCGGTGGCGCGCGATGAGAGTCATTTCCGGGACATCGACGCGCAGCAGCGGTGCTTTCAGGCTGCCCTCCAGGGCGAGACGGACAACCGCCTTGCCTTCGATCTGCTCCAGCTCGTCGAGCCGTGATCGGAGTTCGGCGTCGGGCAATATCTGCCTCGCCAGCACCAGGGATTCTGCCAGGTCGACCGACAGCTCGGCCTCCGCATTCAGCGTAACGGGCTTGGTCAGAAGGTCTGTCGCGAGGCGCGCATTGCGCAGAACGGATTTCCCGAGTCGGGCCGTGAGGCTCTGAACGCGCAATTCGCCGCGCTCGATAGAGAAGCGGCCGCCGACATCCCGGACGCGGATACCCTTGCGCGCGAAGTCGATGCCGACGCCTTCGACTGCCGCTTCGAGCTGCAACAGGTCGGGGCGGAACAATTCCGAGGGCGCATCGGCATGACTGCCGATTCGCAGTGCGGAGATCGTTCCGCCGTGAATGGCGAAGGGCGGCCGCGCGATCCAGGGAATTTCGGGCGCGATGTCACGGGCGGCGGCCAACAGCTCATCGAGATCGACGCCCATCGCATTGCCATCCAGCGTATAGACGCCGCTTTCGTTCCGTGCCAGTTTTCCGCTCAACATCAGGTGCGGGGCGCGCAGGTAAAGACGATGCAAACTCGCTTCCAGTGTGTGGCCCCTGGTCTGGAATCCGGCGGCGATAGCTACGCCAGCAAACGCGTGCCAGTTGGTTCCGCGAAACAGCGTGACCTGTGGCGCCGACGCGATGAGATCCGCGCTCAGGTTCGTCAGCCCCTGCATGCGCCAGTCGATCCGGCCGATGATCGCTGCTTCTGCGATCGGCGAGTCGGACGCGAGTCCCAGCAGACTGTTCAGGCGACTCGTCTGCAGGCCGATGACTTCGGCGCGTCCTGCCCCGCCAAGATCGGCGCCGGAGAGCGTGAACGCAAGGGCCAGTTGTTCCCACAGGTTCGAACTGCAGGCAAGCTCCACATCGATGTTTCCGGCAGAGAGACTGACTCGTGCACGCGCTGCCTGCAACAGCAGCGGCGGGCGATCGCCGATCAACACTTCCACGCGGGCATCCTCGATCGTCATCCGCAGGTTCGGCCTGGCCGCGGTGATCTGCCCGACGAGCTGTCTCAGCAGGCGATCGGCAAGTTCCACGGAAACCGGCTGCGTACCCGGCCCGCCAGCCGGCAGGCGTACCGTTATGCGCGCCCCGGAGAGTTTCACGTCCCGCGGCCGCACGCGGCCTGACAGAAGCGCCCACAAGTCGAGACTGACCGCGGCGGACTGTGCCTGCATTTCCGCCGTGCCCGGCATCGAGTATTTCAGGTGGGAAATCACCACGCGCGGAAGCGGAAAAAAGCGAAGCTGGAGTCGGTCAAGTTCCACGCTGTCGCCGGTCGCGCGCGCCACTTGGCCGGCGATCTCGTTTTTCACCGCGGCTTCGTTGATCCACAGAGGGGTGGACAGCACGACGCCAATGACCACCACGACCAGCGCGGCAAAAATGACTGCAACCACGCGCAAAAATCGCTTCATCTGGCGCCTGTCGGTGGGTGGATTCTGAAATTCAGGAATCGAGTGCGGTCGCGGGCAGGTGCGCTTGCCCTAGGGTGAGGATAACGCACATCAGCGGGCAGCGCGATGAACGCGACCCCCTCGGGTCGGCATGCCTTGCGCGGCGCGACGCAGTATCATTACGCATTGCCGTCCTTTTCGCGACAGCCCCTCCCGGAATCAGGAACCGCTCGATGAAACTCAACGACTCCAATCTTGCCCTTTCCCCGCAACAGGTCAGCCT
>CAZYTR010000079.1:0-2048 GCA_964650365.1 uncultured Alcaligenaceae bacterium | reverse complement strand
CGAAATGTGGAGTGCGCCGGCAGAGCGAAGCGGCGACGGCGCTTTGGATTCTTTTGGGGTTTTAGGGCTCGCCAATCCAAAGCGGAGTCGCGCTACGCTTGCCTCCGCACTCCAAAATGAGTTTTTCAGCAGCCTGCTAGACCGGTGGCGTCTTGGTGTAGTTGGGTCAAACTGGGCGGTAACTGAGTCGGGCTACGAAACAGCGCGATCGGTAATCTCCAGGCCCTTATCGATGATCGCAAACGCCTCACGCATTTCGGCTTCAGTGATACAAAGCGGGGGGTTAGTGAAGAACGTGTTCCAACGTACAAACGTGTAGAGTCCTTCCGCACGGAAGGACTTGTTGAGCGCCTGCATCTCGGGCGATGTGCCGTTGAAGGGCGCCATCGGCTCGAGTGTCTGCGGATTTCGCACCACCTCGACTATTCCGAAGAGACCAATGTTGCGCGTGGCGCCTACCGACGGGTGACGACGCTCCAGATCCTCGAGCATGCCTCGCATCACGGTCCCCATGCGCCGCGCGTTTTCGATGAGGTGATCTTCTTCATACACCCCGATGGTTGCCAGCGCCGCGGCGCAGGCAATCGGATGGCTGTTGTAGGTAAGGCCACCGTAGAACACGTTCTTCTCGAAGTGATCGGCGATGTGCCGCCGCATCCCCACCGCACCCAGTTGCACGTATGCGCTCGTCAGCCCCTTGGCCATCGATATCAGGTCGGGCACAACCTTCCAGTGGTCGACCGAGAACCATTCGCCGGTGCGGCCGAAACCCGACATCACTTCGTCGGCGATGAGGAGGATGCCGTGCTTGTCGCACAGCGTTCGTAACCCCTGCATGTAGCCGTCCGGCGGCACGAGGATCCCGTTAGTCCCGGTAACGGGTTCTACAATAATTGCCGCTACGGTCTGCGGACCTTCGAGTTGCAGAATCTCATCGGTCCGCGCCATCACGTCATCAGTCGTGTCCCAGCCTTTCTGTATGCCATGGTAGAAGTCGGGGATGCGTATGACGCCGGGGATGCCCGGCTCCGCTGCCCATCGGCGCGGATCTCCGGTCAGCGTTAGAGCACCCGCCGTTCCTCCGTGATACGACCGGTATCGTGCCGCAATCTTGTGACGCCCTGTGAAAAGCCGCGCAATGCGGATCGCGTTTTCGTTCGCCTCGGCGCCGCCGTTTGTGAAGAAGAAGGCATCGATGTCTCCGGGTGTGATCTCCGCGAGCTTCACGCCCAGACGCGCCCGCACGTCGGTGGCCATGAACGGGTTGGCATAGGGGAGTGTCGAGGCCTGATCCTTGATTGCCCTAATTACCCGCTCGTCGCCGTGGCCGATGTTCACGCACATCAGCTGGCTATTGAAGTCGATGAAGCGCTTTCCTTCCGGCGTCCAGAAGTAAATTCCCTTCGCGCGCGCAACGGGAATCGGGTCCACCGCGGACTGGGCGGACCACTCGAAGATCGTATGCCGGCGGCAGAGATCGATGATCTGCTCGCCCGTCATGGTTTCGGCAATGACAGTCATGGGACCGCGATGCTATCCAAATCGCGTCCGTTTGACAACATTGCATAGCCGGGCGACAGCATCGAACGCGTCATGAGATTCTTTGAGGTCCACCGCGCTAGTTATAAGAGTGTCCCATTTTGTTAGCTCTGTGTGTTTCTCGGTGTTCTCCGTGCTTCCGTGGTGATTGATTCCTAGGGTTTATTCACCACAGAGACACAGAGAACTACACCACTCAACCAGCGCCGAAGGCGCGGCATAAGGTAGCCAGGGGCAAGCGCGCAGCGAAGCGAAGCGCGCCGCCCCTGGATCGAGAGATACGAACTACCGAGCCCTGAAAGGGCGAAAGAAGAAGGCTCACGGCTCAGGGTTGTTTGAAACTCAACGCCTTCTGCGACGAATCGTCGTGAGTTGCGGGCGAAGCTTATGTCGCCCTTTCAGGGCTCAGCCATTCTACTTGGTGCGATCCAGGGGCGGCGCGCTTCGCTTCGCTGCGCGCTTGCCCCTGGCTACCTTATGCCGCGCCTTCGGCGCTGGTTGAGTGGCCC
>CAZYTR010000078.1:0-4611 GCA_964650365.1 uncultured Alcaligenaceae bacterium | reverse complement strand
TCCCGGCGCGATGCGCCGGGAGCACCATCCGTGCCTCGTCCGCAACCGCAACGACTGATCGCGAAACGATCGTTACGATTCTGATCCGCTTGCTGTTTTCCTTTTCATTTCACGTGTCGTTGCTGTTGAATTTCAAGCCGGTTTCTTGACGCGGAACCAGGCGGCGTACAGCGCCGGCACGAACAGCAACGTGAGTATGGTGGCGGAAATCAGGCCGCCCATGATCGCGACGGCCATCGGCCCCCAGAAATTCGACCGCGACAACGGGATCATCGCCAGCGCGGCGGCCAGCGCGGTCAGCACAATCGGCCTGAAGCGCCGCACCGTGGACTCGACTATCGCCTCCCACTGCGGATGGCCGCCCTTGATGTCCTGCTCGATCTGGTCAACCAGGATCACCGAGTTGCGCATGATCATGCCGAACAGAGCGATCACGCCCAGGTTGGCGACGAAGCCGAAGGGCACCTCCCAGGTCAGCAGGATGAACGCCACGCCGATGAGGCCGAGCGGGGAAGTCAGCAGCACCATGAAGGTTTTCGAAAAACTCTGCAACTGGATCATCAGCAGCGTGAGCACGATGATCAGCATCATTGGCACCACCGCGATGATTGAATTCTCGCCCTTGTCGCTTTCCTCGATCGCCCCGCCCATGTCTATTCGATTGTGCTGAGACAGCGTAGCCCGCAACGCGTCCAGCTTGGAATCGAGCTGCATCGAAACCACGGGGGCCTGCACCTCGCCGCGGATGTCGGCGCGCACTGTGACGGTGTGCTGGCGGTTGCGCCGCCAGACGATGCCTTCTTCGAATTCGTAGTCGATCTCGGCGATTTGTGTCAGCGGGATCCACTTGCCGGACTGCGTTGGAACGTTGATTTCGCCGAGCTTGCCCGGGTCCAGCCGCTCCGCGGTTTCCGCGCGCGCCAGCACTTCGATCAGTTCGTCCTTCTCACGGTACTGCGTAACGCTGAACCCGGTGAGGATGGAATTGAGCACGGTTGAAAGGCCCTGCGAGCTGACGCCGATCACGCGCGCCTTGTTCTGGTCGATCCGCAGCCGGATGGTCTTGACCTGCTCGTTCCAGTCGAGGTGCACGTTCTGCGTATTCGCATGCGCGCGTACCACTTTCGCCACTTCGAGCGCGATCCTGCGCAGCGCCGGGATGTCGTCGCCGACCACGCGGAATTGCACGGGATAGCCCACCGGGGGTCCGTTTTCGAGCCGGTTGACGCGACCGCGCAGCAGCGGGAATTCCGACTCCAGAATGCGACTGAGTTTCTCGACCATGATTTCACGCGCCTTGTTGTCCCTGGTAACGATCACGAACTGGGCGAAATTCGGATGGCCAAGTTGCTGGTCCAGCGGCAGGTAAAAACGCGGGCTGCCGTTGCCGACGTAGGCAACGTAGTTCTCTATATTCGCATCGCCCTTGAGTTTGTCCTCGAAGCGCCTGACCTGCATCTCGGTGGCCTGGAAAGATGCGCCCTGCGGCAACCACAGATCCACAATCAGTTCCGGCCGGTTGGAAGACGGGAAGAACTGCTGCTGCACAAAGCGGAATCCGAACATGGACAGCGCGAACACCGCGACGGTGAGAATTATGACGGTCTTGCGCCAGGTCACGCACCAGTTCACCACCGCGCGGACGCGGCGGTAGAACGGGCGGTTATAGACGTCGGCGTCATGCTCAGCCGGAAAACCGGGCGCCGGAACCAGCCGTGGCATGGCGCGATGCAAAGGCCCGACGACGAATTTCTTGAACAACGAAGGCCGGGCGGCGGCGTTCGTCATCTCTGGGAGCAGCTTGTAGCCGAGATAGGGGATGAACAGCACCGCCACCACCCACGACACCAGTAGCGCGATGGTCACCACGGCAAAAATCGAAAAGGTGTACTCGCCGGCCGAAGATTTGGCAAAACCGACCGGCATGAAGGCTGCGGCGGTGATCAAGGTGCCGGTGAGCATCGGAAATGCCGTCGAGGTGTAGGCAAAACTCGCCGCTTTCACCCTATCGAGGCCCTGCTCCATCTTCGTCGCCATCATCTCGACCGAAATGATGGCGTCGTCCACCAGCAGACCAAGCGAGATGATCAGCGCGCCCAGCGAAATCCTCTGCAGGTCGATGCCGTAGAGTTTCATCATCAGGAAGGTAACGGCCAGCACCAGCGGGATGGACAGCGCCACCACCATTCCGGTGCGGAATCCCAGGCTGAAGAAACTCACTGCAAGTACGATCACCACTGCCTCGAGCAGGGTCTCCATGAACTCGTCGACCGATCGCCTCACCACCGCCGGCTGATTCGAATACTGGTGGATTTCGATTCCGACCGGGAGCTCGCGCTTGATGTGCTTGAAGGCGGCCTCGAGGTCCCTGCCCAGATCCAGGATGTCGCCACCCTTGGCCATCGAGACCGCTAAGGCGATGGCGTCCTGCCCCATGTAGCGCACTTTCTGCGTGGGCGGATCGACGTAGCCGCGATAGACGTGGGCAACGTCGCCGAGGCGGAACAGCCGGCCGCCGGCCTGAATGCCGATTTCGCGGATGCTTTCAACGGAATCGAAGCTCCCGGAGATGCGCAGGTACATGCGGTCGGACCGGGTGTCAATCGAGCCCGCCGGCGTCATGGCGTTCTGGGCGCGCAGCACCTCGAAAATAGACAAGGGATCGATGCCGAGTGTAGCCAGTTTGCGGTGAGAAACCTCGACGTAAATCTTTTCCTCCTGGTCGCCAATGATCTCGGCCTTGGCGACGTTCGGAACCTGCAGAACTTGCTTTCGCACCTCCTCGATGTAGTCCTTCAATTCCGCGTAGGAGAAGCCGTCGCCGGTAAACGCGTAGAGGTTGCCGAATACGTCGCCGAATTCGTCGTTGAAGTAAGGCCCCATCATCCCGTTCGGAAGCGTGTGGCGTATGTCGCCGATTTTTTTGCGCACCATGTACCAGACGCGCGGCACCTCCTTCGGCACGGTCAAATCCTTGAGAGTAACGAAGATGATGGTCTCTCCGGCCTTGGTGTACGAGCGCACGTTGTCCAGAAACGGCGTCTCCTGCAGTTTTTTTTCCAGGCGTTCGGTGACCTGCTCCTCCATTTCCCGCGGTGAAGCCCCGGGCCAGATCGCACGCACCACCAGGACCTTGAAAGTAAAATCCGGATCCTCAGCCTGGCCCAGCCTGAGATAGGAAAAGACCCCGGCGCCGAACAGGGCCAGCATGAAAAAGAGCACCAGTGACTGGTGCTCCAGGGCCCATTCCGAGAGGTTGAACCCCTTCATCGCGCAGCCTTTTCGGTCTGAGTTGCCGTGGCGCCGTCTCCCGAAATGCGAACTTTCTCGCCGGCAAAGAGTTTGTGTACGCCGGCGCGCACCACGATGTCTCCCGGTTTCAGGCCCGAGAAGATGACGACCTTGTCTTCCACGTACTCGCCGACCTCCACCTGCACCAACTGCACCTTGCCGGTGGCGGGGTCGACCACCCACACCGCGGCCTTGCCGTCATCCTGAAACAGCGCCGTGGCCGGCAGCGGCATCGCGACGCCGCGCTGCAATCCTTTCAGATAGACATTCGCGGTCATGCCCAGACTCACGCCCGAGTCAGCGTCAAGAATGGAAATCTTGGCAGCATAGGTGCGGGTAACCGGATCGGCCGAGGGACTGACCTCGCGCAACTTGCCACGATAAATCTTCGAAGGATCCGCCCACAGGGTGATGGTGATCTCCCTCGCCGCGTTCAGATCGGCAAGCCGGTTCTCCGGAATGCTGATGACGACTTCCTTCTCGTCGGTGCGCGCCAGCTTTATGACCGTCTGGCCGGCGGCCACCACTTGGCCCGCTTCCGCCAGGATTGCGGTCACCACGCCCGCTCGATCGGCGACCAGTGCGGTGTAGTCCGCCTGGTTCTTGCTGGCAGAGAGCTGTGCCTGTGCCTGCCCAAGCCTGGCCTTGGCAACGTTGAAGGCGTTCTGCCGGCGCTCGTACTCCGCCTGGCTGATGAAATTCTTCTTCAGCAGATCGGAATAGCGCACGAGTTCGGCCTTGGTCTGCTCGAATTCCGACTTGGCGGCTTCGAGTTGGCTCTGCGCGCTTCGGGTAATAAGCTGCTGGTCCTCCGGGTCGAGCCGGGCGAGCACGGCGCCGGCGCGCACCGAACTGCCGATTTCGACATTGCGCGCCACGATCTTGCCGGCAACGCGGAAGCTCAGGTTGGTCTCGTACCGCGCCCGCGTCTCGCCGGAGTAGGCGACGTCCCCATCAGCCGTATCCACGCTGACGCGCACTACATTGACCAGCCGCGGCTGCGGCGCACTCTCCTGCTTCTTGTCACAGGCGGCAGCAATCGCAATCAGGGCGCCCAGCGATATGGCACGTAGCGCGATTACGAGAGGCGGCCGGGCGCCGGCTGCACAATTCATTCTTGCGCCGGATTCGGCCGGACCTCGACCATGTAGCCCGGCAAACCGCCACACAAAGCGTATGCGTCGCTCACCTGCTGCCGTCCTTGAGCAACGCGTTGATCTCCGCGAGGTCGGCCTCGGCAAGCTTGCCCACCGCGGCCTTGAGCCGCAGCTGGTTCAGGATGGTGTTGTAGAGCGCCTGCGCCAGGTCGCGCCGCGCGAT
>CAZYTR010000077.1:0-2388 GCA_964650365.1 uncultured Alcaligenaceae bacterium | reverse complement strand
ACGACATTCGAAGGCCGCCGCGCCCAGATCTGGAAGGTCAACCGGCGCTGGGTGTTCGCTTCGGCCGCTGCGGCTGCGCTGGTGGTGATGTTCGCTGGTCTCGCCAACGCGCCGCGAGACCTCGCCTGGGCGCTCGCCCTCAGCGCGGGGGCTCTTCTTGTGATGACACTCACCCGCATCGTAAGGGCGCTGAACGCGCTGTACCGCTGCCCCAATTGCGGCACGCAGCCGTATCAGACGCTCAACGAATACAAGTGCGGCGGACTCGGCCCCACGCGCGCCAATTTCATGAGCCCGACCCACTGCCCGAAGTGCGGCACGCGCCTTCGATAGCTGCCAAGTCATTTCACTTGAAACTCAAGATTCAACCCCCTACATCTCAACGCAGAGGCGCAGAGGCGAAAGGAGAGAACGCAGAGAAAATGGCCGGCACGTAGTGTTGGACTCGAACGTGATGTTATTCTCACATTTACTCAGATTTCCTTTGCGTTCCTTTGCGTACCTCTCAAGGGGGTATTGAAAAGAATCCTTTGCGTTGAACGCTCCATTCGCTGGCCTCGGGCCAGCTGGTCTTGTCCTTATCCCCGAAACATAGTCATCACAACGAACAAATGGATCGAAACCTGCCCTCCGCCCAAACCATCACCGGCCGCGCGGCGTTCCTGAAACTGCTGTCCGCCGAAGGCATCACCCATCTATTCGGCAATCCCGGGACCACCGAACTGCCGATCATGGACGCGCTCTCGACGCATCCGCAGATCCAATACGTGCTCGGCCTGCAGGAAGCGGTCGTGGTGGCGATGGCTGATGGCTATGCGCGCGCGTCGAACCAGCTCGCCGCCGCCAACGTGCACGTAGCGCCGGGCCTGGGCAACGCAATGGGGTCGCTGTTCAACGCCAAGTTCTACGGCTCCCCGGTGCTGGTCACCGCCGGTCAACAGGAACAGGGTCACGGCCTGACCGAGCCGATGCTCTACGACCCGCTGGTGCCGATCGCAACTCCGCTGGTGAAATGGGCGGTGGAAGTCACCCGCGTGCAGGATCTGCCGCGCATCGTGCATCGCGCGGCGAAAGTCGCGACCACGCCGCCCACCGGGCCGGTGTTCATCAGCCTGCCGGGCGACATCCTCGACGCCGAAACGCCGCTGGACATCGGCAACCCGACGCGTGTGCAGACCGACGTGCGGCCTTCGGACGCCACGCTGGAACGGCTCGCGGAGCGGCTGCTGGCCGCGGCCAATCCGGTGTTGATCGCCGGCCACGAACTTGCCACGCGCGACGCGCTGAAGGAAGCGGCGGAACTCGCCGAAGTCCTCGGCGCGCCGGTTTACCAACAGACGGTCGCTTACGCGGCGCACTTTCTGTCCGAGCATCCGGCATTCCTCGGCGCGCTCACCCGCAACCAGCAGCAGGTGCGTTCGGCGCTCGCCCCGCACGACCTGCTGGTGTGCCTGGGCGCCGATGTGCTGCGCATGTCGGTGCATAGTCACGTCGATCCGCTGCCCGAGGGCATGCCGGTGGTGCAGATCGGCGAGCGCGACTGGGAGCTGGGCAAAAACTATCCGGCCGAGATCGCCATCGGCGCCTGCGTCAGGGAAACGCTGCGCGCGCTACTGCCGGTCCTGCGCGGAAAGATGAGTTCCGCGCGCAAGGCGCAATCAGCGCAACGGCTGGTCGAAATCGCGAAGAACAACTGGACCGCAAAGCGCGAGCGCCTGGCGAAGGACATGCTGGCCCTCGCCGGTGCGAAGCCGATGGATCCGCGCTGGCTGATGATGGCGATCGCCGATGCGCTGCCGAAAGATGCGGTGGTGGTCGAGGAAGGACTGACTTCGACGTTCTCGTTGCAGAGTTTTCTGCACTTCCGGGATGCGCAAGGTTTCTTCGGACTGGCTTCCGGCGGCATCGGCTTTGCGATGGCCGGCGCGGTCGGCATCAGCGTGGCGCTGCCGAACCGGCCGGTGGTCGCGATTGTCGGCGACGGCAGCGCGATGTACAGCGTTCAGGCGCTGTGGACCGCGGCCAACCTCAAGCGCCCAATCACCTACGTGATCTGCAACAACCGCAGCTACCGGATACTCAAGGAAAGATTGGTGTCGATGCGCGGCACCGAGAAATTCGTCGGCATGGACCTGCGCGATCCGGAAATCGATTTCGTCGCGCTATCGCAGTCGCTGGGCGTACCGGCAAGGCGGATCGGCGATCCGAAAGACGTGGTGCCGGCGCTGCGCGCGGCAATCGCGAGTGGTGGCCCGAATCTTCTGGACATCGGCGTCGCGGACGGATTCGGCGGCTAGAGCAACACTTACCGTGGCATCATGAAGTGCTCTCTCTGTCAGCACGATAACGCTGCGTCCCAGAGATTCTGCGGCGAGTGCGGCGCTGCGC